>JAJEEU010000035.1 GCA_022820825.1 Vicinamibacteria bacterium
CCCGCCGCGCGCACCGCCGCCAGCGCCTCGTCGCAGCGCGCCGGGTCGCGGCCGGTGAGCAGCAGCCGGGCGCCCTGCCGCGCCAGCCCGATGGCCGTTGAACGCCCGATTCCGGAGCTCGCCCCCGTCACCAGCATCAGCTTCGGCATGTTCGAGATGGGGGCTGCGCCCCAAACCCCCGGTGGCCGCGTCGATTGCCGCCGTCCCCTCTGTACTTCACCATTTGGCAGCGCCTTGCTTGCGTGCGCCAGCTTGGTCGTCTACTGTGGACTGACAGATTACCGCGCCGCGCATCGTCGCGGGAAGCTGACCGGCATGCGCGCGTCCGGCCGCCGAGGCGGCCAGGGAGGAAGTCATGGGGATCCGAGATCTCGTTGCGGCGGTCGCGCTGGCAGGTTTCGCCGTCGCGCTGCTCGTGCCGGGGGCGCCCGCCGCCGCGCAGGACTGGGAGCCGGCGCGGCTGGCCGACGGCCAACCGGACATCCAGGGGATGTGGAACAACGCCGACGCCAACCACACCCCGCTCGAGCTGCCCGACGAGCTGTCGGGGCGCGACAACTTCACGCAGGAGGAGCTGCGGGAGCTGGCCAAGGCGCGCTACGACGCCACCATCAAGGCGAACGAGACACTGCGTGAAGGCGACCCCGGCTTCTACGCGCTGTACTGGTTCGACTGGTACTGGCAGCAGCCGGAGGGCGGCGACTGGCCGGCGCTGCTGACCGAGCCGCGCAGCGGCAAGATGCCCGCGCTGACCGAGCAGGCGAGCGACCGCGCCGCGTACGTCCGCGAGCACCTGCACGACACCTACGCCAACATGGAGGGCGGCGACCGCTGCATCTCCCGCGGCGTGTTCGGGATGATGATGCCGACGGCGTACAACAACGGCACGCTGATCCTCCAGACGCCCGGCTACGTCGTCCTGCACAGCGAGATGATCCACAACGCGCGGATCGTCCCGATAGACGGCGGCCCGCACGTCGACCCGGACATCGGCCTGTGGGAGGGTGATCCCAAGGGCCGCTGGGAGGGGAACACCCTGGTGATCGAATCGACCAACTTCAAGGAGGTCGACAACATGCGGGCGCCCGGGGGGCGCACCCACCAGTCGCCGCGGCGGCGCATCGTCGAGCGCTTCACCCCCGTCGGCCCGGATACGCTGCGCTACTCGGTCACCATGGACGATCCGGACGTCTGGACGGAGCCGTGGACCGTCACCTTCCCGTGGCGGCGCGACGCCGAATACCAGCAGTACGAGTACGCCTGCCATGAAGGCAACTACGCCGTGCCCAACTCGCTGAGCGGCGCGCGCGCCGAGGAGCGGGAGGCGGCCGCCGGGCGGCAGGGCTCCAGGTAGGAGGTCAACCGTGCATCGACATGTGATGAAGAGCGTCCCGCTGGCCGCGGCGTTCGCGGTCGCGGTTCTGCTCCCGACCGCCGCGTTCGCGCAGGACTCCGGCGTTCCCCGGACGGCGTGGGGCGCGCCCGACCTGCAGGGCGTGTGGGACTTCCGCACGCTGACCCCGTTCGAGCGGCCGGCCGAGCTGGAGAACAAGGACGTCTACACCGCGGAAGAGGTGGCCGAGTTCGAGGCCCGGCGCAACGCCGAGATCGCCGGGCGCGACGACCGCGTGCCGGCCGACATCGTCGGCAACTACAACCAGTTCTGGTTCGACGCCGGCGCGACGGCGGTGGAGACGAACCGCACTTCGCTGGTTGTCGACCCGCCCAACGGCCGCCTGCCGCCGCTGACGGATGCAGCGCGGCAGCGGTTGCAGGCCCGGCGGCAGGCGCGCGCCGGCGTGACCCGCCACGAGCCGACGCCCGGCGGCTGGGTGGAGGACCTCGGGTCGGGCATGTTCGCCGTGCGCTGCATCCTGGGATTCAACTCCGGCCCCCCGATGACGCCGGCCGGCTACAACCAGAACGTCCAGGTGTTCCAGACCGAGGACCACGTCGTGCTGCTCAACGAAATGGTGCACAGCTCGCGCATCGTGCCGCTCGACGGGCGCGGCCACGTGGACGCGGGCATCCGCCAGTGGATGGGCGATTCGCGCGGCTACTGGGACGGCGACACGCTGGTCGTGGAGACCGTCAACTTCCTGCGCGAGACCAGCTTCCGGAACGGCCTGTCGGACGCCAACCTGCGCCTGACCGAGCGGTTCACGCGGGTGTCGCCCACCACGTTGATGTACGAGGTGACGGTGGATGACCCGACGGCCTGGATCCAGCCGTGGACCTACCAGATCCCGATGCAGAGGAGCGATCAGCCGCTGTACGAATACGCCTGCCACGAAGGCAACTACGGGCTCTACAACATCCTTGCCGGCGCGCGCGAGCGCGAAGCGGCGGAAGCGGCGGCGCGCTGACGGCCGCGTCCTGCGTCTGACGCGTGGCCGCCAAACCGGGTGACGCGGAGCGCCGGACCGCCGGCCTGCAGGTCGGCTCCTGGTGCCTGTACGACTGGGCCAACTCGGCCTTCACGACGCTCGTCGTCTCGTTCATCTATTCGGCGTACTTCAGCGACGCCTTCGCGGATGATGCCGGCCGCGGCACCGCGCTCTGGTCGCGCGGCGTCACCGTGAGCGCGCTCGGCATCGCGGTGCTGGCGCCGATAGCCGGCGTGCTGGCCGACCGCGGCGGGCGCCGGCGCTACCTCATCGTCAGCGCGCTGGTCTGCGTGGCGGCCACGGTGGCGCTCGCCTTCGTGCGGCCCAGCCAGCCGAACGCGGTGCTGACGGCGCTGACGCTGTTCGTAGTCGCCAACGTGGCGTACGAGATCGGCCTGGTGTTCTACAACGCCTTCCTGCCGTCCCTCGCCCCGCCGGGCCGCATCGGCCGCATCTCGGGCTACGCGTGGGGCATCGGCTACGCCGGCGGACTGTCCGCGCTGGCCGTGGCGCTGGTGGTCTTCGTACCCGAGACGCCGCTGTTCGGCATTTCGACCGCGGAGGGGTTCAACCTGCGCGCGACGAACCTGCTGGTCGCCGGCTGGTTCCTGCTGTTCAGCCTGCCGGCGTTCATCCTGCTGCGGGACGAGACGCCGCGCGATGCCGGCGGGGCGAGCATCCGGAGCGCCTTCGCCGGCCTGGCCGCCACGGTCCGCCATCTGCGCCGCTACCGCCAGGCGGGGCTGTTCCTGCTGGCCCGGCTGTTCTACAACGACGGGCTCGTCACGATCTTCGCCTTCGGCGGCATCTACGCCGTCGGCACGTTCGGCTTCAGCTTCACGCAACTGGTCATGTTCGGCATCGTCATCAACGTCGCGGCCGGCCTGGGCGCGGCGGCGTTCGGCATCCTCGACGACCGCGCCGGCGGCAAGTTCACCGTCGGCATCAGCATCGCGGCGCTGGCCGCGGCCACGCTGCTGGGCGCGGTGGCCCAGACCCAGGCCGGGTTCTGGACGGCGGCCGTGCTCGTCGGCATCTTCGCCGGCCCGAACCAGGCGGCCAGCCGCTCGCTGATGGCGCGCTTCGCGCCGCCGCGGCACGAGTCGGAGTTTTTCGGCTTCTTCGCCTTCTCCGGCAAGGTGACCTCGTTCCTCGGACCGCTGCTGCTGGGCGTGCTGAGCGACGTGTACAACCAGCGCGTGGGCATAGCCAGCCTGCTGATCTTCTTCCTGATCGGCGGCGTGCTGCTGTGGCGCCTGGACGAGCGGGAAGGCATCGCGGCGGCTAGAGCCGCCACCTAATCCGCAGGGCGTTCCGTTACGTCTGGACATTGCGCGGGGGCGGGCGTAGCATGCGGGAAACTCTTCATGTGCGGATGGACCGGGACCAGGTCGAGGAGGTTGAGATGCGTTACCTGACAGTCGTGCTGGCGGTGGCGGCGGTCGCATTGGCATCCGTGCCGGCGGCGGGGCAGGAGTTGCCACGGACGCCGTGGGGCGCGCCGGACCTGCAGGGGGTCTGGGACTTCCGTACCCTCACGCCGATGGAGCGGCCCGACGATCTCGAGGCGAAGGACGTCTACACGGAAGAGGAGGCGGCCGAGTTCGAGGCCCGGCGGCTGGCCGAGATCGCGGCGCTCGACGACGAGGAGCCGGCCGACATCGTCGGCAACTACAACCAGTTCTGGTTCGACCGCGGTACCACGGTGGTGCAGACCAACCGCACCTCGCTGGTGACCGACCCCGTGGACGGCCGCATCCCGCCGCTGACGGCCGCGGCGGAGGCGCGCCGGGCGGCCGAGGCCAGGGCGCGCGAGGGGACCGGGCGGCACATGCCGACCCCCGGCGGGTTCACCGAGGACCTCGGCTCGAACGGGCTGCAGGTCCGCTGCCTCATGGGATTCAACTCCGGACCGCCGATGGAGCCGCGCGCCTACAACAACAACGTGCAGGTGTTCCAGACCGAGGACCACGTGGTGCTGCTCACCGAGATGGTCCACGACGCCCGCATCGTGCCGCTGGACGGCCGCGACCAGTTGCCGGCCGACCTGCGCCAGTGGTCCGGCAGCTCGCGCGCCCATTGGGACGGCGACACGCTGGTGGTCGAGACGACCAACTTCCTGCGCGAGACGAGCTTCATGCGCGGCGGCTCGACGCGCAACCTGCACCTGACGGAGCGGCTCACGCGGGTCGCGCCGGACACGCTGCTGTACGACGTGAGGGTGAACGACCCGACGACCTGGACGCGGCCGTGGTCCTTCGTCGTGCCGATGCAGTTGAACCCCGACCCGCTGTACGAGTACGCCTGCCACGAGGGCAACTACGGGCTGTACAACATTCTCGCGGGCGCCCTCGAGGAGCAGTCGGAGGCCGCAGCGTCGCGCTAGCCGCACGCGCGGCCGCCTCCTAGCGGCCGGCGTGGATGTGCTGCATGATGCTGAGCACCGTTTCCGGGGCTTCGTTAGATGGGGGCTGCGCCCCCAAACCCCCCGGCAAGCCCTAGCGGGGACCCCTTCGCCCCGCGCCGGGCTTGCCGGGCCGCGCTGTGCGCGGCCGCCTCCTTAGCGGCCGGCGTGGATGTGCTGCATGATGCTGAGCACCGTTTCCGGGTCGGCGTCGTAGCCGCGGAAGCGGGCGGGGACCGCATAGTCGGCGGCGGTCTCCTCGGCGCTGCGGCCCGCGTACAGTCCCGCCCGCGCCGCGTCGGCCAGGTGGTTGTAGAAGTCGGCGAACTCCTCGAAGTCGGACCAGCCCACCGGCGTGTTGATGTGGCCGGTGATCACCGTCTCCACGCCCGGGATGCCGGCCACCGCCCTGTTGAGCGTCGCGCCGTAGTCGACCGCGCTGCCGCCGCTGCCTTCGACGTCGACGAACGGCAGCCCCCGCCAGGGGTAGAGGTCGCCCGTGTGCATGGTCCGGACGGCCGGGAACACGACGAGCGTGTCGCCGTTGGTATGGCCGCGGCCGAAGTGGTACAGGTCGACCCGATCGCGGCCGCTGAACAGCGACAGCCGGTCGGCGTAGGTGCGGTCGGGCAGGTACTTGCGGTTCTCGCCCTTGAAGGCGTCGCAGCCCGTCACCGGGCCGCACTCGGCGCGCGCCATCTGCGTGGCGGTGTTCTCGTGCGCGACGAAGCTGACGCTGTCGGGAAACTCCGTGTTGCTGCCGGCGTGGTCGAAGTGGGTATGGGTGTTGATGATGGTCGTGACCGGCTTGTCGGTCACCTCGCGCACGCGCTCCAGGATGGCCTGCCCGTAGCCGGCCAGCTTGGTGTCGACGAGCACCACGCCCTCGTCGGTGATCCAGACCGCGGTGTTGCCGCCGGTCCAGGCGCCCTGGTCGTCGGGGTCGGCGTTGGCGAGCAGGTACAGGTTCTCCGCCACCTCGTGGATGCCGGTGATCGGCGGCAGGGAGTCCTGCAGCCCCTCGTTGGCGGTTGCGGTCACCGCCAGTCCGGCTGCGATCAGGCCGACCAGCCAGACGCCGCGCCGCCGAGAACGATTGCCGCCGGTCGACCGATGACTGCCATGCTGCTGTCTCATTCCGTGCCTGCCTTTCTCGGTAGCGGTGCGACGCGGGAGTCTCAGTACGGTCTGAAGGAGCCCGGGAGCTTGCCGTTGGTCGCCAGCTCCACGCGGTAGACCCCGGTGCTGGCGGTCATGTACAGGACGTTGCCGCCGCCGCCCCACGCCACGTTGGCCGGCCTCTCGTCCGGCGCGATCGTCCCGAGGTGCTCGCCCTCCGGCGTCATCACCAGCACGCCGCCGGGTCCGGTGGCGAACAGGTGGCCGGTCTGGTCCACCTTCAGGCCGTCCGGATTTCCCGGCGCCGCGTCGCCGGTCACGTCGCGCAGCACGCGCCCGTTCGAGGCGCCGCTCTCATCGAGGTCGTACGCCATCCAGACCCTGCTGTTGCTGTCGGAGTTGGCCACGTAGAGCGTCGCGCCGTCGGGCGCGAGGGCGATGCCGTTGGGCCGGCTCATGTCGCTCACCAGCAGCTCCAGCTCCCCGTCCGGGCGCAGCCGGAAGACGCCGTTGAAGTCCAGCTCGCGCAGCGGCGACTCCTCCTGTCCCTCCATGCCGTACGGCGGGTCGGTGAAGTAGAGCGAGCCGTCGGGGCCGTAGACCAGGTCGTTGGGGCTGTTGAGCCGGCGGCCCTCGTAGCTGTCCACCACGACCGAGCGGCTGCCGTCCGCCTCCAGTCGCGAGATGCGGCGGTTGCCGTGCTCGCACATGACGAGCAGGTTGTTCTCGTCGAGCGTCAGCCCGTTGGTGGAAATCAGCGCCAGACCCTCGCGGTCGCCGTCGAACACCGGTTCGAGGAGCGTGCCGGGGCCGTCCGCCTCCGACCACTGGTAGACGGCGTTGCCTCGCACGTCCGAGAAGTACAGCGTGGAGTTGGTGCGGTCCCACGCCGGTCCCTCGGTGAACACGTACCCCTCGGCCACCTTCTCGATCACGGCGTCAGGCGGCACCAGCGCATCCAGGCGCGGATCGAGCCGCTGGATCGTGCCGGCGCCGCTCCCGCCCGCCGCCTCCGCGGCGTCCGTTGCAACCGCTTCGTCGGCCGGCTCCGGGGCCATCCCGCCCCCGCAGCCGATTGCCAGCAGCCCGGCCGCGCACGCCGCGGCCCACCATGGTGCTCTCGTCATCTATCTCTCCTGTTCGTTCACCGCACCGCGAGCGTTGGACCGCGGCGCACGCAGTGCATTATCGCCCTAAACGCGCAGTCCGATCTCGCACATGCCGATCGATCTGGACCTTGGGGCCGACTGCTGGCGTGCTCGTCGTCCCCCTGCCTCAGTTGCGATGCTGTTGCTTTTCCGTTAGGGGTATCATGCGAAGTAATCTTCGCGTGTGGATGGGCCGGGACAGGTCCGGGGAGGTTCAGATGCGTTACCTGACAGTCGTGCTGGCGGTGGCGGCGGTGGTCATCGGTTCCGCGCCGGCCGCGGGGCAGGACGTGCCCCGGACGCCGTGGGGCGCGCCCGACCTGCAGGGGGTCTGGGACTTCCGCACCCTCACCCCGATGGAGCGGCCCGACGAGCTCGAGGCGAAAGACGTCTACACGGAGGAGGAGGCGGCCGCGTTCGAGGCGCGGCGCCTCGCCGAGTTCGCCGCGATGGACGAGGAGGAGCCGGCCGACATCGTCGGCAACTACAACCAGTTCTGGTTCGACCGCGGCGACACGGTGGTGCAGACCAACCGCACGTCGCTGGTCACCGACCCGGCCGACGGCCGCATCCCGGCGTTGACCGGCGCTGCGGCGGCGCGCGCGGCGGCGCTGGCGAAGGCGCGTGAAGGGACCGGACGGCACGAACCGACACCCGGCGGCTTCGTCGAGGACCTCGGCTCGAACGGGCTGCAGCTCCGCTGCATCATGGGGTTCAACTCGGGACCGCCGATGACCCCGAGCGCCTACAACAACAACATGCAGGTGTTCCAGACCGAGGACCACGTGGTGCTGTTCACCGAGATGGTCCACGACGCCCGCATCGTGCCGCTGGACGGCCGCGACCAGTTGCCGGCCGACCTGCGCCAGTGGTCCGGCAGCTCGCGCGCCCACTGGGACGGCGACACGCTGGTGGTCGAGACGACCAACTTCCTGCGCGAGACGGGCTTCATGCGGGGCGGGTCGACGCGCAACCTGCACCTGACCGAGCGCCTCACGCGCGTCGGGCCGAATACGCTGACGTACGACGTGACGGTGAACGACCCGACGACCTGGACGCGGCCGTGGTCCTTCGTCGTGCCGATGCAGTTGAACCCCGACCCGCTGTACGAGTACGCCTGCCACGAGGGCAAATACGGGCTGTACAACATTCTCGCGGGCGCCCGCTAGCCAGGCGGCGGCAGCGTCGCGGTAAGGAGCCGGACATGCGTGCATTTCTGATTGGAATCTGCGGACTGGCGCTCGCCGGCGCGCTGGCGTGCGGCGGCGGGCCGGCGGCGAGCCCCGCGGGCGGGGACGCGGGCATCGACGCGGGGGACGACCCGCGCCGGATGTTCGTCGGGACATGGAAGCTGGTGCGCTTCGAGCGCTACGACGCCGACGGCCAGATGCTGCCGCCGCCGGAGTCCGGCGCGTTCGGCGCCGGGGCGCCGCTGGGCTACATCATGTACGACGGCGAGCACATGGGCGTCGTCATCCAGCAGGAGAACCGCAAGCCGTTCGCCGGCGCGCAGCCGACCGGCGACGAGGCGGTCGCGGCCATGTCCAGCTATGTCTCGTACTTCGGGCCGTACACGGTCAACGAGGCGGAGGGCTACGTCACGCACCACGTGCTGGGCAGCAACAGCCCGGCCATGACGGGGGCCGACAACCAGCGCTTCTACGAGTTCTCCGGCAACGAGCTGGCGCTCATGCCGCCGCCCGGCGACAACGGCGTGCAGGCGCGCATCGTCTGGGAAAAGATGGCGTCGAAGGCGGACATGTCGGCGGAGCAGCGCCGCTTCCTCGGCTTCTGGCGGATCAACTACGTGGAGCAGGGGCCGCCCGGCGGCGATGCCCAGCCGGCCGCCAGCCAGTACGCCGCGGGCTACATCATCTACATGCCGTCCGGACACATGGCGGTGCACCTGCTGCGGACGGCCGACAGGCCGGAGTACGCCGGCGGACGCCCGACCGGCGACGAGGCGATCTCCGCGTTCGAGACCTACGGCAGCTACGCCGGGCCGTTCATCCCGCATCCGACGGACGGCTACGTGCTGCACCGCCGCACCGCGGCGCTGAGTCCGGGCTCGGCGGGCGTCGACGCGCAGCGCTTCTACGAGTTCCGCGACAACGAGCTGATCCTGATGCCGGTGCCGCGCGAGGTGGACGGCAGCCCGGTGCAGCGCTACATCCACTGGGAGCGGCTCAGCAGCCTCGACGCGGGGTAGCGCCGCCGCACGGCGGGAGCGGCGTCAGTCCTGGCTGTTGCGGGCCCGCCTCTCGGCGGTGATCCGCTCGTAGTCATCGTCGCCGATGAAGATGACCTGCGTGTTCGAATGGGCCATCTCGTCCACCGTGCGCGGCCCGTACCACACCCACTGGCGCGGGTCCGGATTGTTGCGGTTGGCGGCCGTGTTGTCGTGCCACGCCGTGATCTGCAGCACGGTTCCGCGCGGCAGCACCGGCGCGTAATCCGGGTCGTAGATGTAGTTGATGTGCCAGTCGTTGCTGAACCGGTCCGCGTGGTTCAGCAGCTCCCGCCGCCCGTCCGGGTAGATCGCCTCCATCGAGAACGCCTTGCCGCGGTAGTGCATGTGCGGCTGGAAGTTGTGGATGATGGCCGGCGCCGGCAGGGTATAGGAGCCCTGGTGCACCGTCTCCGTGTGGGGCGGAATGTGCAGCGGCCGCGAGTTGGAGCTGCCCAGCGAAATGAACGACGCGCTGTACCGCGGCGTCACGTCCTCGGGGTAGAACCACCAGCCTATCTCGAGCTCGTCGGTGATCTCCTCGCCCACGGCGTGGTAGTGGATCGAGAACTCCACCCGCGCGCCCGGCAGCACGAGCTTGCCGACATCGTCGGGGTAGAGCTCGCCGTCCTTGCCCTGGGCCCATTCGGTGAGCATCTCGCGCGTGTCGATCGGATCGCCCCCGGCCCGGTCGCGCTTGACCTGCAGCACGGCGTCCGCCGCGGCCTGGCCCGCAAGCAGCGCGTGCTCGGCGTCCAGGAACTCCTGACTCTCCGGCTGGTGCACGAAGGTCGAGGCGTGGTGCGCGATGCGCCGCCCGTCGCGCCCGGACGGTTTCGTCTCGGCCGCCCGGATCCAGCGCGGTTCCGTGAGCGGCACGTCCACCGTCGTGCGGAAGAAGACGTCCTGGGCCACCGCCGGCATGGTGAACGGCACCGAGCGGACGACCAGGTCGGGCGGTCCGAGCTGTGACTCCAACCGGAACAGGTCGCCGCTCGGCCACTCGAGCGGCGGCGGCATGTCGGCCGGATCGCCCTCCGGCGCGCCGGCGTCGACCCAGCGCACGATCGTGCCGATCTCCGCGTCGCTCAGCGAGATGTCGTTGAGGAACTGCTGGATGCCGACCGTCTTGTCGAGGAACCACGGCGGCATCTCGCGGGACTCTACGCGCGCCTTGATCGAGCGCGCCCAGGGGCGCGCCTCGGCGTAGGTCAGCAGCGACATCGGCGCCATGCTGTCGGGGCGGTGGCACTCCTG
>JAJEEU010000044.1 GCA_022820825.1 Vicinamibacteria bacterium
CCGCCTCGGCCGCAGGCGCGCCCAGCGCATGGGCGGCCACCCCGCCCGCCTCCGCGGCCGTCCCCTGGATGAAGCGGCGCCGCGACGGACCGGGCGGACTGTCGGTTTGCTTCGGCCTGCCCATGATCTCCCCCTCAAGACGCTGAAGATTCCGGCTTTCCCTGCTCGCGCCGTTCCTCACGCCACTGCTGGTGCTGGCGCATGCTCGCCTGCGCCGCCGGCGCGATCAGCCACATGACCAGGAATGCCGCGAGCCAGCCGCCACCGACACCCGCCAACAACGCCGCGTCGAACATCATGTCGCCCGTCGCCGCACGGCCGATGATCATGCCGACCCCGGTACCGACCGCCATGACAGACGCCATTGCCGCGGCATAGGCCCACGGCGAGAGACCCATGAGCCGCTGATTCACTCGCTGCATCCACATAACCCGTTCATCCCGCGCGTTGCCCCGCCATCGCGGCGGCGCGTGACGCCTCACATCCTAACGCACCCGCAACGGGCGCCGGCGCGGACTTCACCTGCCCGCCCACTATAATCGGCCCGCTGTGCGCACGCTCTCGTATCTTCACGGCGCCTCCACGACTCCCCTGCTCGGCGAGACCATCGGCGCCAACTTGCGCGGGGCCGTGGAGCGCTGGCCGGACCGCGACGCGCTGGTGGTCCGCTCGCAGGACTTCCGCGCCAGCTACCGGGAGTTGTGGAACCTCACGACACGGCTCGCGCTGGCGCTGCTGGCGCGCGGCATCGCGAAGGGCGACCGCGTCGGCATCTGGGCGCCCAACCGCCACGAGTGGGTCGTCACGCAGTATGCGACCGCGCGCATCGGGGCGGTTCTGGTCAACGTGAACCCGGCGTACCGCGCCAGCGAGCTGGAATACGCGCTGCAGCAGTCGGGTATCCGCCTGCTGCTGCTCGCGCGCCGGTTCCGCTCCACCGACTACGTGGCCATCCTCGAGCGCGTGCGCGGCCGCTGCCCCGACCTGGAGCAGGTCGTGGTGCTCGACGACGACTGGGACGCGCTGCTCGACGAGGGCGCGGCGGTCGGCGCAGACGCGCTGGCCGAGCGCGAGGCCAGCCTGGACTGCGACGACCCCATCAACATCCAGTACACGTCGGGCACCACCGGCGCGCCCAAGGGCGCCACCCTGTCGCACCACAACATCCTGAACAACGGCTACTTCTGCGGAGAGATCCTGGGCTACACGGAAAACGACCGCGTCGCCGTGCCGGTGCCGTTCTACCACTGCTTCGGCATGGTCATCGGCAACCTGGCGTGCACCACGCACGGCGCGTGCATCGTCGTGCCGGCCGAGGGATTCGACCCCGGCGCCACGCTGGCGGCCATCGAGACGGAACGCTGCACGTCCCTGTACGGCGTCCCGACGATGTTCATCGCGCAGCTCAACCACCCGGACTTCGAGCGCACGGACTTCTCGACGCTGCGCACCGGCGTGATGGCCGGCTCGCCCTGTCCGGTCGAGGTGATGAAGCAGGTGCGCGGCCGGATGCACATGCCGGAGATCACGATCTGCTACGGCATGACGGAGACGTCGCCTGTGTCGACGCAGACGCGCGTCGACGACCCGGTCGAGAAGCGCGTGGGCACCGTGGGACGCATCCACCCGCACGTGGAAATCCGGATTGTCGACCCCGAAAGCGGCCGGACCGTGCCGCGCGGGACGGCCGGCGAGCTGCTCACCCGCGGCTACTGCGTGATGCTCGGCTACTGGAACGACCCGGACGCGACCGCCGCGTCCATCGACGCCGCGCGCTGGATGCACACGGGCGACCTGGCCACGGTGGACCGCGACGGCTACGTCAGCATCGTGGGCCGCATAAAGGACATGGTGATCCGCGGCGGCGAGAACATCTACCCCCGGGAAGTCGAGGAGTTCCTCTACACCCACCCCGACGTGGAGGACGCGCAGGTCATCGGCGTGCCGTCGGCGCGTTACGGCGAGGAAGTGATGGCGTGGGTCAAGCCCAGGGCCGGCGCGGCGCTGACCGGCGAGCGGCTCGACGCGTTCTGCCGCGGCGCCATCGCCACCTACAAGATCCCGCGCTACTGGAAGTTCGTGGATGCATTTCCCCTGACCGTCACCGGCAAGGTGCAGAAGTACCGCATGCGGGAAATCGCCACCGGCGAGCTGGACCTCGCACAGGCCGCGCGCACGGAAACCGCCTGACTCGCGCCCCCCTTGGGTGCCCCTCCCCACGTTTCGTGCTATGGTGTGGCGTTAACGCTCCTGAAACACGGAGCCGTGCGGAACACCGTTGCGAGGGGAGGTTGTCCGTATGCAAGGGAGATCGGTTGCATTCCTGCTTGCAGGCCTGTTGCTGCTGGCGCCGGCGCTGGCGTCGGCGCAGCTCACGGCGGGCCTGACCGGGGCCGCCCGGGACACCACCGGCGCCGTGCTGCCGGGCGTCACCGTGGAGGCCAGCAGCCCCGCCCTCATCGAGGGCGCGCGCGTCGCGGTAACCGACGGGCAGGGACGCTTCAACATCATCGACCTGCGGCCGGGCGTCTACACCCTGACGTTCACGCTGCCGGGCTTCTCGACCTTCGTGCGCGAGGGCATCGAGCTGTCGGCCGGGTTCACGGCCACCATCAACGCCGACATGGCCGTCGGCGGCGTCGAGGAAACCATAACCGTCACCGGCGCCACGCCGGTGGTCGACGTGCAGAACACGCGCTCGCAGGCCGAGCTCGACTACGACACGATCGAGGCGCTGCCGTCGGGCAGCCGCGACCTGACGAGCTACATCGCGCTGACGCTGGGGGCCACCGGTTCGACCACCGGCCGCAACGACGTGGGCGGCAACCTGGCGGAGAGCAACACGGGCATCTCCATCCACGGCTCGAAGGGCGACGACGGGCGCATCAACTACAACGGCATGAACACGAACGTGTTCTACGGCGGCGGCGGCGGCCAGCAGCGCGTCTGGAAGTTCAACACGCTCGCCGTGCAGGAGACGGTCATCGACACCGGCGGCGCCAACGCCGAGTCGGAGACCGGCGGCGCCAACGTCGACATGATCCCGCGCGACGGCTCGAACTCGTTCAGCCTGCACAGCATCGCCGCCTACACGCACGAGAACCTGGTAGCCACGTCCGTGGCCGGGGCCATCAGCGACCGGGCGATGCTGTTCTCCAACCTGACCGGCTCCAACAACGAGAACTACCGCTCGGTGAAGCAGGCCTGGGACTACGGCGCCGGCTTCGGCGGGCCCATCGCCCGCGACCGCGTGTGGTTCTTCGCCGCCAGCCGCTTCTGGGGCGGGCAGAACTACGCGCCGAACAACTTCTTCAACCTCAACGAGGACCAGAGCGCCGGCTACCACTACCTGCCCGACCTCGACCGCCCTGCCTACGGCGACTTCTGGCAGCGCGACGTGGGCGTGCGCATCACGTGGCAGGCGGCCGAGCAGCACAGGATCGCGACCAACCTGAACTGGCAGCGGGCGTGCGGCTGCTGGCTGGGCATCAGCCTGGGCCAGAACGAGGCGCCGGAAGCGAACATCGGCTTCCAGTACGGCAGCGAGAACGGCGGCATGTACCTCTCGCAGACGAGCTGGACCTACACGCCGAGCAACAGGGTGCTGATCGAGGCCGCCGGCTCGTTCCTGCTGCAGCACGTGGCGTTCGACAACTCCCGGCACCTCGACAACGACCCGAACAGTCCGATCCGCAGGATCACGAACGTGTCGACCGGCTATTCGTGGGGCGCGCTGGGCGGCGGCATCCAGGGCGGCAGCTACGATCTGCCGCACTTCGGCAACAACTACACGCAACGGGCGTCGATCTCGTACGTCACCGGCTCGCACAACGCCAAGTTCGGCATCCAGACACTGCAGGGCCGCTACGACATCCACGGCGACGCCCGGCCGAACGGCGTGAACTACCGGGTGCAGGGCACCAACGCCAATCCGGCGCCGTTCGCGCTGCGGCAGTTCGCCAGCCCGTTCGAGAACCACGTGCGGGTGCGGTCGTTCGGCCTCTACGCGCAGGACCAGTGGACCATCGACCGCTTCACGATCAACGCCGGCGTGCGCTACGACTTCGCCACCGCCTACGCGCTGGCCATCGACCTGCCGGCCGGACCCTTCGTCGGGGCGCGCTCCTATCCTGAGCTGCGCGACCTGCCCCGCTTCAACGACGTCTCGCCGCGGGTAGGCATCTCGTACGACCTGAGCGGCGACGGGCGCACGGCCATCAAGGCGTCGTGGGGCAAGTACCTGCTCGGCGTCGGCGGCGGCGACGCGCGCGACGCGTCGCCCGCGGTGACGGTGACCTCGAGCACGGATCGGCTGTGGAACGACGCGAACGGCGACTGGCGCCCCGACTGCGACCTGACGAGCCCGGCGGCCAACGGCGAGTGCGGGCCGTGGCAGAACCCGAACCTCGGCCTGCCGGCCACCACCGGGTCGTGGTCCGAAGACGCCCGGACGGGCTGGGGCGTGCGGCCCTTCAGCTACCAGACGTCGGTCACGCTGCAGCACGAGCTGGTGCCCGGCTTCGGCCTCACGGTCGCCTACCACCGCAACGACTTCCAGAACCACCAGGCCGTCATCAACAACGCGGTGACCGCGGCCGACTACGGCAGCTACATGGTGACCGTGCCCGACGATCCGCGGCTGGGCGGGTTTGCCGGCACCACGGTGGGCCCGTTCTACGACATCAACCCCGACAAGCTGGGCGTCCAGGACTACGAGCGCGTGCGCGTCGAGGACATCGAGGGCCGCAACGGCGATCCGATGGAAGTGTTCAACGGCCTGGACATCATGATGAACGCGCGCTTCGACAACGGCGCCACGCTGCTGGGCGGCGTCGCGTTCGGCCGCACCGCCGTGGACTACTGCTGGCTGAACGACCTGCCGCACGTCGTGCAGCTCGGCATGACGGGCTACGGCCAGGGCCAGAACAGCGAGACGATCGGCAACCGCATGGCGCGCTCACCCAGCCACTGCCGCATCGTCCCCGAGCTGTGGAACGGCCAGGGCTCGCAGATCAAGATCCAGGGCATCTATCCGCTGCCCTGGGACATGGCCGTCAGCGGCTCCTACAAGCACCTGCCGGGCATTCCGCTGCAGGCGAATTACAACGTGCGCAACTTCAACGCGCTGCTGGGCGGCCTCGGCCGTCCGCTCGCGGCCTGCGTCCAGGCCGGCAACCCCGGCCCGACGTGTCCCGTGACCGTGGGCGCGGCCATCCTCCCCGTCGGCGGCGGCGACGGCGGGACGCTGGCGGGCAGTCTCTACGACGACCGCATCAACCAGGTGGACATGCGCTTCTCGAAGGCGTTCCAGGCGAGCGGCGCCCGCTTGCAGGCGGTGGTCGAGCTGTACAACGTGTTCAACAGCCGGCCGTCGCAGTTCAACCTGAGCACGTATGACGAGGTGACCGGCGGATTCTTCGGCCAGCCCGGCTTCCTGTGGGACACCCCGTTCCAGGTGCTGGGCGGCCGGACGCTCAAGTTCGGCGCGCAGATCGACTTCTGATCCGGCGCGGCGGCTGTATCCGGGGCGGGCGGACCAGAGCGGTCCGCCCGCCCCCTTTTTGCATTCGCGAAACGGCGTCACTACGATTGCGGCAGGTTCTTCTACCGCAGCTCGAAGCCGAAGGTCTGCGTCATCCAGGCCCAGAACGGGGGCAGCTCCGCGTCGTCGAGCGCGCCGGGCGCAACACCCCGGGCGCGCAGGTTCTCCGCGTCGCGGGCGCGCGCCAGGCGCGCCGCCTCGTCGACGCGGCCCGCCATGCCGAGCGCGTAGACGCGCAGGCCGAACGCCTCCGTGCTGCGCTGCTGCGACGCTTCCGCGCGCTCCAGCGCGACGGCTGCCGCCGCATAGTCGCGCTCGGCGATGCGGCGCAGGCCCAGGTGGAACTGCAGCTCCGGATCGGCGCGCTGGTCCGGCGACGCCGCGTCGATCACCTGCTGCACGTCCGGATCGCTGCCCAGGAGCCACAGGACGAGCGTCCGCAGCCCCGTGCCGGTCAGCAGGCGGTGCACCTCCGGCATGCCGACCGGCGGGGCGCCGTAGCCGAACGCGTTGACCACTTCCTGCACGCCGAAGAACGGCAGCGTCGCGCGGCGCACGGTTTCCGGCCACAACCGCGCGATCAGCGGGCTGTCCTGAAACCGCGCCTGCGCCGCGCCGACGTCGCGCACGCTGGCGATGAGCTGATCCGCGGCCTCCGGCGACGAAACAGGCGCCTCCACCAGCTTCGGGTCGTCGTCCACCAGCGCCGGCACGCCGGCGGTCAGCGCGTCGAGGTACCCGGCGCCGCCGATGAACAGCGCGCCGAGCTGCTCCGGACGCTCCAGGCCCAAGCGCTGCAGCTCGGCGTTGACGCGCGGATCGCGCCACAACCGCAGGAAATGCGCCTCCGACACCGGTCCCGCTACGTTGCGCGTGCCTACCATCATGAGCTGGGTGCCGATGCCGTTCCAGAGCGAGCAGTCGTCGAACGCATCACAGAAACCGCGCAGGATCGCCCTGGTGCTGACGTCGGTCAGGCCGTGCAGCGGAAGCCAGTAGGTGGCGATGCCGCCCTCGGCCAGCCGCTCGTACATCAGCTCGAAGTACTCGCGCGTATAGAGATTCACGACGCCCGCGCTGGTCGGCGGCGGCGGCTCGGCCGTAATCAGGTCGAACCGCTCGCTGGTTGTTTGCATGAAATACCGGCCGTCCTCCACGTGGACGCGCACCCGGGGATCGGCCAGCGGACGCTCAGCGGCGTCCGGGTAAATCACCTGGCTGGTTTCCAGTACGTCGCGCGAAATGTCGACCACGTCGATCCGCTCGAGCTCCTCCGCATCCGTCAGCGCCTTGGCGGTGTTGCCGATGCCGTAACAGATCAGCAGCGCGCGCTTGAGCTCCGGGTGCACCGCCAGCGGCAGGTAGACGTACAGCTTCATGTAGCGCCGCGACTGGTAGTCGGTGTCGGCCATCGCCACCGAGTTCATGAACATCGCGTGGTAGACGGGGCGCTCGGCCAGGGGCATCTCGAGGTATAGAAGCGTCTCGGTCAGCCCTTCGCGCAGGTCCGCCACGACGGGCGCCGGCCCGGGCGCGCCGGACGCGAACTCGCGCTGGGCGGCGTAGCGTTCCACCGGCATGGCGAACAGCCGCTCGTCCACGCCGCGCACGCTCAGCCAGGCGCCGGCCAGGAGTGCTGCCGCCACCGGCAGCGCCGCCACCCGGCGCTTGCCGCCGGCCGTCCAGAGCAGCAGCGCCGTTGCGCCATAGATCGCGGCCAGCACGAGGACCGCGCGCTCGACGCCGAGAGCGGGCAGCAGGATCAGCCCGCCGGCCAGCGAGCCCAGCGCCGCGCCGGTGGTGTTGGCCAGCGTCAGCACGCCGGTCGTCTCGGTCTCGGTCGCCAGGCTCCCGCGCAGGCCCGCGCCCGCGAGCGTGAAGAACGCGCCGGAGAGCACCGACACCGGCAGCATGAGCGGTACGGCCACCCGCAGGATGTCCACCGGCGCCATGATCTGCAGCGTCTCGAACGGCGCCACGGCGTACGGAAACGCCGCGTAGCACGCGACGCACGTCAGTCCGGCCGCAGCGGCCACGGGCGCCGCCTGCCGGGCACTGTCGGGCGCCCGCCGCAGCCAGTAACCGCCGGCCAGGCCGCCGGCCGCTATGCCGGCCAGCACCACCCCCAGCATCAGGGCGAACGCCACGGCGTGTCCCAGCACGAACAGCAGCAGCAGGCGGAACCAGACGACCTCCAGCGCAAGCAGGCAGAAGCCCGACAGGAAAGCCGCGACGATCCACGGCCGCCCGGCGGGCGCGTACCATGCCGCGGGCGACACCGCCCCGACCGCGGCCGGCGCGGGCCGCCGCGTGCGTCCCGCGGACAGCCAGAGCGAGACGGCCGCCACCAGCAGGTTGAGCAGGCCGGCGGCCGCCGCGGTACCGCGTACGCCCCACAGCTCGACGAGGTACACCTCGCCGACGACGGCGCCCGCCATGGCGCCGGCCGTGTTCCAGCCGTACAGCCGCCCCAGCACCGGTCCGAACCGCGGCTCGTAGGCCATGAGCGTGCGCGTCAGCAGCGGCAGGGTCACGCCCATGGCGGTGGAGGGAATCAGCAGCACGACGAAGGCGACGGCCAGCCGCAGCGGATTGAGCAGCCAGGGCAGCTCCGCGAGGGGCTGCAGCAACGGTGCGAGGGTGACGCCAAGGCCCGGCAGCAGGTGGACGATGCCGACGCCGGTTACGGCGATGGCGACTTCCGCCCCGGCATAGGCGCGGAACGGATTGCCGAGCCGGTCGCCGTAGCGCGCCGCGAGGCCGTTGCCCAGCGCCAGTCCGGCCATGAACCCGGACAGCACCAGGCTGGAGGCCCAGATGCTGCTGCCGAGCGCCAGTCCGGCCTGCCGGAACCAGAGCGCCTCGAAAACCAGGGCGGCAAAGCCGGAAGCGAAGAAGATCGCGCAGATCAGCGCCGTCATGGTGACGCGCGGGCTAGCGCCAGAGCCCGTCGGGGATGGGCTCGGCCTCGACGATCTCCACGAGCACGCCGTCGGGGCCGTTCACCATGAAGCTGTCGAAGCCGAACTCGGCGCTCGCCTCGAGCGGCCGGACGATCTCGACGCCGTCGCGCCGCATGCGCTCGTACACCGGCGCGATCGACTCGTACGAGAAGGCGATGTGATCGAGCGGGCTGCCCCCGCTCGGCTCCAGCGTGCGGCCTTGCGGCAGCCGCCGCTCGGCCTCGACGTAGTAGTGGTCCTTGTAGGTGATCAGGAAGCTGATGCCGTCCAGGCGGAACTCGTTGCCCCACACGCGGTCGGGCTCGGCCGGACGCGGCACGCGCGACCCGGCGCGGAAACGCTGCCCCAGGTGGCGCTCGTACCACGCAGACGCCTCGGCCACGTCGTCCGACCAGAAGTGCACGTGGTTGAACCAGTGGTTCCTGTCGCCGGTGTAGAACTCGACGACCTCCCGGTCGGGGCCCCAGAGGTAGTAGAAGTGCTCCGGCCCCACCGGGCTGAGCGGCGTGTGGACCTCGATTCCCTCAGCCGTCCAGCGGGCGTATTCCCGCGGGCCGTCGACCCCTGCCCAGCCGAGATGGCGCAGCGCGGTCCGGTTCTGGGGCTTGAGCGGCGTGTCCGTCTCGGTCGCCAGGATGAAGCCCCGGCCGGTGAACATGGCGTCGGTGCGGCCGGCGAACGTGACCGGCAGCGCCCCGAGCAGCTCGTAGAACTCCAATGACCGCGCGCGGTCGTGGGTGTTGAGGTGAACGTGGTGGAAGCGCGCCGGCGCCTCCGGCGGCTGGGCCTGTCCTGCCGCCACGGTCATGGCGAGCAACGCGCCGCCCGGAATCCACAGCCGTCTCATCGTCCCGCTTGCGTGCTGCCCGCCGTTGCGGCGACGGCCCGGACCCGCACCATCTTGACCTCGCCGGGGGAGCGGTTTAAGCTGATTGTGGCTCACCTTAAGCACTATAACCGTCAGGTGTCAAAGAGGAAGAAGAGATGACCATACGACGCATCGCACCGATTGCAACGTGCGCCCTGGCCTTGGTGTTCGTTGCGGCGGCCATGACCGGACTGGCCGGCCAGCAGTACGAAGTGCCGCGGACCGCGTGGGGCGATCCGGACCTCCAGGGCGTCTGGAACAACAACACCGTCGTGCCGCTGCAGCGGCCCGATCAGGTGGGTGAGCGCGAGACGCTGTCGGACGAGGAGGTGGCCGCCCGCCGCCAGGCGAGCTCCGACGCCCTGTTCTCCGAGCGCGAGGGCGACACCGGCTTCTACAACGAGTTCTGGTTCGAGTACGGCCTCGACAGCAACCGCACGTCGCTGATCACGCACCCTGCCGACGGCAAGCTCCCGGCCCTGACGCCGAGCGCCGAGCAGCGCGCGAAGGAGCTGATGGCGGTCCGCATGCGCTCGACGCAGGCGCCGGACCACTACCTGGAGATGAGCGCCTACGACCGCTGCATTTCACGCGGGATGCCGGGCGCCATGATGCCGGGGTTCTACAACCACAACTACCACATCATGCAGACGGAGAACTACGTCGCACTGGTGGTAGAGATGATCCACGACGCGCGCATCATCCCGCTGGACGGCCGCGACCACGCCCCGGCCGGGATTCGGCAGTGGCTGGGAGATTCCCGCGGACGCTGGGAAGGCGACACGCTGGTGGTCGAGACGACCAACTTCACCGAGAAGCTGGACGAGCGCGGCCTCTTCATCCCGACCGTATTCGCCTCGGGCGAGAACCAGCGGCTGATCGAGCGCTTCACGCGCGTCAGCGATGACGTGATCGACTACCGCTTCACGGTCGAGGATCCGACGGTCTACACCGGAGAGTGGACCGCGGTGATTCCGTTCAACCGTTTCGACGGCACGCTGTTCGAGTACGCCTGCCACGAGGGCAACTACGCGATGCCGAACATGCTCGCCGGCGCCCGCGCCACCGAGGCGGCGGCCGCGGCGGGCGGCGTGCAGTAACGAGTCAGTCGCAGTTCAGCCGCCCGCAGCCGTCAGCGCTTCCAGGAACCTGCGGATGCGGGCGGCGTTGGCGCCCAGGTCGCCGCCGCCGACACGCGATATCGACCGCACGTCCACCCGCGTCGCATCGCCGTCGACCGGCCGCAGCCGCACGGCCACGTCGTCCTTGAAGCCGAACCAGTACGTGGTGTCGGTCGCTTCCATCAACCCGCGGTCGGGGTCCACGGTGACAATCTCCCACCCCAGCTCTTCCGCCACGGCGCGGGACATGTCCAGCACCTCGTCCGACGGCCTGCCGACAACCAGCGGCTGGATGTCGGGATACGCCGCGCGCTGGGTAGCCGCCAGCTCGGGACCGCGGTACTCCAATGGATTCGATGTGTCGCCGCGAATCGCCACTATGGCGTCGAACAGCGGCGGATCCTCCGTATCGGTGGTGATGTCGTGGATTACCGGGGCGCCGACGGCGGGCAGCAAGGTGGCCATCGGCACCACGACGACGCCGGCGGCGAG
Source organism: Vicinamibacteria bacterium (assembly GCA_022820825.1). Lineage (GTDB taxonomy): Bacteria > Acidobacteriota > Vicinamibacteria > Vicinamibacterales > UBA8438 > JAAXGX01. The sequence continues at coordinate 10,987 of JAJEEU010000044.1, forward strand.
CGCGAGAACGACCGCCGCGAGATTCTGCTGTTGCTCGGAAGCGCGCCGGCGCAGGAACCACAGCACACCCTTCGCGAACATCCACGTCGTCGCCAGCAGGCCCACGGCCACCAGGCCCAGCGCCGGGAGCAGGGGCAGCATCCCGGTGCGGTAGCCGAGCGGTCCGGCGGCGACCGTCGCCGCGCCGGCAATCAGCAGGACCAGTCGCCTCGCCGACATCTCACTGCTCAGCGTAGCGCGGCTGCCCGGCCGGCGCGGCCGCCGCCGCCGGGCGTCCCGATTCCAGTCCCTCCAGCTCGGCGCCGAGATACGCCGCCACCGACCGCATGCCGTACAGGCCGGCAGCCGCCTCGGCCTCGCTGTTGTAGTTCGTGTTCGTGTTGACGTCGTAGGTGTAGGCCGCGCCGCGCCGGTCCAGGATGAACTCCACGCCGGCGATGTGTATCCCGTTGGCTGCCAGGAACCGCTCGTAGCGCGCCACGAGCTCGTGACGGAATCCCTCGACGATCCGGAACAGCCCGCCGGGCGACCCGTCCGCCGGGCAGTACGCATCGTCCACGCGGCAGGCGTCCGCCGGGCACAGCTCGAAGCCCTGGCTGGTATCGACCCGCACCGCGTACAGGAACCGGCCGCCCACGAACTCCGCGCGGGTGATGTACGGCTCGGGCGCCTCGATGTACTCCTGAATCAGCGTGATGCCGTCCACGGACGGCTCGAACTCCGTGCTGTCGACGTAGCTCTCCAGCGCCGCGACATCGTGGAACAACCGCACCCCGAGCCCCTTGCCCGCCCGGTTGTGCTTGGTGATGAACGGCGGTGCGAACCCGCGGCCGGCCTCCACGATCGCGTCCCGCCCGACGGCGGCCACCGTCCGCGGCGTGCGGATGCCGTGCGCCTCGAGCGCGGCGTACTGCGCCACCTTGCTCACCTCGAGCTGCAGCGCGCGCGACGAGTTGACGACGCGGCGGCCGTGGCGCTCCAGCCAGGCCAGCACGGCCGCGGTGTGCTCCGGGGCGTAACGGTGGCCGCGCGTATGCGACGACGCGCTCATCCGGTTGTAGAACACGCCCGCGGGCGGCGGCTCGACAAGGTCGAGACTGCCGGCGCCGAGGAACCACTCCTCGAACGGCAGGCCCAGCTCGTCGAACGCGGCGCGCAGCGGCGCCACCCAGGCGTCGTTCTCGTGGATGACGTAGATCCGGTTCACTGCTCGTAGTCCGCCGCGGCCAGGGATGCGCGGATGACCTCCGTATCGCTGCGCGCGTGGATGTGCCGGTTCGCGTACGCCGGGTGCGACCAGTTGACGAAGCGCAGCTCGCGCCGGTTGCCCGGCCGCGTGGTCGGCGCAATCAACTGCGTCCGGCTGATCTCCTCGTACCCCTCCGGGGAGAAGCGGGCGATGATCAGCTCCCCGCGGTCGTTGTTGATGAAGTAGCGGTCGCCGTGGCGCACGATGAACCCCGACGCCCAGCGCGCCCGCTCGCGGGTCAGCTCCTGCGTCTCCCAGATCCGCTCGCCGGTAGCCGCGTGCAGCGCCCGCAACTGGCCGTAGCTGCAGATGCCGTAGATGTAGTCACCGTCGATCACGGGGGTGTTGACCACCGCGTGCAGCGCCTCCGTCAGGATCTCGCTCGTGCTGTCGCTCTTCCACGTCACGCTCGCTTCGGGACGATCGGCGTTGAGGCCAAGCATGAGCGAACCGCTGTAGAACGAGGACACGAACAGGTGGCGGTCGCTGTGCACGGGGGTGGCCACGCTCATGCCGGCGCCCGCGCGGACCGGCTGCTCCCAGTACACCTCCCCGCTCTCCGGATCCAGGGACGCCACCGCCTCCGGATGCCAGATGATGAGCTGCCGGACGCCGCCGGCGTCGATGATCATCGGCTGCGAATAGCCCGGCTCCGAGTCGGAGGGCAGTGCGCGCCAGATCTCGGCGCCGGTGAGCTTGTCGAACGCCACGACCTTGGCGTTCGGCGCACCGCCGACCAGGGCGATGAGCCGCGCGCCGTCCACCAGCGGCGCGCCGGCAATGCCCCAGGTCGGGATCTCGGTGTCGTACTCCCCGACGTAGTTGCGGGTCCACAGCAGCTCCCCGGTGTCCACGCGCAGCGCGCGCAGCATGCCGGTGGCGCCGAGCGCGTACACGCGGTCGCCGTCCACGGTGGGCGTGGCGCGCGGCCCGGTTGCCCAGGTGCTCGACAGGCCCGTGTAGTTCGCCTCCCACTCGTGCTCCCACAGGACGGCGCCGCTCAGCTCGTCGATGCAGACAATCCGCTCGACCACGTCGTACGCGCCGACGTGGCGCGCGTCGACGACGAATACGCGGCCGTCCGCCACCGCCGGTCCCGCGTACCCCTCGTGCACCGGCACCCGCCAGTCGACCTGCAGGCCCGCCTGCGGAAACGTCTCGACGATGCCCGTCTCGGTCCACACGCCGCGGCGGTCGGCGCCGCGCCACTGCGGCCAGTCTTCGGCGTGCAACTCCGCTCCGGCTGCCGGCAGGTACGCCAGGCCGAGCAGCACCGCCCCCAATCGGCGCGCCATCAGCCGTACGGCGCGTCGTGCGTGTGGACGCGCTTCTTGAAGCGCCAGCCGTCCGCCGTCTTCACGAGCGTGTCCTCGTAGATGCCCGTGACGGACGTCGTGGGCGGCAGCGTGCTCACGTCGAGCTGGTTGAAGTAGACGAAGCCGCGCGCGCCGTCGGGCGTCGGCGTGATGCGCAGGTTCGTGTAGACGTGCCGCTGGCTCCAGCCGAATACGTCGCGAAAACCGGACGCCATGCTGGACAGCCGCTCCGTCCCCTCCAGCACCGTGATGCAGACTCGCGACCCGTCCCGGTCCGGCCTACTGCCGCGGATGATTTCCCGATCGGCGAGCTCCCACGGCCCGTCCGCGGGGCACGGTGCGGGCCCGCTGGCGTCGTCCGTCCGCCGCATGACCAAAGCGAATACGCCGTCCGGCGTGAACACGCCCGCGTAGTCGAGCCCCTCCGGGTCGCCGAAGTCGATCGCGTTCGTGTAGGCGATGTACAACTGCTCGATGTCGATGTAGTCCTGCGTCGTCAGGCCCGGCGTCTGGCTGCGCATGGAGTCGTACCCGACGCCGAGCGCAATTCCCAGGGCCAGCAGGCCCACCGCGGCGATGCTCTTTGGTTTCGGCATGGCGTCCCCTCCCTCTAGAAACGGAACAGACGGTTGATCTTCACGATGAATGCACGATTCTCCAGCATCGGAAAGCGCCGCGCCAGCGTATCGCGCTGCTCGTTGTAGACGATGAACAGCTCGCTGCCCGGCTGGTACTCCCAGCGCAGCCGCACGTTGGCGCTCGCGTCGTTGGCGGCCGAGTTGTACTGGATCAGCGCGCTGGCGAACAGGAACGGCGTGAACGTGACCGTCGTCCGCGTCGTGACGAGCGTCGCCATCACGTCCCCGGCGGGGATGCTGATCCAGTTGAGCTGCACGCCGGGCTCGAACGATACCCGCGGCGTAATCTCCAGGCGGCCGCCCGAGAAGCCCTGCCGCCGGCCGAAACCGATGGTCGTCTTCGTGCCGCCGAAGAAGCCGCCGTGCTGGGCGGTTATCTCGCCGGAGAAGCGGCGCTGCTGGCCCAGTTGGTAGCCCACCTGCACGTCCTGGAAGCGGTAGCCGCCGGCGCCGACCTCCAGGCCCGCGACGCCCGCCACGTCGTACGGCCGGTCGACGTACTCGTTGCTACGGATGTAGTCGACCTGCAAGCGGTCGCTGTTCTCGAACTCCATGGCGAACTGTCCCTGAAGCAGCTCGGTGTCGAGCCGGCCCGCCCGGCTGCGGCTGTCGTACGAATCGAAGCGCGCCTCCCAGACGAAACGCCGGATCGCGTCGATCGACCGCGGGCGCGGGCTGAAGCGGAACACGCCGAGGCTGCGCGCAAAGTCCTCCCGCCGCAGAAAGCCGACTTCGGGATTGAAGTCGGCGCCCACCACCAGCCGCTCCAGTTCCACCCCGTAGCGGTCGCCCGCGTAGTCGAGATGCCCCCGGTAGCTGACATCGTCCGGATCGTCGCCCGGCAGGCCGATCGGCGGGCGCTCGCGGCGGGTGGTCGCCCAGTACGTATTGATGGTCAGCGCATCGTAGAAGCCGAACGCGCCGTCCACGCCGTAGGTTTCGGCGGCGCCGCGGCCGTCGCGGGCGACCGACCGGCGTGTGGCTATGGCCCCGACGCTGCTGCGGCGCAGCAGGTCGCGCTTCAGACGCACCACCGAGAAGTTCGTGGCGGCGACCGCCGCCGCCGGGTCGCCGCCGGCGTCGCTGTCGCCGGTCTGGATGTTCAGCACGCCGACGTTGAACGCGCCCACGCGCCCCGTCAGCCGCGCGCCGGCGTCGATGGGAATCTCGCGCCCGTCGTGGAGACCGATGTTGCGGCTGTAGAACAGCACCGGCGTGTCGCCGCCGCCGAACGGCCCCGCGCCGGCCCCGCCGAACGCGAACAGCCCCTGGTTCTCCAGGAAGAACTCCCGCTTCTCGGGGAAGAAGAGCGAGAACCGCGTCAGGTTGACCTGCGCCTCGTCGGCCTCCACTTGAGCGAAGTCCGTGTTGACCGTGAAATCGGCGGTCAGGTTCTGGGTGATGCCGTACTTGACATCCACCCCGCCGGAGCCGCCGATGTCGTTGCTGAACGGCTCGGCGGAAACCAGGTCGCTCGACAGGTCGCCGATGGCGTACGGCTTGATCTCGACGAGGCGCGACGCGGGCGGCGCCTCCAGGTCGACGATCGCGGCGTGCAGCGACGAGCGGAAGTGCCCGTTGTTGATGAACGCCGGCGGCACCGGCGTGAGATACGACACCTCGTTCTTCCAGCGGTTCGTGCGGCGCGCCTGGAAACCCCAGACCTGCTCGCGGCCGGGGCGGTAGCGCAGCGACTTGAACGGGATGGCCGCCTCGACGACATAACCGCCGTCGAAATAGCCGGTCGCGAAGTCCCAGATCGGGTTCCAGTCGAGGTTGACCTGCGACTCGTTGGTGACCTGGCCGTCGATGCGGCCACCGATCGGGTTGACCTCGAACAGCACGCCGTTGCGGTGGTCGTGGAACGTGTCGAAGCTCCAGGCGAAGTTGTCGTTGCGGACGATGGTCACGTTGTCGCGCCGCATCTCGTTCGCCACCAGCCGGTCCGGCTCGGTCTCCCAGCAGCGGCCGACGACGTAGATGTTGTCGTCGTCGAAGAACAGCCACACGTCGGTCTTCTCGGTGGCCGGAGCACCGTGATCCGGGTCGGTCTGGACGAAATCCGAGATCGGCAGCACGCTGCTGAAGACGGATTCGTCGAGCCGGCCGTCGATCTGGAGCGGCTCGGCAATGCGCACGGCGCGGACGGTAGCGCGGTTGTCCACGTCGCGGGTTACAACGGCCGGCGGTACCGGCGCCGGCGGGTGCCCGGCGAGTTCGTCGCTGGTACGCTGCTGCCCTGCCGCACGCACCGGCACGGCCAGCAGCGCGGCGGCGAGGGTAAGCGCGGCGGCGGCGCGGATCGCGTGCATGCGTAGTGCGCCGGACGAAGACCGCCGGTTGCCGTGCATGCGTGCACGATATTACCCCGCAATGCTAACCCGGTACTTGTGCGCTTCCCGCTCGTATGCCAACCTACCGCGCATGACGACACGACACCGTGCAGGGACGGTCTCGATGGCCGCAGCGATCCTGACGTTGGCGTCCGGCTGCGCGGAACCGCCCGCGCCGCCACTGGAACCTCCCGCGGAGGAGAGCACGGCGGTGCCGGTCAATCCGGAGCGCGACGTCTACTTCGGCGACCTGCACCTCCACACCGTGCTGTCGATGGACGCGTACTACCTGTTCGGCACCCGGATGGGGCCGGAAGACGCGTACCGCTTCGCCCGCGGCGAGGAAGTGATGTTCATGGGCGAGCCGATCCGGCGGCGGCGGCCGCTCGACTTCATGGCGGTGACGGACCACGGCCAGATCATCGGCTCCAGCATGGCCATGGAGGATCCGGATTCCGTGCTGGCGACGAGCGAGGTCGGCCGCGCGTGGCGCGCCGGCCGTGGGCGGGGCAATGACGCCGGATTCCGGGCCTGGCGGGCGCAGACCGCGGGCGAGGTGCCCGGCTTCGACATCGCGCCGGTGAGCCGCTCCGCCTGGGAGCGGCTGATTGACGCCGCGAACGACTTCTACGAGCCGGGCCGGTTCACCACCTTCATCGCCTACGAATGGACGACCGACACGACGTTCTCGCAGGACGGCGGCGGCCCGATCCACCGCAACGTGATCTTCCGCGGCGACACCGCGCCGCTGCCCTTCTCGTCGCTCGATTCGCGGCGCCCCGAAGACCTGTGGACCTACCTGGAAGGGCACCGCGCCGGTGGCATCGAAGGCATGGTCATCCCGCACAACGGCAACATGAGCAACGGCATGATGTACGCCTGGACCGACAGCGACGGCCGGCCGATCGACGAGGCGTACGCCCGCCGCCGGCTGCTCAACGAGCCGGTCAGCGAGATCGCGCAGATGAAGGGCCAGTCGGAGGTCCATCCGGCGCTGGCGCCCAACGACGAGTTCGCCGGCTTCGAGCTGTACGACATCCGCTTCGACGGCAGCCCCAGCGACCCCGCGGGCAGCACGATCCGCGACGCCTACGGGCGCGGCATGGTGATCGAGGAGCGCACCGGCGTCAACCCGTACAAGGTGGGCGTGATCGGCGCGAGCGACTACCACGGCGCGCTGACCGAAGAGGGCGAGGACGTCGTCTTCGGCTCCAAGGGAGTCAATGGGTTCGCCGCCGGCGTGGACGTGCCCGAAGCGCACGTCGAAAGCATGTTCGGACTGGGCGAGCCGGAGATCCCGGCCGGCGGCACCGCCACCGGCTCCGGCGGCCTGGCAGGCGTATGGGCCGAGTCGAATACGCGCGAGGCGATCTACGACGCGCTGCGGCGCCGGGAGACCTACGCCACGTCGGGCACGCGGCTGAACATCCGCTTCTTCGGCGGCTGGGACTACGCCGACGGGTTGCCGGACCGGGCGGACTGGATCCAGGCGGCGTACGCCGGCGGCGTACCGATGGGCGGCGACCTACCCGCGCAGCCGGCGGCCGGCGGCGCGCCGCGGTTCGTGCTGCGGGCCGTGAAGGACCCCGACGGCGCCAACCTCGACCGGGCGCAGATCGTCAAGGTATGGCGCGACGGCGACGGCTACCAGGACCAGGTGTACGACGTCGCCCTGTCGGACGGGCGCGCCGCCGATGCGGCCACGGGCGCGGTGCCGGCCGTCGGCAACACCGTCGACCTGTCGAATGCGACCTACACGAACACCATCGGGGCAACGCAATTCGCGGGCGTGTGGGAGGACCCGGATTTCGACCCGGCAATCCCGGCCGTCTACTACCTGCGCGTGATCGAGATCCCCACGCCGCGCTGGTCGCTGTTCGTGTCGCTCAGGTTCGGCTGGCCACACCCGGCCGACCAGCCGCTGACCATCCAGGAGCGCGCGTGGTCATCCGCCATCTGGTACGTGCCGCCCGAGTAGGCGTCGGGAACGCCCCATGAAGGCGCCTGCAACCTCGGTGGTCCCGGCGCTGTTGCTGCTTGCGGCCGGCTGCGCGGAGCCGCCCGCGCCGCCCGCCGGACCGCCTCCGGCAGCCGGCGGCGCCGTCCCCGCCAACGTGGAGCGGGACGTGTACTTCGGCGACCTGCACGTCCACACCATGCTGTCGATGGATGCGTACTGGATGTTCGGCACCCGGCTGGGTCCCGAGGACGCCTACCGTTTCGCACGCGGCGATGAAATATCGTTCATGGGCGAGCCGATCCGGCGGCGGCGGCCGCTCGACTTCATGGCGGTGACCGACCACGGGGTGCTCCTCGGCTCCGGACTGGCGATGGAGGACCCGGGTTCCGCGCTCGCGACGAGCGCTGTCGGCCGCGAGTTCCGGGCCGGTCCCCGGCGCAGCACGTGGGGCGGCGCCGGCCTGCGGACGATCGGAGCGCTGACCGCCGGCGACGTGCCGGGATTCGATATCGCCTCCCTGAGCCGCTCGGCGTGGGAGCGCATCGTGGACGCGGCCAACGTCTTCTATGAACCCGGCGAATTCACGACCTTCATCGCCTACGAATGGACCACGGACAACACGACCAGCGACGGCGCGGGCGGCCCCATCCACCGCAACGTGATCTTCCGCGGCGACACGGCGCCGCTGCCCTTCTCCAGCCGCGATTCGCAGCGGCCGGAGGACCTCTGGTCGTACCTGGAGCAGCACCGCGAGCGCGGCGTCGAGGGATTGGTCATCCCGCACAACGGCAATACCAGCAACGGCGTGATGTACGACTGGACGGACAGCGACGGCCGGCCGATCGACGAGGCGTACGCCCGCCGCCGGCTGCTCAACGAGCCGGTCAGCGAGATCGCGCAGATGAAGGGCCAGTCGGAGGTGCACCCGGCGCTGGCGCCCAACGACGAGTTCGCGAGCTTCGAGCTGTGGGACATGACTTTCGACGGGCGCCGCAGCGACCCCGCGGGCAGCACGATCCGCGACGCGTACGGCCGGGGACTGGTGATCGGGGAGCGCGCTGGCGCCAATCCGTACAAGATGGGCGTCATCGGCGCGAGCGACTACCACAGCGGGCTATCCGAGGAAGGCGAGGACGCCGTGTACGGCTCCAAGGCGTTCAACGGCGTGGCGGCCGACTTCGAGGCGCCCCGCGAACACGTCGAGAGCATGTTCGGCATCGGCGAGCCCGAGATCCCCGCCGGCGGGATGGCCACCGGCTCGGGCGGCCTGGCCGGCGTGTGGGCCGAGTCGAATACGCGCGAGGCGATCTACGACGCGCTGCGCCGCAAGGAGACGTACGCCACCTCGGGCACGCGGCTGAACATCCGCTTCTTCGGCGGCTGGGACTATGCGGACGACCTGCCGGACCGGCCGGACTGGGTCCAGGCGGCGTACGCGGCCGGCGTGCCGATGGGCGGCGACCTGCCGGCGCGTCCCGGAGACGGCGGCGCGCCGCGGTTCGTCCTGCGGGCGGTGAAGGACCCCGACGGCGCCAACCTCGACCGGGCGCAGATCGTCAAGGTGTGGCGCGACGGCGACGGCTACCGGGACCAGGTGCACGACGTCGCGCTTGCGGACGGGCGTACCGTCGATCCCGCCACCGGCCGGGCGCCCGCCGTCGGCAACACGGTCGACCTCTCGACCGCCACCTATACGAACACCGTCGGCGCCACGCAGCTTGCGGCCGTGTGGGAGGACCCGGCGTTCGACCCCGACGTGCCGGCCGTCTACTACCTGCGGGTGCTCGAAATCCCCACGCCCCGCTGGTCGCTTATCGTAGCGCTCGAGCTGGGCCGGCCGCACCCGCCCGACGCCCCGCCCACCATCCAGGAGCGCGCCTGGTCGTCGGCCATCTGGTACGTGCCGCCGGCGCGAGACTGATCATCGCTGCTCCGCCTCCCTGGCGCGGTTCCCGCTCAGGATGTTCGGGAGTCCATAGTTCCCCTCGTGACATCCATACTCGAAGAGCGTCTGCTCCACCGCATGCATGGGTATCGCGGCGGTCCAGGGATCGGTCCACACCGCAGGATTGGTGACCGTGACCCGGTAGTCGATCGTGTCGACGGCGACGCGCGTAAAGCGCTCGACCACGTGATGGTCGTCTCCGCCGAAGACGGTCTCGTCGGCCCCGATGACCGCCCGCCCGTACACCTGCTCGGGAAAGGTCGTGGTTTCGACAACCAGGGTGTTCCCGTCCCACCAACCACGGGAATCTCCCAGCCACTGCCGCATGGTTGGCGGCAGGCGAGGCCGCCCGTCCAGCGGGATGATCCGCGCATCGTGGATCATCTCGACCACGATCGCGACGTAGTCCGGCGTTTGCAGAACCTGGTAGTAGTGGTTGTAGGGAAACGGCGTCATCAAGCCCGGCATTCCACGTGTAATGCACCGGTCGTAGGCGCTCAGGTCCTCCCACGGGTCGATCGAAACGTCAGCGTTCGCCGCGCTCACATACGAATCGATGCGTTCGACCAGGCGGTTCTGCTCTGCCGGCGTCACCGGCGGCAACCTCCCGTCCGGTGGGTCCAGAATGAGGGAGGTGCGCCTGTAGAGCGGCCCCTGCTCGAACCAGAAGTCGTTGTAGAAGCCGGTCGGCATGGTCGCCGAGATCCCGCCCTCATTCGGATTCGGTCTGTGGTTCCGTTCCGCCCATTCTTCCTCCGTGAAGGTCTCCTTCCCCTCCAACTCGGTGGGCCGCTGGATGGGCGTCCTGGTGGCGTTGGACCAGGTACCCTGCAGGTCCGGATGGCCCCAGGGGGTTCGGGGCACTGACCACGAACTACCCACGGCCGCCGGCCCCTGCCCGACGGCGTGGCCCGGTACGACCAGCAGGGATATCAGCAGCACCGGCAACGTCGCGAGGACACGAGGGCACATCTGAACCTCCTGCTCTACGGGGACCGCAAGCCGAAGACGAACAACGAATGCCCGCTGGCGACCGCCACCAGTTGCTGACCGTTCACCTCGTAGCTAATCGGCGCCGCCAGCGTGTTGCCGCCCGTGATTGCCCGCCACAGCACCTCGCCGGTGTGGGCATCCAGCGCCTGGAAGTAACCCTCGCGGCTGCCCACGAACACGAGATCCGTCGCCGTCGTCAGCACGCCGCTGTTGATGACGTCGAACGTCTCCCACTTCCACACCGTCTCGCCCGTCAGGGGGTCGTAGGCGATGACGGCGCCCGACCCGACCTCCTTCGTCCAGGTGTTGATGTGCCCGCGGCCCACCTCGGGCGGCTCGGGCACCCCCTTGACCAGGCTGCGGTTGCGGCTGCCGGTGTAGAGCTGACCCGGCGCGTACTCCACCGCGGCCGAGTCGAAGATCGTCGCGTAGTTCTCCCAGGTGGAGAGATACAGGAGGCCGGTTCGCGGACTGTAGGACGGCGAATACCAGTTCGTGGCCCCCTGCTTGCCGGGATAGGTCGGCGCATTGGGTCCCTGCGGCGTCTGGATCGGCCGCCCGCTGTCGTCGAGCCCGCTCGCCCAGTTGACTCGCGAGAACGCCTGCCCCCGCAGGAACCGACCCGTGACGCGGTCGAGGATGTAGAAGAAGCCGTTGCGGTTCGCCCACAGCATCGCCTTGACGGTTGTCCCGCCGATGTCGAGATCGACGAGGACGGGGATCTGCAGGGCGTCGTAGTCGTAGCGGTCGCCCGGCGTGAACTGGAAGTGCCAGGCGAGCTCCCCGGTATCGGCGTCGAGCGCGACCACGGAGCTGGCGTAGAGGTTGTCCCCCGGGCGCTGATAGTACGAGTAGTTGGGCCCCGGATTGCCCACGCCCCAGAACGTCAGGTTCGTCTCGGGGTCGTAGGAGCCGGTCAACCAGACTGCCCCGCCGCCGTGCATCCAGGCGTCCGGATCACAGGCCGGCAGGTCCGGGGTGCACGGCTCCCACGTTTCGGACCCGGGCTCGCCGGGAGCGGGAATCGTGTAGAAGCGCCAGATTTCGTCTCCCGTCCGAACGTCGTAGGCGGCCAGGAAACCGCGCACGCCCTGGTCACCGCCGGACGTGCCGACGATCACCGTGTCCTTGACGACCAGCGGCGCGTGCCTGATCGAATAGGCGAGCGCCGGATCGGCGACCTGCACCCGCCACAGCGGCCCGCCGCTCTTCGCGTCCACGGCCACGAGCATCGCGTCGACCGTGCCCATCAGCAGCGTGTCGCCGTGAATGGCGAGGCCGCGGTTCGAACCCCCGCCCCTCGACGGCGCGTGCTCGTAGACCCAGAAGACACGTCCGGTGCGGGCGTCGAGCGCGACCACGTCGTTGGGCGGCTGGGTCAGGTACATGATGCCGTCCACGACGAGCGGCGTCGCCTGGAAGTTGAGCGCTCTTTGCGCCTGAAAGACCCACTTCAGCTCCAGGTCGGCAACGTTCGCCCGCGTGACCTGGCTCAGCGTGCTGTGGCGCAGGCTCGCGTAGGTGCCCGAGTAGGTCAGCCAGTTGTGCGGCTCGTCCGCCGCGTTGACGAGGCGCTCGAACGTCACCTGGCCGAGCGCCGGCGCCGGCAGCAAACCGGCCAGAATCAGAGTCAAGCCGGTGAACACGATCGCGGGTCGCTGCGTTCTCGGGGTCATTGCGTTCTAGAGTCCCTTCAGCGTGACGAGATAGGCGAGCAGATCCGCCAGCTCGGTCTCGGTCAACGTCTCGGCGTACGAGGGCATCGGTGATGTCGTGAGCACCGTCAGCTCCCGCAGGTCGGTCTTGTCGAACGACCTGAGACGTTCCTCCTCATCGAGGAGCTGGAGCATGTAGGTGTCTTCGTTGAGTCGGCGGCCGGTGACGGTTTCCCCGTCCCGCGTCACGACGCGCAGCGGCTTGTTGAAGGGCAGCATCGATCCGGAGGGGTCGATGAGCGTCTCCCGCATGGACCCGGCGCCACGGATCGCCCCGATCGCGGTCAGGTCCGGCGCCAGCCGCGAGCCGGCGCCGGCCACCCGGTGGCACCGCATGCAGTCGCCCTTGCCTTCGAAGACGACGCGCCCCCGGTCCGCGTCGCCAAGCGTGACCACGCCGCCGTCGTAGTCGCGCATGTTGCGCACGTAAGCGATGATCGCGAGCAGCTCGCCGTCGTCGTAGTCGCCCGGCGGCATGGCCGTTCCCGGGATCCCCCGCGTGAGAATCCGCCTGAAGTTCTGGTCGGTGGACGCCTGGCGGAACTGCCCGGCCTGGAGGTTGACGTTCCCGACGCCGTCACCTTCGGCGCCGTGGCAGTTGGAGCAGAACGCGTCGTACAACTGGGCCCCACGCTCGATGTCGGCCCGTTCGTAGCCGCCGCCCTGCTGGGCGAACACGACGGGGAGTCCACCGGCGACCGTCAAGGCGGCGGCGAGAACGGAGAGCAGGTGGTACGCGCGTGCAGGGTACGCCATCGTCTGATTGCCCCTTGCGAGTGAGGCTACCATTTCGCGCATGCGTGCAGTCGTTCGGGATCGGTACGGCGCCCCGGATGTCCTGCGACTCGCAGAGGTTCCGACGCCGGCGCCCGGTGCCGGCGAAGTGCTGGTGCGGGTACACGCGGCGTCGGCGAATCCGGGCGACTGGCGTATCCTGCGGGCCGACCCGTTCCTCATCCGCCTGATGGGCTACGGTCTGCTGACACCCAAACACCCGGTGCTCGGCCAGGATGTCGCGGGGCAGGTCGCGGCGGTTGGCGCCGGCGTCACGCAGTTTCAGCAGGGCGACGAGGTGTTCGGGGAGAGTCCCGACTGCGGCGGGTTTGCCGAATACGTTTGTGTACCCGCGGCCCGCGTGGCGCCGAAGCCGGGCAACCTCTCCTTCGAGCAGGCGGCGGCGGTGCCGATGGCGGCCGTCACCGCCCTGCGCGGCCTGCGCCTGGCAGGCCCATTGCGGCGGGACCAGAAAGTGCTCGTCAACGGCGCATCCGGCGGCGTGGGCACGTTCGCCGTACAAATCGCCAAGGCCATTGGGGCCGGGGTGACCGGTGTGTGCAGCACGCGCAACGTGGAGCTGGTGCGCTCGCTCGGCGCCGAGCGCGTGGTCGACTACACGCGGGGAGATTTCACGCGCGACGAGCGAGACTACAACCTAGTCCTGGACGCCGCGGCGTACCGCTCGATCTTCGACTTCCGGCGCGTGATCCGCGGCGGCGGCACGTACGTGATGATTGGCGGCTCGACGGCGCGCCCGTTCGAGGTGATGCTGGCCGGATCGCTGGCTTCGATGGCCGGAAGCCGAAAATTCAGATTCCTGGCGTCGGAAACCACCACCGAGGATCTGGTCTACCTGACCGGGCTGCTGGAAACGGGCAAGGTCGCCCCGGTCATCGACCGGCGCTATCCGTTGAGCGGCGTGCCGGACGCGCTGCGGTATGTGGAAACGGGACGCGCGCGCGGCAAGGTCGTCATCACGGTAGCCGCCTGAATGCGGCGCCGGCGCGACGTGCAATAACATTTCCCCGTGCCTGCGCTGCACGCGCGGAAGACCCCCATCGCCCTGCCGCCGCGGCTTCGCGCGCTGGCGCGCGAGCCGTTCTTCCACTTCGTCGCGCTCGGCCTGCTCATCTTCCTGATCAGAGGCGTGCTCGACGACACGCCGGAGCAGTACCGCGTCACCGTCGGACCCGACGACGTGCGGCGGATTGCAACCGGCTACGAGTGGCAGTTCGGGCGGCCGCCGACCGCGGGCGAGCTGGATCACCTGGTGGAACGGCACATCGAGGAGGAGATCCTCTACCGCGAGGGCGTGGCGATGGGTCTCGACGTGGATGACGAGATCGTCCGCCGGCGCGTGGTGCAGAAGCTGCAGTTCCTGCAGGAGGACGTCGCGCTGCCGGCCGAGCCGGACGAGGCCGCGCTCCGGGCCTTCCACGGGCGGCACGCCGAACGTTACGCCGAGCCGGCGCGCGTGACGCTGCGGCACCTGTATTTCTCGCCCGACAGCGGCGGAGACGCCGCGGCGCACGCGCGCGCCGCCGGCATGGCGGTGACGCTGCGGGACGGGCCTTCCGGCCGGCCCGCTGCCGAACCGCCCGCGGACGGCGACGCCTTCCCGGGCCGGGGCCGCTATGTAGCGCTGGACGCCGCCGGCCTGTCACGGACGTTCGGCCACTCGGAGCTGGCGACCGCCGTCTTCGAGCTTCCGCCGGGCGCCTGGCACGGCCCCCTGCGGTCCGGCTACGGCTGGCACCTGGTGTACGTCGAGCAGAGCGATCCCGGCCGCGAGCGGCCGCTGGCCGAGGTGCGCGAGGAGGTGCGCGTCGACTTCCTCGACGAGCAACGGACGGAAATGAACGCCGCGGCCCTTGCGGCCATCAAGGGGAAGTACGTCGTGGTGCGGGAGGACCTGGAGCCTTAACAGCCCGTGGCAAAAGTCCCGCTGCATTCGAACGACGATGCATCACGCCTGACGGCGTTGCTCATCGCTCACATATCTTCGAATATGCTCGCTCTTCGCGCCTTGTCAGCCGCGCGCCTCGCCGCTCTCGGTGCGACGC
>JAJEEU010000025.1 GCA_022820825.1 Vicinamibacteria bacterium
CGTGTTCATCTACACGATCCGGCGGCGGGTGCTGGCGAGCGAGACGGTGGAAGAGGGCGGGGTGTGGCCGAAGGTGGTCGCGCTGACCTCGATGGGACTGTTCCTCGGCGTCACCATCGGCGCCAGGCTCATCGGCCTGTCATAGATAGGAAATGAAGCACATGATCACGATGCAGAGGCTCGCTGCGGCTGCCGCCGTGGTTGCGCTCCTCGCGCCGGGAGCGTTCGTGCCCGCCGCCGCCGCGCAGGACTGGACGCAGTGGCGCGGACCGAACCGCGACGGCGTGGCGGCCGCGTTCGACGTGCCCGCGGCCTGGCCGGACGCGTTGCGGAAGCAGTGGACGATCGACGTCGGTTCGGGCTACGCGACGCCGCTGCTGGTCGGCGACCACCTCTACCTGTTCGTGCGCCAGGGCGACGACGAGGTGATGCTGGCGCTCGATCCGGCGACGGGGGAGGAGATCTGGCGATCAGGCTACCCGGCGCCGTTCGAGATGAATCCGGCCACCAATCCGCACGGACCGGGCCCCAAGTCGACCCCGGCGTACGCGGACGGCCGGCTGTTCACGCTCGGCATGAGCGGCATCGTGAGCGCCTTCGACGCGGACGGCGGAGAGCTGCTGTGGCAGGTCCCCGGCACGCCCGTCGAGCCGCTGTACCACACCGCGATGTCGCCGGTGGTGGACGGCGACATCGTGATTTTCCATGTCGGCGGACATGACGACGGCGCGCTGACCGCCTACGACACGGCGACCGGCGATGTCCGCTGGAGCTGGAGCGGCGACGGGCCCGCGTATGGATCGCCGCGCGTGATGGAGATCGAGGGCGTCCGGCAGGTGGTGACGTACACGCAGGCCAACGTCGTCGGCGTGGCGGTGGCGACCGGCGAGTTGTTGTGGCGCCGGCCGTTCACGACCGAGTACGACACCACGTCGCAGACGCCGGTCCGCTACGGGGACATCCTGCTGCAGACCGGCCGCGGCGGCGGCATCACGGCGTACCGCGTGCTGCGCGAAGGCGACGCGTGGACGACCGAGGACGTCTGGCATACCAGCGAGGTGGCGCTGCACATGACGAACGGGGTCGTGAGCGACGGCGTGCTGTTCGGGCTGTCCTATCTCAACAGCGGCCAGTACTTCGGCCTCGACCTGGAGACCGGCGAGGTGCTGTGGACCGGCAGTCCCCGCCAGGCGGAGAACGCGTCCATCCTGCGCTCGGGGAACACGTTCCTGTCGCTGCAGGACGACGCGGAGCTGCTGGTCGTCAGCGCCAGCCGCAGCGGTCTCGACGTGGTGGCGAGCTACGAGGTCGCCGACAGCGTGACGTGGACGCAGCCGACGCTGGTGGGCAACCGGCTGTACGTCAAGGACATCTCGACGCTCACCTTGTGGACGCTCGACTGACAGCTCCGGCGCGCCGCTGCAAGAAGGAGTAAGGAAACGTGGCACTCAGGATCAACGACGAAGCACCGAACTTCAACGCCGAGACGACGCAGGGGGCGATCAACTTCCACGACTGGATCGGCGACGGGTGGGCCATCCTGTTCTCGCACCCGAAGGATTTCACGCCGGTATGCACCACCGAGCTCGGCTACATGGCCGGCCTGCAGCCCGAGTTCGAGAAGCGCAACTGCAAGGTTCTGGGCATCAGCGTCGACGGCGTGAGCAACCATGAGAAGTGGTCGCAGGACATCGAGTCGTCCCAGGGGCATGCCGTCAACTATCCGTTGATCGGGGATCCCCGGCTGGAGGTCGTCAAGCTGTACGACATGCTGCCCGCCGACGCCGGCGACACCAGCGAGGGCCGGACGCCCGCCGACAACGCCACCGCGCGGTCGGTGTTCGTGATCGGACCGGACAAGAAGATCAAGGCGACGCTGACCTACCCGATGAGCACGGGGCGCAACTTCGACGAGGTGCTGCGGCTGCTCGATTCCTGCCAGCTCACGGCGAGCAAGAAGGTGGCGACGCCCGTCAACTGGCAGCAGGGCGACGACGTCATCATCCTGCCCGCCGTGTCGAATGACGAGGCGCGGGAGAAGTACCCGGACGGCTGGCGCTCGCCGCTGCCGTACATCCGGATCATCCCGCAGCCGTAGAGAACCCGAGCCGCGCGCGGCGCGGCCCGGCGGGGGAGGGGCATGCCCGTAGTGTTCTCCAGACGCGTCGCTTACGGCGTCAGGGCAGCGGTCGCCTGCATGGCCGCTACGCTGGCGGCCGCCCTGCCGAACGCGGCGGGCGCGCAGCCCTGGCAGCAATACGGGACCGAGAACGGGGAATGGCGCAGCTTCGCCGGCGACATCGCCAGCTCCAGGTACTCGCCGCTCACCCAGATCGACGGCGATAACTTCGGCGACCTCGAAATCGCCTGGCGCTGGCGGCTCGTCGACGAGTTCGTCAGCAAGACGACCCCGGGCGGCGGCGAGTGGTGGGCGCCGCTCGACACGATTGTCGACGCGCTGGAGGCCGAGACGCCGAACCTGTACCGCACGGGCCACCGGCCCCGCCCCGCCCGCTTTCAGGCGACTCCGCTGATGGTCGGCGGCGTGCTCTACTTCAACACGCCGCTGTCGCAGGGCGTGGCGATCGATGCGGCCACCGGCAGGACGCTCTGGGTGTTCAACCCGAAGAGCTACGAAGAGGGCACGCCGACCATGAGCAGTACGTGGCGCCAACGCGGCGTCACGTACTGGACCGACGGTGACGGCGACGAACGCATCTACTGGGGCACCGGCAACGGCTACCTCGTATGCGTCGCGGCGCAGACAGGCCAGCCGTGCGACGACTTCGGCGAGGGCGGCATGGTCGACGCCATGGTCGGCCTGCCGCGCGCCGATCGTTCGCAGCGTGACTACCTGAACGCCCTGCTGTACTCGATCAACTCGCCGCCGATAGTCGTCCGCGACAAGCTGATCCACGGCTCGCAGGTCGCCGACCGGCGCATCACCAGGGAAGCCGTGCCGGGTTGGGTGCGGGCGTGGGACGTGCGGACCGGCGAGCACGCCTGGGACTTCCACACCGTGCCCGCCAGCCCTGACGAGTACGGCGCCGACACCTGGCTGAACGGCTCGTGGCGCTACTCGGGCAACGCCAACGTGTGGTCGTACCTCAGCGGCGACGACGAGCTCGGCTACGTGTACATGCCGACCGGCACGACCACGAACGACTACTACGGCGGCCAGCGGCTCGGAGACAACCTGTTCTCCGAAACGCTGATCTGCGTCGACGTCGAGACCGGAGAGCGCGTGTGGCACTTCCAGGCCGTGCACCACGGCCTCTGGGACTACGACTTTCCGGCGGCTCCGAACCTGCTCGACATCACCGTCGACGGGCGCCCGATCAAGGCGGTCGCGCAGATCAGCAAGCAGGCGTTCGTGTATACGTTCGACCGCGTGACGGGCGAGCCGGTGTGGCCGATCGAGGAGCGCCCCGTGCCCACGGAGACCAACATCCCGGGCGAGGTGGTGTCTCCGACCCAGCCGTTCCCCACCAGGCCGGCGCCGTTCGACTACCAGGGCATCGCCATCGACGACCTGGTCGACTTCACGCCCGAGATCCGCGAAATGGCGATCCAGGCCGTGGACGGCTTCACGCTGGGGCCGTTGTTCACGCCGCCGACCCTGCCGGTCGACGGTAACCGCGGCACCATCATCCGACCGCCGGCCGGCGGGGCCGCCAGCCGGGGCGGCGCGGCCGTCGATCCCGAAACCGGTCTGTTGTACGTTCCGTCGGTGAACGCGGTGTTCCTGATCCCGCTGTACGAGCCGGACCCGGCGCTTGGCGCAACCGTGCCCTACACGCACGGCGCGCCGGAGGCGGAGCGGCTCGCCGGACGGGTTCAGACCGGCCCGCAGATGCCGCAGGGGTTGCCGCTGCTCAAGCCGCCGTACAGCCGCATGACCGCCATCGACATGAACACCGGCGACCATGCCTGGATGACGCCGCTCGGCAACGGCGACCGGATTCGCAATCATCCGCGGCTGCGGAATCTGGACCTGCCGCCCCTGGGCGGCGACAGCGGCCGCCACGGGCCGCTGCTGACCAGCACGCTGCTCATCATCGCCTTGACCGCGGGCAGCACGACGGACGGTCCGCGGCTCGTGGCCTACGACAAGGCGACCGGCGCCGAGCTGGCGTCGGTCGACCTGCCGACCGGCGCGATCGGCACGCTGATGACCTACATGCTCGACGGCCGGCAGTACATCGCCCTGACGGTCGGCGGCAGCCCTCCGGAGTTGATCGCGTTCGCGTTGCCTGAGTGACCATCCGCTACAGTCACGATATCGGCTCGATGGCGCTCGCCACGCGGCTGCGTGAAGCTGAGGAGGTCCTGATCATCCCTGGCGACCACTTCGGCCTGGACCGCTACCTGCGGATAGGGTTGGGAGGTCGCCGCGACCTGCTGCGGGAGGGGCTGGTCCGCTTCGACAGGGTGTTAGCCACGCTGTTGCAGAGCGACCCTTCCTAGAAACAAGCGGATCAGGACGCCCGTGCTGACCACCCGGTTGGTCCCGAGCATCCACTTCACGAGCTTCAGGTCCGACGCCAGGGTCGCCAGCCGGTTCTCGAACGGCGCGATCTCCTCGGCCGCAGCCTTCGCCGCTTCGTCGGAGGCGCGGCCTCCTTCAGTGCCGCGTAGGTGTCGGCGAGCATGATCGACATCGCGTTTCCTCCTGTCGGAGAGCAGCAACGCGAGACGCGCGTCATCAAGTGGATCTGACATCCGCTGGGCGCTCGTGGACGTAACTGGACATGTCATGGGGTATGATCTGACCGTCACGCACGCTGCGGAGCCTTTGATTCGAAGGTTCCGCCCGTTGGTTCAACCGTCGTTGCTGCGGCGAATCTGCCGCCGGGTCGCTCGTCAAATGGAATACCTGCGTCCCCGCAGGGAATAGGCGAGACCCTACCGCAGCGACGGAAGGCGTGCGTGACAACCGGCCCGGCGACCAACTTCGGTCGCCGGGCGTCGGACGAGATCGCCATGCGCACGCCGCCTGAACACACCAACACCAGGTTGCCCGTGTGGGCACAGATCGGTGATGGCCTGACGCTGCTGCTCGCCGTCGCCACGCTGCGAGTGGCGATCTTCGGTGGCATCCGGATCGGCACGTTCTTCTCGATGTCGACGCCGTGGAGGGCCTTGGTTGGACTGGTGATCATCTGCGGCGTACGGCACTACCTGATCCGGACCTCTCCGCTTCATGCGCGGCTCTGGGGCTGGCTGCGATCAGCGTGGTCCTTGCTGGCGCCCTTCGCGGTGCGCTGTGGTCGGTGGAGCTTGAACGCATTCAACCGTACGACCCGCATGCCGGCAGAGAACACGCTTCACCTGTTCGCGCTTGCGGCGCTGGCCGTCGCGCAACCCCTCTTCGACGTGGTGTCGCGCGAGCCCGCGTTTTTCGTGGCGCGCAACACGACGGCAGGCCAGTTGGCGGGTCTGGTGGTGATCCTCGGGGTGGGGTTGCCGCTCGGTCTTGTCGCGATCGAGGCCATCTTCGCGCGGGTCCACGAGGATGCGGGCAAGGTAGTCCACGCCGAACTCGTGACGGTGCTGGGGGTCATGACGTTGCTGCCGGTGTTGAAGAGACTAAGCGGCATGGATGCGGTTACGTTGATTGCGGTCAGCGCACTGCTGGCCGCGCTCGTTGCATTTGGGGTTCATTACTACCGCGCCGTGCAGATGTTCCTGACGGCCATGAGTCCGGCCGCCGTCGTGGTGCCGGTCCTGTTTCTCGCGAACCCCGACATTCGGGAAGCGGTGGTAGTCGCGGACGGGGCCGGGAATCCTGCCGAGGTGGAGCGCGCGCCACCGATCGTGTTCGTGGTGCTCGACGAGTTGCCGACAAGCTCCCTGATGAACCGGGATCGCGAGATCGACCGGCGACTGTTCCCGAACTTCGCAAGGCTTGCGGACAATGCGACCTGGTTCCGCAACGCCAGCACCGTATCGTCCCAGACCGTCTGGTCGGTTCCCGCGATGGTGAGCGGCAGGTACCCGGTGGAGCCGGGCGCGGTGCCGACCCTGCGCTACTACCCGAACAACCTGTTCACGATGCTGAGCGACAGCTACCAGATGACGGTGTTCGGCAGATTCCTGCAACTTTGCCCGGCCAGCGCCTGCACCTACGATTTGGAGGTCCATGACACGCTGTGGGATTTGGCCGCGGACTTGGGGGTCGTGTACCTGCACATCCTTGCGCCGGAGTCGCTGGCTGGGGACCTGCCGCCGATCGTGGGCGACTGGAGGGGCTTCGCGGACCGGCGCCGGTTTCGTAACGTCGAGGGTGACCGCCGCAGCAACGACCGGGCGGTGGAGTTCGGGCGGTTCCTTGCGACCATCACGTCCGACGCGAGCGGCCGGCTGTACTTCCTGCACACGTTGACCCCGCACATGCCGTTCGAGTTCGTGCCGTCCGGGGCGCGCTACCGGCCGCCGCGTTACCAAGGACGTCAGGTAGGTGGCGCGCGTCTGTTCCTCAACAGCGATCCGTGGCTCCCGGTCGTGCTGCAACAGCAACACCTGTTGCAGGTCGGGTTCGTGGATACGTTCATCGGGAATCTCTTGGATCGCATGCACCGGCTGGGAATCTACGACGAGGCGCTGATCATCGTTACCGGAGACCACGGCGCAAGCTGGCGGCACGGGGAGCGGCGCCGCGGTCGAACCGATACGAACCTCGCGGACATCCTGTTGGTGCCGTTGTTCGTGAAGCTCCCGCATCAAGCTGAGGGCGCCGTCAGCGACCGGATGGTCGAAACCGTTGATATCGTCCCGACGATCGCGGAGGCGCTGGGAGCTACGGTCCCGTATGAACTGGACGGCCGCCCGCTGTTGGACCGTTCCGGACCCGAACGTGTGAGCCGGAGTTTCGTGCAGCGGAACTACGAGCGCGTGAGGGTCGAGACGTACGCGGCGGACCTTGAAGACCTCGGGCTTGAGCACAAGCTGCTGCACTTCGAGTCCGGGCTGTACGGGGTCGGACCGCACGGCTCGTGGGTTGGACGCGAGGTTTCGAGCCTTGAGCCGCCGGCCAACGGGGCCGTAACGGCAACGCTCGCGAACAGGTCAGCGTTCGAGAACGTCAATCGCGACTCGGCGAGCCTGCCGGTCCACGTGCAGGGGACGTTCACAGCGGATCTGGTCGAACGGGTGAGTGTGGGGATCGGCGTGAACGGCGTGCTGGTCGCGACGACCGTTTCGTTTCTTGAGGAAGGGGAGTGGATGTTCGCGAGCATGATCCCCGACGAGGTCCTGGTTGCCGGTCGCAACGATGTAGAGGTGTTCGTTCTGGGAACCGTGAGCGCGGATGGCACGCAGCGGTAGAGCGGTTGACCGATGGGGGCCCCCGGGGGCTCCTACCGCCGCCAGCAACGACCACTCAGGTGCCCTCAACGGCGACTTAAACTGGCGACCCGCCGAGCTGGGCTTGATCCGGTTTTCGTGGACAGGTTGACTATGCTGCCGGGCTCCGTCTCCGACGTTCAAACTCGGCAGGACTTGTTTGGCCGAGCGTCGAGTGATGGCGCCGCTACCACTCGAAGCGCGCCCTGAACTCCGTGTAGCCTTCCTCGAAGGTACACGGATAGCCCTGCAGGGCAGCCGCCATCGTCTTCAGCGCGTCCCGGCGGAAGTACAACCGCGCCCGCCGGAGCGTCCCGGCCTCCTTCGGTCCGCGATACCGTCCCACGACGCGTTCGGCGAACTCTTGTCCGTATGCAGGCAGCCCGGCGAAGTCCAGGGCGGGGTCGCCGATCGAGCGGTCGCTGAAGTCGATGACGCTGACCCGCTGCTTCTCCGTGTGCCAGAGGATGTGCTCGCCGCTCAGATCCCCGTGAACGAGAGCCGTCCGACAGGCGGGCGTCAGTTCGGTGGCCAGCTCCGCAAGGAAAGCGCGGACGACATGCGCTTCGTGTGGTGCGAGGCGCGGGAGCACGAGCGCCTCGACGTCACGAACGAGGTTCTCGTGGTCCTGCTGTGGGTTCTGTTCGGATACGCCGCAGTCACGGGCCACCGACGTCGGCGTCTCGTGCAACGCGGTGAGAAACGCGGCGAGCTGGGCGGCGATCCGCTCCCGTTCGTCTGCAGAGAGCCGGCCGAACGTGGCGGCGTCGAGCTCCCGGCCGACGAGGATCGGGTAGCCGGCGAACGAGCCGTCGGCGGACTCGTAGACGTAGTCGGGGATGCCGACCTCTACCCGCGGCTGGAGGTAGCGAAGCAGCCGCGCCTCGTCGGCGAGGGCATCCCGGT
>JAJEEU010000013.1 GCA_022820825.1 Vicinamibacteria bacterium
GCCGGCGCGCCGGGATTCCGCGGTGGGTTTTATGCCGAAGACGACAATTGTTAGATGGGGCTACGCCCCACACCCCCGGCAGGCGCTAGGGGGGACCCCGTCCCCCCGCGCCGCGCCTGCCGGGCCGCGCTGTGCGCGGCCTGGGGCCGACTGCTGCTGTACTCGTCGTCCCCTCCAAATTCAACCACCAGATTCAACCACCAGGTTCGACCGCGCTGCATCATCACGCTGGAGCTGCGCCCCAGACTCCGATCACGTCTTGTCGCTCGGGCGGGTGAGCATGGCGACGGCGTGCGCGACGAGCGCCTCTCCGCGGCCTACCTCGCCGACCCCCTCGCCGGTCTTGCCCTTGATGGACACCCGCTCCGGCGCGACGTGCAGCACCTCCGCCAGGCGCTGCCGCATCTCCGGCGCGAAGGCGCGGATCTTCGGCTGCTCGGTGACCACGACCACGTCCACGTTGCCGACCGCGAACCCCAGCTCGCGGACGGCTCCCGCGGCATCGCGCAGCAGCTCGATGCTCGCGGCCCCGCGCCACCGGTCGTCGTCGTCGGGGAATCGCTGGCCGATGTCGCCGGCGCCCGCGGCGCCGAGCACGGCGTCGGTCACGGCGTGACAGACGGCATCCGCGTCCGAGTGCCCCAGCAGGCCGCGCGCGGAGGGTATGGAGACGCCGCCGAGCACCAGCGGCCGTCCGTCCACGAACCGGTGCAGGTCGTATCCGAGGCCGACACGTGTTTCGAACGGTCCGGCCGCCGCAATCCGCTCGGCAAGCGCCAGGTCGTCCGGGCTCGTCACCTTGAAGTTGCGCACGTCGCCCTGCACCAGACGGACCGGGTGGCCGGCGCGCTCGACGAGCGTGGTTTCGTCGGTCGCCTCGGGTCCGCCGCTGCCGCGCTCCACCGCGTCGCGCAGCAGACCCACCCGGAACGCCTGCGGCGTCTGCACCAGAAAGATGCGCTCGCGGGGCAGCGTTGCGCCGACCACCGCAACGCCCTCCGCGAGGCGGCCTTCCTTCACCGTATCGAACGCGGGCAGCGCCGCCGTAGCCGCGCCCGACTCGACCGCCGCGGAGATCGTCCGATCGATCAGGTCCGGCGCGCAGAACGGCCGGGCCGCGTCGTGAATCACCACGATCTCGCTCGCCGGCGCAATGGCGGCCAACCCCGCCACCACGGAATCCTGGCGGCGGGCGCCGCCGGCGACCAGCCGTACCGGCGTTCGGATCCGGCGTATCAGATCGGGGGGAGACGCCAGCAGCTCCGGCGGCAGCACGAGGACGATCTCGCCTATGCGCTCACTGGCATCGAACGGTGCGACGCTGCGCTCCAGCAGCGTGCGCCCGCCGATGGTGAGCAACTGCTTGTGGACCGGACCGCCGAGCCTTGCGCCCCGTCCGCCCGCGGCAATGATGGCTGAAATCAAATCAGGCAGCTTGCTGCTCCACGACGTCGCGGGCACGATCCGCCAGGCCGCGTGCTCCGGCGCGGCTCATGCCCCGCGTCTCGATAGGTTCGTGCACGACCACGTCCACGTCGCCGGGACAGGTCATCAGGCGCCCCTTCAGCATCACGTGGCGGCTGCCGGCAACCGATACCGGCACGATCGGCAGACCGGCTTCAATCGCCATCAGGAACAGTCCCCGCTTGAACGGCCCCACGCGGCCGTCACGGCTCCGCGTGCCCTCCGGAAAAACGATGAGCGACTGGCCGCCGGCCGTCATCGCCGCCACGTGCTTCAGCGTCGCCGCGCCGGTGCGCTCCCGCTCCACCAGCAGGTGCCCCGTGCAGCGCAGATGCCAGCCCAGCACCGGGAAGCGGCCGAGCGACGCCTTGGCGATGATGCGCAACTGAAGCGGCAGCGCCCAGAACAGAATCGGGATGTCGTAGATGCTCTGGTGGTTCGAAACGAAGATGCAGGCGCCGTCGCGCGGCAGCGATTCCAGCCCCTCCACCCGCACGCGGACGCCCGTCGTCAGCAGGATCAGCCGCGACCAGGCGCGGGCGCAGCGGTGGGCCGTATTGCCGCTGCCGTCAACGAGGCTCGACGCGAGCGACAGGCCGCCGAGCACGACGGTGTACACGCTGATCGCAGGTATCAGCCAGAACACGGTGCGCCACCAGTGAAAGGGCGGGAGCATTACTCGATCAGCGCCTCGAGCGCCTCCGCGACGGACGCGACTCCCACCTGCTCGCAACCGCCGGCGCCGGGTGCGGGTGCGCAGTTGCCGGCCGGCATGACGCAGCGCGTGAAACCGAGCTGCGCCGCCTCGCCGAGCCGCAGCGACGCGCGCGTCGTTCCGCGCACCTCCCCCGCCAGACCGACCTCGCCGAAGACGGCGGTGCCGGATCGCACCGGCCGATTCCGCAGGCTGGAGGCCACCGCGGCAATCACCCCGAGGTCGGCCGCGGGTTCGTTGACCGTCAACCCGCCGGCCATGTTGAGGAATACGTCCTCCCCGGCCAGGCTGAGGCCGGCGCGCTTCTCGAGCACCGCGAGCAGCAGCGACAGGCGGTTCTGGTCGAGTCCGCTGGCGGTGCGCCGGGCTGTTCCGTAGGCCCCGCTGCTCACGAGCGCCTGTACTTCGACGAGGATTGGCCGCGAGCCTTCGATGGAGCATAGCACCGCCGAACCCGGGACATTCGAGACGCGCTCGGCAAGGAACAGCTCGGACGGGTTGGCCACGCCGCGCAGGCCGGATCCCGTCATGTCGAAGACCCCCAGCTCGCTGATCGCGCCGAAGCGGTTCTTGACCGCGCGGATCACCCTGTGGGAATGATGCCGCTCGCCTTCGAAATACAGCACGGTATCGACCACGTGCTCCAGCACCTTCGGTCCGGCCAGGCTGCCGTCCTTCGTCACGTGGCCCACGAGAAACGTCGGCAGATCCCGGCCCTTGGCCGTGAACAGCAGCTCCGCCGCCGCCGCCCGCACCTGGCCGATGCTGCCGGGCGCCGACTGCAGCTTGAGCGAGAAGACCGTCTGGATCGAATCGACGATCAGCACGACCGGCTTGACGCGCGCCGCCTCGTCGAGAATGCGCTCGAGACAGGTTTCCGCCAGCAGATACAGCGGCGGTGCACCCAGCCCCAGCCGATCGCCGCGCATCTTCAACTGCTGCACCGACTCTTCGCCCGAGGCGTACAGGACGGGGCCGAGCGTGCGCGCAACGGCCGCCGCCATCTGCAGCAGCAGCGTCGACTTGCCGATGCCCGGCTCGCCGCCCAGCAACACGGCCGAGCCCGGGACTATCCCGCCTCCGAGCACCCGGTCGAGCTCGCCGATGCCGCTCGCCAGGCGCTCGGCGCCCACCGTCTCGATCTGGTCGTAGCGCTGGGCTGTGGCGCTCCCCGCCGCGCGCGCGGACCCGGCTGCCCCGTCCGGCACCGCGGGAGCCGCTTCCTCCACCAGGGTGTTCCACGCGGCGCACTCGGGACACTGCCCGAACCACTTGCGCGCCTGCGCGCCGCACGCCTGACAGACGAAAACGGTTCTCGGCTCCTTCATCCCGCCGCCGGCTCCCCCGCGTCGGCGCCGGAATAGACGCGCTCGATCCGGCTGCCCGTGCGGCACAGGATCTCATGCGGCACCGTACCAATCCACCGCGCCACTTCGCCGACGCCGATGCTGTCGTCGCCCTGTGCACCCATCAGTACCACTTCGTCGCCCGGGCTGACGTCGATCGCACTGACGTCGATCGTGATCGAATCCATGCATACGGACCCGACGATGGGCGCGCGTTGCCCGCGGACGAGCACGGCGCCGGCCCCGGCCATCCGCACGTCCAGCCCGTCCGCGTAGCCGGCCGGAACGACGGCGATGCGCAGCGGCCGGGAGGCCGTGAACCGCGCCCCGTAACCGCACGACTCGCCCGGCCGCATGCCCTTGACCGCCACGATCCGGCTGTGCAGCGACATCACGGGCCGGAGGCGCGGCGCGGCGGGCTCGGGGGCGCCGGAGGGGAACGCGCCGTACAGCAACAGGCCGGGCCGCACGGCGTCGAGCCAGGTCCGCCGGTCGCCCAGCAACGCGGCGCTGTTGGCGGCGTGACGCCGCCGGACGGCGAGACCGAGCTCCGGCAACGCGGCTGCCGCCGCGTCGAACCGCCGCTGCTGCTGCTCGAACAGCGGCGACGCGGCCTCCTCGGCGGTGGCGAAGTGGGTATAGATCGCGTCGAAGACGAGATTGCGGCTGGCGAGCACGGCGGGCAGCGTCGCCCGCAGGTTGTCGTAGCGGAAACCGAACCGGTTCATGCCGGTATCGATCTTCAAGTGGCAGCGGAGCCGGACGCCGCGCCGGGCCGCGACGGTGTGCAGCGCCCGCGCCGCCGACGGCGACGACACCGTCGGCGTGAGGTCGTGCTCGAACACGCCGCCGAGGTCGCTGACGCTGAGCGCACCGAATACGAGAATCGGTATCCGCACGCCGGCGCGGCGGAGGTGTACGCCTTCCTCGATGTCCGCGCAGGCCAGCATGGCGGCGCCGGCCTCCTCCAGGGCGCGGGCCACGGCGGCCGCGCCGTGGCCGTACGCATTGGCCTTGACGACTGCGATGACCGCCGGCGGTTGCGCGCCGCCGGCGGGCGGGGCGACGAAAGCGCGCACGGCGCGATAGTTGGCCTGCAGCGCCGCGAGGTCGATCCGGGCGAATGTCGGTCGGACCACGGCCTGCGAGGATTCCCGGTGGAGGGTCCGAATCACGACGCTTCGGGACTGAGGTTGGCGAAGCGCGTGTACTGCTTGAGGAACGCCAGCTTCACCGTCCCGGTCGGCCCGTTGCGCTGCTTGCCGATGATGACCTCCGCCAGGCCGGAGTTCTCGGGCTTCTCGTCGTACATCTCTTCACGAAAGATGAACATGACGACGTCCGCGTCCTGCTCCAGCGCGCCCGATTCCCGCAGGTCGGACAGTTGCGGCCGGCGGTCCGCACGCGATTCCGGCGCGCGGCTGAGCTGCGAGAGCGCCACCACCGGCACGTTGAGCTCCTTGGCAAGCCCCTTCAGGCTGCGCGAGATCGCGGCGAGCTCCTGCGTGCGGTTCTCGAACCGGCCGCGGCCCTGCATCAACTGGATGTAGTCGATGATGATCAGGTCCAGGCCCTGTGTTTCCTTGAGAAGACGACTCTTGGCGCGCATCTCGAGCACGCCGATCGCCGGCGTGTCGTCGACGAACACGCGGGCCTGCCCCAGCCTGCCCAGCGCGGCGGAAAGGCCGCTCCAGTCGCTGTCGCTGAGCATGCCGGTGCGGAGCCGGTGGGCGTCGACGTCCGCCTCGGCCGTCAGCATCCGCAGGAAGATCTGTTCCTTGGCCATCTCGAGACTGAAGATGCCGACCGTCTGCTCCCCCCGAGTCCCGACGTGCAGGCCGACGTTGAGCGCGAAGGCCGTCTTGCCCATCGACGGCCGCGCGGCAACGATGACGAGATCGGCCGGCTGCAGCCCGGCCGTCAGGCCGTCGATGTCGGCGAAGCCCGTGGGCACGCCGGTTACGAGCCCCTTCTGCGCCTGAATCCGTTCGACGGTCTCGAAGCCGTCCTTGACGAGCTGCTCCATCGATACGAAGCCGCTGTGGATACGGTCTTCGGCGATGGCGAAGATTTCCTGCTGCGCCCGGTCGAGCACGGCGTCGGCTTCGTCATCGGCGGCGTAGGCGCTGGAGACGATCTTGTTGGCCGAATGGATGAGATTGCGCAGCGTCGCCTTTTCCTTGACGATCTGCGCATAGTGCGCGACGTTGGTCGAGCGCGGGACGCCGTCGGCCAGCGCGCTGATGTAGGCGGGGCCGCCGATCTTCTCCAGATCGCCGGCGCGGTCCAGCGCCTCCCGCAACGTGACGAGGTCGATCGCCTGGCCCTGCTCGCTGAGGCCGGCGATCCTGTCGAAGACACGGCGATGGGCGTCGCGGTAGAAGTCGTCGGCCTTGACGAGCTCCGCCGCGACGTTGAACGCCGAGTTGTTGATCAGAATCGAGCCGAGGACGCAGCGCTCCGCCTCCAGGTTGTGCGGCAGCGCGCGTTCGCCCGCAGGGGTCGACGCGAAGTCATCCATCCGACAGACACATGCACCGCGCGCCTGCGGCGCGCGGCTGCTCCCGGGTGCCGCCGCGACGACGGCGCCTACTCGGACGCGACGGCGTCGTCACCTTCGCGCACTACGCGCACGCGGACGCTCGCCACGACGTCGCGATGAATCCTGACCGGCACGGTGTACTCGCCGAGCTGCTTGATCGGCTCTTCCAGTTGAACCTGGCGCTTGTCGATGTCCAGCGCCTGCGCCGCGAGGTACTCGGCGATATCGGCGTTCGTTACCGAGCCGTACAGCGTGTCCTGATCCCCGACCCGCCGCGCGATCTCGCACTCGACCGCCGCCACGCGGTCGGCCAGCGCCTGCGCGGTCTGGCGCTCCTCCGCCTCGCGCTGCTCGGCCAGTGCGCGCTCCCGCTCCACCTGCCGGCGGTTCGCCGCGGTGACCGGCAGCGCCAGCTTGCGCGGCAGCAGGTAATTGCGCGCGTAGCCGCCGGCTACCTTCACGATGTCGCCGCGGCGGCCCAGATGTTCGATGTTCTCCCGGAGGATGAGCTCTTGCACCGCAACCTCCGCTAGTCCGTGATGTACGGAATCAGCGCCAACTGGCGCGCGCGCTTGATGGCCGTGGTCAGCTTGCGCTGGTGCTTGGCGCAGGTTCCGGAAATGCGGCGCGGCTGAATCTTGCCGCGCTCCGGAATCGAGAGCATCAGCACCCGCACGTCCTTGTAGTCGATGTAGTCGATCTTCTCGACGCAGAAGCGGCAGGCGCGGCGGCGCCTGAACCCGCCCCTCCGCGGACCTCCGCCGCCCCCGCCGCGCGACCCTCTTTCCTTTGTCATTCGCTTGCCTCCGCCGCTGCCGGCGCGCTGTCGCCGGCGGGCTCATCGGCCGCGGCCGGCGCCTCGGCAGTCTTCTCTTCCGGCTGTGCAGCCGGCTCCGCTTCGCCGGCGCCCCGCCGCTGCTGGCGCCGCGCCTGCCGGCGCTTCCGCTCGCGCTCCGCCTTGCGGAGATCCTCGTCCACGCGAACGACCAAGTGCCTCAGAACATTGTCGGTCACCTTCAGCCGGCGGTCCAGCTCGCCGATGATCGCACCGGAGCCGGTGAACAGCTCCAGCACGTAGGTGCCTTCCTTGTGGCGGTCGATCTCGTACGCCAGCCGGCGCCGGCCCCAGTTGTCGGTCTTGTCGATCGTCCCGCCGCCGGCGGTAACGATCTCCTCGACGCGGGCATGCAGCTCGGCGACCCCCGCGTCATCCACGTCGGGTGCGATGACGTAGATCAATTCATACTGTCGTGATTCGGACATCGAACTCCTCTCGGTCGAATGCGGCCGCCGTTCGCCGGCGGCAAGGAGCATTGCACTAGTTGAAACGGTTCATCATCACATCGATGCCGCTGGCGGCGAATACCTCCACCGCGTCTCCGGCTTCCGCTATCGCTTCCCTGATCGTCTCCAGCTCCGCTGCCTCGAAACCCGCCAGCACGTGACTGGCGAGGTCGCGCCGCTGGTCGCCGCGGTCGACGCCCACGCGCAGGCGCGCGAAACGATCCGTCCCCAGCAGCTCGATCACCGACTGCAGGCCGTTGTGCCCGCCGGCAGAGCCGCCGCGCCGCGCGCGCAGCCGGCCGAGCGGCAGGTTCACGTCGTCGGCCACGACCAGCACGTCGTCCAGCGCAAACCGGTAATACCGGACCAGCTCCCCGACCGCCCTGCCGCTCAGGTTCATGAACGTGCACGGCTTGGCCAGCATGATCCGTGCGTCCGGCCCGCGCTCCCGCGCCATGAGCGCGGCGGCCGGGCTGGATTCGAACACCAGGTCATGCCGCCGCGCGAGCTCGTCGACAACCTCGAAGCCGACGTTGTGGCGCGTGCCGCGGTATCTCGAACCGGGATTGCCAAGCCCGACGATCAACTTCATTGCATGCCACTGCTACTCGTTCGGCTCTTGCTTCGCGCCCTCCTCCTCGGCAGCTCCCTCGGCGGCCGCGGCTTCCTCCTCTTCCTCGGCCTCCTCGTCATGCGTGTCCACCTTCGGCGCGACCACATGCACCAGGAGCGTGTCCGGATCGCTCACCGGCTTCCACGAGACGCCTTCCAGCAACTCGCGCAGGCGTACGCCCTGTCCGATCATGAGCGGGCTGACGTCTACCTCGAGATGTTCGGGAATCTCCGTCGGCAGGCACTCGACCTGGACGTCGCGCTGCACGAAATCAACCAGTCCGCCCTGCTGCTTGACGCCGGCCGCCTCGCCGCTGAGCGCCACCGGCACGGTGACGGTAATCGGCCTGTCGAGCGGCGGCTGGTAGAAGTCGACGTGCAGCA
Organism: Vicinamibacteria bacterium; assembly: GCA_022820825.1. GTDB lineage: Bacteria > Acidobacteriota > Vicinamibacteria > Vicinamibacterales > UBA8438 > JAAXGX01. The sequence continues at coordinate 8,348 of JAJEEU010000013.1, forward strand.
ACTCGTTGCTTACGGGATCGACCTGATAATCCTTCACCAGCACCTGGCTCGCGCTCCCGCCGTCGACGCTGAGCCCGATCAACGTGTTGATGCCCGACTCGGAGTGCATTACCTCAAGTAGCGGCTTGGGAGCCATCTTGATCGCCTGCGCTCCGCCTTCCTTGCCGCCGTAGAGCACCGCCGGCAGCAATCCGGCCTGGCGCAGCCGCCGGGCCTCGTTCTTCCCCCGCTCATCCCGCGTCGCCGCGGCCAACGTAATTTCCATCGCCGTGCCTGTCTCCCCTGCCGGCATCCGCAGCCCCTCCCGTTCAGACGAACAGGGAGGAGACGGATGTTTCCTGATGAATGCTCTGAATCGCCTTCCCGAGCAGTTGCGCCACGGACAGTACCTGAATCTTCGACGAAGCGGCCAGCTCGGGACGGAGCGGAATGGTATCGGTCACGATCAGCCGCTCGAGCCGGGAGTCCTCGATCCGCTGCAGAGCCGGACCGGACAGCACGCCGTGCACGGCGCACGCCAGCACCCGCGCCGCGCCGTTGTCGTGCAACGCCAGTGACGCCTGGCGCAACGTTCCGGCCGTGTCCACGATGTCGTCCTGAATGATGCAGACACGGTCCCTGACCTCGCCCACGACGTTCATCACCTCCGCGTGGCCGTCGGACGAACGCCGCTTGTCGATGATCGCCAGCTCCACATCGACCCCGAGGCGTTTCGCATACGCCCGGGCGCGCTCCACGCCGCCGGCGTCCGGCGACACGATGGTGAGAGGCCGCTCGTGCTGCAGCTTCGCGAGGTAGTCGATGAACACCGGAGCTGCGAACAGGTGATCCACCGGGATGTCGAAGAAACCCTGGATCTGCGCCTTGTGCAGATCCATCGTCAACACGCGGTTGGCGCCCGCCGCTCCGAGCAGATTGGCGACCAGCTTGGCCGAGATCGGCACCCGCGGCTTGTCCTTGCGATCCTGCCGCGCATAGCCGTAGTACGGCATCACCGCGGTGATGCGCGATGCGGACGAGCGGCGAAATGCGTCGATCATCACGCACAGCTCGATCAGGTGCTCGTCGACCGGCGTGCAGGTGGGCTGGACGACAAAGACGTCGGCGCCACGGATGTTCTCGTCGATCTGGAAGGAAACTTCGCCGTCGGAGAAGCGCCGCAGGCAAGCGCGCCCCAGCGGGACGTCCACGATTTCGGCGATCCGGCTTGCGAGCTCGGGGTGCGCGCTACCCGCGAACAGCTTCAGTTCCCTGCTATGCATTGGCACCTGGGAGTCACACGCATGCAACGTACGGGCGCTGGCTGGGGCGGAAGGATTCGAACCTTCGAATACGGGATCCAAAGTCCCGCGCCTTACCGCTTGGCCACGCCCCAACATGAGTGGCCTGAGGCTCGCAGGAGGCCCGGCTGGGTGCGAACTCCCGTCGCGCCCGCCGCGGCGGGCGCGAGCGGGTGTGTACTGTAGCGGATGCGGAGGACGCGGGCAAGCGTTTCACCTCGGGGCTGTGGGGCGGACTGCTACTGCTGCGGTACTACCGCGGTCACGCGGGCGAACTCGGCGCGGTCGATCGTCCGCGTCAAGGTCGTGCGCCAGCCGCGGCGGCGGACGGCCCGGCGGGCGGCCTGCGCTGCCGCCTCCCGGCGGTACAGGCCGAAGACCACCGAGCCGCTGCCTGTCATGGCCGCCAGCAGCGCGCCGGTCCGCTGCAACCGCTCCACCATGACGGCGATATCGGGATGCCGCCGGGCGACGGCCGGCTCGAGGTCGTTCGCCAGGCCGCGCCATGTCCGCCGCCAGGCCGCCGGCATGCCCGACGCCGGGCGCGGAGCCCCCGGGCGCGGACGATCCGCATCGAACCAGCGGTAGGCGTCCGCGGTGGCCACGCCGAACGCCGGCCGCGCCAGCACAACCCACAGCGGCTCGACATCGGGAACGCTGCGTATCCGCTCACCGCGCCCGCCGGCCAGCGCGGCGCCGCCGGTCAGGAAGTAGGGCACGTCGGAACCGATCTCGGACGCCACGCCGCGCAGCCAGGACGTACGCGCCGGCGCCTGCCACGCCGCGCACAGGCCGCGCAGCGCCGCGGCGGCGTTGCTGCTGCCTCCGGCCAGACCCGCCGCGGGGGGAATGCGCTTGCGGATCATGATGGCGGCGCCCGCGGGCTCCCCGCGCCGCCCGAGCGCTTCCCACAACGCACGGGCCGCGTTCCACACCAGGTTGGCGCGCCCCGTCGGGACCTCCGCAGCGCGGCAGGCGACCGTCAGCGGTCCGGGGCGGCAGCGAATCGCCAGAGAATCGTGCAGGTCGATCGACTGCAGCAGCGTCTGCACCTCGTGGAATCCATCGTGTCGCATTCCGAGGATCCGCAGGTGCAGGTTGATCTTTGCGGGCGCGCGGACGGTGAGCGTCACGGAATCCTGGCGAGCGGACCGGTGTCGGTCCGCAGCGTGTCGATGGATGTCGGGATGAAGTCCCGCGGCACTACGCGGGCGAACGCCCGTGCGTCGATCTCGACGTTGATGCTCACTTGCGAGAGCGTTGCCGTCAAGTCCGTGGCCACGCTGCCTGACGGCGCGCTGCGCACGTGGATCCGGCGCGGCATTCCGCGCACGTGGTCGCCATAGGCGACGACCAGCCCCCGCCGGCGGCCGGCCACGATGACGGGTTCACCGCCGGCGCGGTCCACGTACAGCGTTGCCTCCCCCTCGAGCTCCACGCCCACCCAGCCGTTGCTGTACGCCCGGGCCGCGACCGGCACGGGATGCGGCACCAGGCAGCCCGTCAACACGGCCCGCAGATCGGCCGGCTCGAGCGGCAGGCCGGCGAGCAACTGCAGCAGATCGCTGCCGGTGGCGTCTGTGACGACGCGCCGCTCGCGCGGGAGGACCAGCACCGCCGGCGACTCGCCCGCGACCAGTATGAACGCGGGAGCCCCGAACGGTGCGACACCCTCGAGGCGCAGCGACGCCGGCCGCGCGAGCGCGCCGCGCACGCGCCCCCTCAGACGCGTGTCGCCCGTCTCTCCCTCGATGGCGAGCACGAGCTCGAGCGTCCGGACTCCGCGGCACGGGTCTGCCGCGGAGTCGAACAGCTCCGCGTAGTCGGGCAACGGGGTTCCGGGCCCTTCCGGCAGGACGATGCGAGGCGCGGCACAGCCCGCGAAAACCAGCGCGGCCGCGCCTGCGACCGCGGCGCGGGCAACCCGCGGGCTCCTAGCGCTCAAGCTGGCGTCGGGCGTCGCCGATCTTCCGTTCGATCGCGGCACGCTCGACCTCGTGCCCGTCACCGGCAAGCGCGCGTTCCCACGCGGCAATCGCGTCCGTGAAGCGCCCGAGCCGCAGCATGAGATCTCCCAGGTGATCCTGGATCACGGAGTTCCATGCCATCTGCTCGCTTGCCTGTTGCAGCAGCGGTTCCGCGCGATCGAGACGGTCGAGCTTGAAGTACGCCCAACCGAGACTGTCGAGATAGGCGCCGTTGTAAGGGTCGGCCTCGATCGCCCGCTCGAGCAGTATGACCGACTCCTCCAGCCGCTCGCCGCGGTCGGCCAACATGTACCCGAGGTAGTTCAACGTCGCGGCGTGCTCCGGGTTCAGATCGAGGATGCGGCGGAAGCGGTTCTCCGCTTCCATGTGACGGCCGCTCTGCTCCAGGACCGCCCCCAGCCGGAACAGGATCGAGGTGTCGTCGGTAAATCGGTTCGCGGCCGACTCCAGCAACTCCACGGCTTCATCGAAGCGTTCGTAATGGCCGTAGTACGCGGCCAGCACCAGGTAGGCCCGGGGCCGCTCGGTCCGCTCCCGCAGCGCCTCGCGGAGCAGGGCGACCCCGGCGTCGATGTCCCCTTCGTCTCCCAGCACGCGTGCTTCCAGGCGCGTGACCGTCAGACTCCCGCGATGCTCCTCCTGCATGCCGCCGAGCACGCGCCGTGCGTCGGCCGGCCGGCCGGCGTCGATGTACGCCTGCGCCAGTCGGCCGCCGAACGCCAGACTGTTCGGCATCAGCTCGACGCCCCGTTCGTACACCCTGCTCGCCGCCTCGTATTCCTGCAACTGCTCGTGGGCAAACCCCACGCGCCCGAGAATCCCGGCGACCTGCTCGGGACGCAGGCCGCGGTCGGCCGCGTTCTCCAGGAGCGGCGCGAGCACCTCCACGACGCGGCGGTGCTCCCGCTTCTGGCTGTACACCTCCGCCAGCGCCAGCGCGCCCCTGAGGCCTCCCGGCTCCACCTCGATCAGCCGCCGCGCGGCGTCTTCGGCGGCATCGAAGTTCCGCAGCTCGAGCTCGACCTCCGACAGCAGGTACAGCCCGTATACGTCATTCGGCCGCAGCTCGACGAGCTCGTCGAGCACGTCTCGCGCGCGCGCCGGACGGTCGGCGCGCAGCAGCGCATTGGCCAGCTCGCGCTTGGTGCGCGCGCTCCGCGGGTTGAGCTCGACGGCGCGCTCGTACACTTCGACGGCGTCGCTCCAGCGTCCGTCCTTACCGTACAGCTCCGCCAGCCGCCGCAGTACGCGCGAGGACGGGCGGCCGCCGGCCACGACCTGTTCGAGTGTCGTCACCGCGTCGCCCAGCCGTCCGACCTGCTCGTACGCCCGCGCCAGCAGCATGCCGGTCTCCGAGAGGCCGGGGGCGTCCTTCTGCAACTCTTCGAGCAGGTCGACCGCGCTCGGCGCCGCGTCCGTCTGGAGATACAGGCGCGCCAGCGTCAGTTCGACGTTGTAGTCGGACAGCAGCGTCTCGCGCGCCTGCTCCAGGTGCCGGACGGCCAGCCCGGCGTCCTCCGCGGTGCCCGAACGCTCGCTGGCGCGCGCCGCGAAGAGGAGCCCCAGAATGCGATGTGCGCTCTGGTTCTCCGGATCGCGTTCCAGCGCCTCGCGCGCGGCTGCCACGGCCTCGTCGTTGCGGTTGCGGCGCGCATAGACGGAGGACAGCTCGGCCAGCAGCTCGCCCGATTCCGGATCCAGCCTGGCGGCGTCCCGATAGGCGCGCACCGCGCCCTCGATGTCGCCCTGGTTTTCGAGATGGCGGCCCTGCAGGAACAGGCGGTACGCCTCGGCGCGCCCGGCGGCGGCTTCGTCGGCCTGCGACTGGGCAGCGACCGCCAGGGCCGGCGCCAGCGACCAGACAAGTACACCGACGAGCAACCGGACATGCATGGCAGCGTCGATTGTTCCACAGGACGCGGCCCGCGACAAGCCGGACCGTTTTGGTATAGTGGCCGCAGCGTTCCCGCGGAGACTTCTGTCTTGGTTGACCCCGAGTTGTTGGAAATACTTGCGTGCCCCGACTGCAAGACGCCGGTCACCCCGGTGCACGACGGAAGGGGTTTGAAGTGCGAGCGGTGTCGCCGTGTCTATCCGATCAAGGATGACATCCCGGTGATGTTGATCGACGAAGCCACGATCGACGCGTAAGAACCCGTGGCCGGAGCCCAACTGCAGGCAGCCAGCGACAGCCTCGCGCAACCCGGCCGGACGGCGCTGGAGCGCGTGGCGCTGGTGGTGGCGTTGCTGTTCATGGCGGCGCTGCCGGTATCCATCGCGGCGTCGCAGATACTGCTCACTCTCGCCATAGGCTGCTGGATCGGCATCCTCTTCGCGAACGGGGAACGACCCCGCGCCCCGCGCTTCTTCCTCCCGCTGCTCGCCTATACGCTGCTGACCATGGTGTCGGTGGCGGCGTCGCTGGATCCGTCCGCCAGCCTCGTCGATTCGAAAGAAGTGCTGCTGTTCCTGGTGGTGCCGGTCGTCTACCGGCTGGTGCGGGGGCAGGCGGGCGCAACGGCCGCCATCGTGATCATCAGCGCCGGCGCGGCGAGCGCCGTATTCGGCGTCGTGCAGTACGGCATCTTCGGCTACGACGATCTCCAGCAGCGACCGCCCGGCTTCATGGGGCACTACATGACCTACTCGGGTCTGCTGATGCTGATGGTCGTGCTGGCGACCGCCCGCCTGCTGTTCGACGCGCGCGACCGGGCCTGGACCGGCCTCGTCCTGCCGGCGCTGGCCGTCGCCCTGGTGACCACGTTCACCCGCGGCGCCTGGATCGGCGCCTGTGCCGGGGTCGGCCTGTTGCTCGCCATGAAGAACGTGCGGCTGCTCGCCGTCCTGCCGATCCTGGTGATCATCGTGGTCGCCGCGGCGCCCGCGGGGATTGCGGACCGCATCGACTCGATATTCGATCGGCGCGATCCCACCAGCCGGGACCGGCTGGCGATGGCGCGCGCGGGAGTCATGATCATCGCCGACCATCCGCTGGCCGGCGTCGGGCCGGACATGGTGCAGCGCGTCTACCCGGAGTACCGCGGGCCGGACGCCGTCAACGAGAACAACCCGCACCTGCACAACGTGCCGCTGCAGATCGCGGCGGAGCGGGGCCTGCCGGCGCTCGCGGCATGGCTCTGGTTCGTCGCGGCCGTGCTGCGCGAGCTGGCGGCGAGGTTCCGGCAACCCGAGTCGCGGGCGGCGGCGGCGGCCGGCCTCGGGGCCATGGCCAGCATGCTGACCGCCGGCCTGTTCGAGTACAACTTCGGTGACTCGGAGTTCCTGATGCTGCTGCTGGTGCTGGTGACGCTGCCCGCCGCTAATGTCGGAAGTGACGGCGACCGGTGAACACCATCGCCATGCCGTGCTCGTCGGCCGCGGCAATCACCTCTTCGTCGCGCCGCGAGCCGCCCGGCTGAACGACCGCCGTCGCTCCCGCCTCCGCAATGGCGTCGAGGCCGTCCCGGAACGGGAAGAACGCGTCGGACGCGGCGACCGTGCCGCCCAGCGCGCCGGTCTTGAGCCGGGCGACCTTGACGGCGTCGACGCGGCTCATCTGGCCCGCGCCCACCGCCGCCGCGCGGTCCGCGTGCGCGAACAGGATGGTGTTCGACTTCACGTGGGCGCATACGCGCCAGGCAAACCGCAAGGCGGTCCACTCGTCCGCGGTCGGCGCGCGCCTGGTGACGACCCGCAGCGTCGCACCCGGCGCAATCTCCGCGCCGTCGCGCCAGTCCGCGGCCGCCTCGGTGACGCGGTCGCGATCCTGCACGAGCAGGGCGCCCATGATCGACCGCACCTCGCGCCGGCTGTCCGCGCTCCCCGCCAGGGCCGCGCAGTCGGCCAGCACGAGGCGCAGGTTCTTCTTTGCCGCCAGCACCTCGCGCGCTTCCGCAGCGGCGGCCGGCGCCACCACCGCCTCGATGAACGTGCTCGCTATCTCGCGCGCCGTGCCGGCGTCCAGAGGCCGGTTCAGGCCGACGATGCCGCCGAACGCGGACAGTGGATCGACCTCGCGCGCCGTGACGTACGCCTTCTCGAGCGTTGCCGCGGTCGCCACGCCGCACGGGTTCGTATGCTTGACCACGACGGCGGCGGGCTCGGTGAATTCGAGCGCCAGCCGCGCCGCGGCATCGAGATCCAGCAGGTTGGTGAACGAGAGCCCCTTGCCCTGGAGCACCTGCGCCGTGCCGAATCCCCATCCCGGCTCCGTGCCGTAGAGCGCGGCCTGCTGGTGCGGATTCTCGCCGTACCGCAGATCCTGCAGCTTGCGCGCCGACAGCGCCAGGTGGTCGGGCGCGATGCCGTCCAGCACGAACGGCGTGTGCGTGAACCGCGCGCCGTCCGTCTCGACGGCCGCCAGGGCCGCCGCGATGGTGCCGTCGTAGGCGGCGGTGTGCCCGAACGCCTTGCGCGCCAGCTCGAAGCGGAAGCCCGGGTCGGCGCCGCCCGCGTCGTCCAGCGCCGCCAGCACGCGCGGATAGTCCCCCGGATCGACCACGATCAGCACGTCGCGGAAATTCTTGGCCGCCGCCCGCACCATGCTGGGCCCGCCGATGTCGATCTGCTCGATCAACCCGTCGAATGTAGTGTCCGCGCTGGCTGCCGCGGCCGCGAACGGATACAGGTTGACGACGACCAGGTCGATCGGCCGGATTCCCTGGCCTTCGATGGCCGCGAGATCGTCCGCGCGGTCGCGGCGCGCGAGGATGCCGCCGTGCACCGCGGGATGCAGCGTCTTCACGCGCCCGTCCATCATTTCCGGAAAGCCGGTGACCTCCGACACGCCGCTAACGGTCAGTCCGGCCGCCTGCAGGGCGCGCGCGGTGCCGCCGGTGGAGATCAGCTCGACCCCCCGCTCCGCAAGTCCCCTCGCCAGATCGACGAGCCCCGTCTTGTCCGACACGCTCAACAACGCCCGACTCATGCTCCGCGCCTCCAGAAAGATCGCTGCGTGAGGTAAGAAACCGGCAGGAACAACCCGAGTGAGCCTGATGGTATCCTGAACCGCCGAACACCGGCAACACGGCCCGGATCGCCGCGAGTTTGGGGCGCAACCCCAAGCAGGATCCTGAACGGGGACCGCATGGTCCCGACAGGTTGAACGTGCGAGGGGACGGTGAGCACGCAGGCGACCGTCCCCAAGCCGCGCACGGCGCGGCTCGCCGGCCACGAAGTGGGGCGAAGGTGTCCCCGCGAGTGGCCGGCGGGGGTTTGGGGCGCAGCCCCATCCAACGATGAAGCCCACCGCACTCCACGTCATTCCATCTATCGACATGCTGCGGCGGCGTGACGCCGTACGGCTGCTCGAGGAGCGCTTCGGCCGCAAGGCGGTCGTTGCCGCCCTCCGCGAGGAAGCCGCCATCGTGCGCGCGGAACTGGTGGATTCCCCGGCGGCGCTACCGAGCGGCGAATCGGTGGTGCGGCAGATCGAGGCCGGCCTGACGCAGCGCCTCCGTGCGACGCTCTCACCGTCGCTGCGGCGGGTCATCAACGCCACCGGCGTCATCGTGCATACGAACCTCGGCCGGGCGCCGCTGGCCCGCCCCGCCGTCGAACGGATTGCGGCCGCGGCCGGCTATTCGAACCTCGAGTACGACCTCGCCAGTGGATCGCGGGGGTCGCGGGCGGTCCACGCGCAGGCGCTGCTGCAGTACCTGACCGGCGCGGAGGATGCGGCCGTCGTCAACAACAACGCGGCCGCCGTGCTGCTGACGCTGACGGCGCTTGCCGCCGGCCGGGAGGTGATCGTCTCGCGCGGCGAGCTGGTGGAGATCGGCGGCGGGTTCCGCATCCCCGACGTGCTCCGGCAGTCGGGCGCGCTCCTGCGCGAGGTCGGCACGACGAACCGGACGCGCGCGGCGGATTACGCCGCCGCCGTCAACGACCGTACGGCGCTCATTCTGCGCGTGCATCCATCGAACTTCCGCGTCGAGGGTTTTGCGGAACGGCCCCCGCTCGCGGCGCTGATCGATGTCGGGCGGCGGTTCGAGCTGCCCGTCGTGGAAGACCTGGGCAGCGGCAACCTGCTCGATCGACCGGGGTGGGACGAGCCGGCCGTCGGCGCAAGCCTGCGCGCCGGTTGCGCGGTCTGCTGCTTCAGCGGCGACAAGCTGCTCGGGGGACCGCAGGCCGGAATCATCGTGGGACGCGCCGAACAACTCGAACCGATACGCCGGCATCCGCTGATGCGCGCCGTGCGCGCGGACAAGCTGGCGTACGCCGCGCTCGAAGGCACGCTGCTGGAATATGCGGCCGGGCGGGCCGGAGACACCGTTCCGGTGGCGGCGATGATCGGCGCCGGGGCGGAGTCGCTGCGGTCGCGCGCCCGGCGCATCGAGGAGCGGCTGGCGCCGGTTGCCGGCCTCATGATTGCCGTTGCCGAGGGCGACTCCGTGATTGGCGGCGGCGCGGCCCCCGACCTGACCATCCCGAGCTGCCTGCTCGACGTGCGCGTGGAGGGCTGCAGCCCGGACGAGCTGGACGCGCTGCTGCGACAGGCCGAGCCACCCGTCATCGGCCGCATCGAACAGGATCGGCTGTTGCTGGATCTCCGCACCGTGCAGCCGGGCGAAGACGACGCACTGGCGCAAGTGCTCGCGCGGCTCCCGGACCAACCGGCAGCCACGGAGGGCTAGGAGTCCGTGGCGAATCCCCGCGTCGCACCGAGACCGGTCAGGCGCCCGGCTGACAAGGCGAGACGAGCGAGCATACTTGAGAGTATGTGAGCGAGGAACAACACAGTCAGGCGGGATGCATGGCCGGTCGAATGCAGCGTGGATTCGCTACGGACTCCTAGGCCGACGCTTTGCGCTTCGGGCAGACGGCGCAGCGCAGCGAATCGCCGTCGGGCCCGGACAGCTCGGGTCCTCCGCAGGAACCCCGCAGGCAGGTCTGGTTGAACAGCAGGCCCACCGCCATCACCAGCATTGCCGCGGCGATGACGCCCAGCGAGAGCAGGAACAGCGCCACTGTCTCTTTATTCTAGTCCGCCGCGGGCATTCGCGCGACGTGTTCGCCCGTGCAACGCGGCGCGGTTTCAGGCGGACTGCGACGGCGGCTCCACCCGCACCGTCACGACGTCCGTGTCGTGATATTGCTGGTGGCGCACCGACGAAGCGTAGTGCCGCAGCAGCCGCAGCGAGACCTCCAGGTCGACGGGCTCGCCGGCGGTGCGTTCTCCCAGCAGCGCCATCTGGTCCTCGATGTTCGACTCGGCGGCCGCCGCGACGAACTCCAGCTCCGCGGCGCGGCCGTCGCTGCGGGCGACCAGATGGACATGCCGCTCGGGCTGCCCCGCCGCCTCCTCGTCCTTGCGGACGAGGGCGAGCAGGGTCTCCTCACCGACCGCGCGCAGCCGCTCCGACATCGCCTTGCCCCACCCGCGGCTGGCGGCGAACTTGCCGAGGAACGCGTCGATGGCCGGGTAAGCATCCACGCTCAGAGGGGTCCGGACGCGCTGCCGCCGCGGCCTGGACAACTCCAGGAACAACGTCATGAGAATCGCCGCAAGACCGCCGGAGGTCATGCCGTTGCCGAGCAACCCGCCGAATACGCCCAGCGAGTCGGCGAAGATCAACTCGTTCTGGAACCCGAGACCGATCCAGAATCCGACCCCGGCCACGACACCCTTGCGATAGTCGACGCCGTCCTCCACGACGACCTTCATGCCGAGCACGAACAGGGTCGCCATCAGCACGATGGTGTACGCGCCGGCCACGGGGCCCGGGATGGCGAGAATCAACGCCATGAACTTCGGCAGGAACGCCATCCCGACGAACAGCACGCCGATGCATACCCCGACGCTGCGGGCGGCGACGCCGGTGATTTCCGTCACCGAGACGCTGGACGAATAGGTCGTGTTCGGCACCGTCCCCGCCAGACCCGAAAGCAGGTTCCCGACGCCGTCGGCGGCGACCGCGCCCTGCACGACGCGAAAGTCGATCGCCCGCGCCTTGCGGCGGGAGACGCGCTGGATGGCGACGCTGTCGCCGATGGTCTCGATGGCGCCGATGAGGGTCACGAAGACGAACGCCGGCAGCAGGGACCAGAAGGCAATGCTGAAGTCGAGATTGAATCCCGGCCATCCGCCGGCAGGCAGTCCGACCCAGCCCGCCGCGGCGATGCGCTGGACGTCGTAGAGACCGAATACCGAGGCGACGGCGCAGCCGGTGCTGATCCCGATGACCGGCGCCCAGAGCCTCCAGACGCCGGCGGCGCGCAGCGTGACCAGCACCGTGACCACCAGTGTCGCGGTCGCGCTGACGGGCGCGGCCAATGGCGCCGAGCCCGCCGGCACGTCCGTCAGCAGGCCGAACATGATCGGCATGAGCGTTACGGGGATCAGCATGATCACCGTGCCGCACACCGTCGGTGTCAGCAGCCTGCGCAACAGCGACAAGCGCGCCGAGAGGGCGAACTGGAACAGCGCCGAGACGGTGACGAGGGTCGCGAGGAGCCCCGGTCCACCCTCCGTGATCGCCGTCACGCAAACGGCGATGAAGGCGGCCGACGTGCCCATCAGCAGGACATGCCCGGATCCGACGCGGCCGACGCGCACGGCCTGCAGCACCGTGGTGACACCGCTGATCGCCAGCGCCGCGAACGTGGCCCACGAGAGGAATGCGTCGCCGCCGCCGGCCGCCCGCACGACGATGGCGGGCGTCAGTACGATGCCCGCGACCGCGAGCATTGCGAACTGGAACCCCAGTCCGAGGGCGAGCGCCGCGGGCGGCCGCTCATCCGGCTCGTAGCGAACGTCCCGCAAGATCCCCGGGTCTGCCTGCGCCACGGTCAAGCCCTTCGGTCGGGTAGCGGCCTCTGGTCTCAGGATTCCGCGGTCAACGCGGTGAACGCCGGCGTCTCGCGTTCGTAGAGCGTCCCGTCCGGCTGCCGGCCGATCAGCAGCGCGGCCCAGCCGTTGTCCGCAGCGAGCGCGAACCCTTCCTCCGGCCCCAATACCTCCAGGGCCGTCGCCAGGGCATCCGCGCGGACGCACAGCGGATCGAGCACGCTGGCCGACGCCAGGCCGTGCGCCACGGGCCGGCCGATCCGCGGGTCGATAGTATGCGAAATTCGACCCCCATCCAACCGGTAGTAGTTGCGGTAGTCGCCCGAGGTGGCCAGTGCGAGGTCGCGGAGCCCGAACTGGCGCTGGAGTGCGGGCGGTCCGGACACCGGACGCTCGATCCCGACGCGCCACGCGTCGCCGCGCTCACTGCGCCCGCGCGCGCGCACCTCGCCGCCCACTTCTATCAGATACGACTCGACCCGCTCATCGCGCAGCAGATCCGCCACCTGGTCGACCGCGTAGCCCTTGGCCAGCGCCGACAGGTCGGCCGCCACCTCCGGCTGCAGCTTGCGGATGGTCGACGCGACCGCGTCCAGCTCCAGTTGACGATACCCCACGCGCGCCCGCAGCCGCTCGATATCGACATTGTCCGGGAACGCCGCGGGGCGCCCCGCCGGACCGAAGCCCCACGCGTCGACCAGCGGCGCGACGGTGACGTCGAAGGCCCCCCCGGTCAGCTCGCTGATCTCCCGGGCATGCCGGAATACCGCGAGGGTGTCGGCCGACACCGGGAACGGCGCGGTGGAGCGCAGTCGATTGAAGCGGCTCAGCTCCGACTCCGGACGCCAGGTCGACATCCGGCCGTCGACACGCGCGAGCGTCCCCTCGACAGCCTCCCGCAGCGCCGCCAGGCGTGGTTCGCCGAGGCCTTCCGCGACCACGCGGACCGCGAAACTGGTCCCCATGGTCGAGCCTTCGAACACGTGAAGCGCCGGCGGGTCGGCGGCGGGGGCGCAGGCGGCGGCCCACGCGATTGCGAGTACGGCCGGCGCGGTTCGTGTCACGGCTGCCGGGTTCCCGGTAGCTGCTACCCGAAGTCGTCGAACAGGATGTTCCGCGGCTCGACGCCCAGCCCGTCCAGCATTTCCATGCACGCCTTGAGCATGAGCGGCGGGCCGCACAGGTAGTACTCCACGTCCTCGGGCGCCGGGTGGTCCTTCAGGTAGTTGTCGTAGACCACCTGGTGGATGAAGCCGGTATGCCCCGTCCAGCCGTCCTCGGGCAGCGGCTCCGACAGGGCAAGATGCCACGCGAAGTTGTCGTGCTCGTTCTGGATGGCGTCGAAGTCGTCGATGTAGAACGCCTCGCGGAGGCTGCGCGCGCCGTACCAGAAGCTCACCTTCCGGCGCGTCCCCAGGCGCCGGAACTGGTCGAAGATGTGCGAGCGCATCGGCGCCATGCCCGCGCCGCCGCCTATGAACAGCATCTCCGCGTCCGTCTCCCTGGCGAAGAACTCGCCGAACGGCCCCGAGATCGTGACGTCGTCGCCGGGCTTGAGCCCGAACAGGTAGCCCGTCATCTTGCCCGGCGGCGTGCCTTCCGGCGCCCGCGGCGGCGGCGAGGCGATGCGCACGTTGAGCATGATCAGGCCGGTTTCCTCGGGATAGTTCGCCATCGAGTACGCGCGTGTCACGGGCTCGTCCAGCTCGGCGGCGTAGCGCCACAGATTGAACTTGTCCCAGTCGGCGCGGTACTCCTCCTCGACATCGATGTCCTGGTAGGGATACGTGCCCGCGGGCGCCTCGATCTGTATGTACCCGCCGGCCCGGAACGGCACCACCTCGCCGGCCGGCAGGTCGAGCACCAGCTCCTTGATGAACGTGGCGACGTTCGCGTTCGAGCGTACCTTGCACTGCCAGCGGCGGATGTCGAACACCTCGGCCGGGATCTCGATCCGCATGTCCTGCTTCACCTTCACCTGGCAGGACAGCCGCACGCCGCCGCGGACCTCGCCGCGGTCGAGGTGGCTCAGCTCGGTGGGCAGCACGGCGCCGCCGCCGTCCAGCACCGTGACCTTGCAGACGCCGCAACTGCCCTTGCCCCCGCAGGCGGACGGCACGAACAGGCTGTTCGCCGCCAGCGTGCCGAGCAGCGTGCCGCCGGTGCTGGTACAGAGCGCGCGCTCCGGGTCGTCGTTGACCGTGATGTTCACGTCGCCCGTCGACACGAGCCGACTCCGGGCGGCCATGAGCAGGCCGACCAGCGACACGATCGTGAACGTGAACATGAACACGCCGAGGGCGACCGTCACCATCGTTGTCGTCGTTCTCCTGCCGCGCCTGCCGCTGCGAACCTCGAGGTCACCACGATCACTACAGTTGCACGCCGCCGAACGCCATGAAGCCGAGCGCCATCAGGCCCACCAGGATGAACGTCAGGCCGAGGCCGCGCAGCGCCGGGGGCGGATTGCTGTAGCGCAGCCGCTCGCGGATGCCGGCCAGGGCGATGATGGCCAGCGCCCAGCCGATGCCGGATCCGAGACCGAAGACCGTGCTCTCGGCCAGCGTGTAGCTGCGCTCGACCATGAACAGCGACGCGCCGAGAATGGCGCAGTTGACCGCGATGAGCGGCAGGAAGATCCCCAGCGCCGCGTGCAGCGGCGGCGCGAACCGGTCGAGGGTCATCTCAACGATCTGCACCATGGCGGCGATTGTGCCGATGTAGGTCAGGAAACCCAGGAACGACAGATCCTGCTCGGCCAGCGACGGATGGAGCCAGGCCAGCGCGCCCGGCTGCAGCAGCCGGGTGTAGATCAGGTTGTTCATGGGCACGGTAATCGTCAGCACGAAGATCACCGCGACGCCGAGGCCGAACGCCGTCTTGACCTGGCGCGACACCGCCAGGAAGGAGCACATGCCCAGGAAGAACGCCAGCGCCATGTTCTCCACGAACACGGCTTTCACGGCGAGATTGATGTAGTGCTCCATCAGTCGCTCTCCACCTGCTCGGGCTTCCAGGCGCGCAACGCCCAGATGAAGAAACCGATGATGAAGAAAGCGCTCGGCGACAGCACCATCAGGCCGTTGGGCGTGTACCAGCCGCCCTCGGCCGCCAGCGGCAGCAGTTGCGTCCCGAACAGCGAACCGAAGCCGAACAGCTCGCGCAGCGCCGCCGTGCCCATCAGGATGGCGCCGTATCCGAGCCCGTTGCCGAGGCCGTCGATGAGGCTCATGGCCGGCGGGTTCTGCATGGCGTACGCCTCGGCGCGGCCCATGATGATGCAGTTGGTGATGATGAGCCCGACGAACACCGAGAGCTGCTGCGAGATCTCGAACAGGTACGCCTTGAGCACCTGGTCGACGACGATGACCAGCGAGGCGATGATCGTCAGTTGCACGATGATCCGGATGTTGGTCGGGATGTGGTGCCGCAGCACGCTGACGAAGAAGTTCGAGGACATCGTCACGCCCACGACCGCGGCGCTCATCACCAGCGCCGTGTCCATGCGCGTCGTCACGGCCAGCGCCGAGCAGATGCCGAGCACCTGCAGGGCGATCGGGTTGTTGTTGAATATCGGGTCGATCAGTGCGTCCCGCGCCGGGTTGCGTTGAGCCATCACGCCCCCTCCCCGCTCATCAGCCGATCCAGATAGGGGCGAAACCCGTTCTCGCCCAGCCAGAAATGCAGCATGTTCGTCACGCCGCGGCTCGTCATCGTCGCCCCGGCGAGGCCGTCCACGCGGTGCGGATCGGCCTGCGGGTCGCCGGCCCGGCCGCGAATCACCTCGATATCCACTGCCGCGCTGTCGTCGAACAGCCGCCGGCCCGGCCACAACGCCTTCCACCTGGGATTGTCTACCTCGCCGCCGAGACCCGGGGTCTCCAGGTGCTCGTAGTACGTGAGCCCGCGGACGGTAGTCAAATCGGCGTCGATGGCGATGAACCCGTGCAGCGTCGACCAGAGGCCCATGCCGCTGATCGGCAGGATGACGAGATCGAGGCCCCCGGCGGCGTTGCGCAGCTCGTAGACCAGCGCCTGCCGCGGCAGGCGCTGGACGCCCGCCATGTTCTCGGGCGCCGGCCGGCCCGTCTCCGCGCCCGCGGCGGCCGCGCGCTGGTCGAACAGGTCGGGATCCACCCCGTCGACCTCCTCGCCCGTCTCGAGATCGATGACCACCTGGCTGATCGCCTCGAAGCGGGCGGCAATCTCGTCCGGCGGCGGACGCTCGTCGCTTGTCGCGAGGCCCGCCGCCACCAGCACGTTGCGCTGCTTCTCCAGGGCCTGGTTGGCCGCCTGCCGGTCGCGCAGCGACACGGCCGACGACGAGACGAACACCGCGCACACCACGCAGACCGCCGCCGCAAAGCCGAGATTGTACGTGGCGCTAGCGTGCATGGCGCGCGCGCCTCCGTCTGATGTTGGCCTGCACCGCAACCCAGTCGATCAGCGGGGCGAACAGGTTCATGAACAGGATGGCCAGCATCATGCCCTCCGGGTACGCCGGATTGACGACACGGATCAGCACCACCAGCAAGCCTATCAGCAGGCCGTATACGTACTGCCCTCCGGGCGCCGCGGGCGCCGAGACCGGATCGGTGGCCATGTACACCGTGCCGAACGCCCAGCCGCCGAGCAGGAAGTGCCATGCCGGCGCAACGTCGAAGAACGGGTTCGTGTCCGAGCCGATCTGGTTCAGCAGCAGCGCCATCGCGCCGGTACCGACGGCGACGCTGGCCATGATGCGCCACGAGCCGACGCCGGTGACAATCAGCACCAGCGCCCCCGCGAGGCAGGCGATCACCGAGGTCTCGCCCATGGACCCCGGGACCAGGCCGATGAAGGCGTCCCAGGTATTCACCGCTTCCGTGACCGCCGGGCTGCCGCCGAGCGTGGCCTGCGCCAGCAGCGTCGCGCCGCTCACGCCGTCGGGCGACGTCTGGGCCGCGACCCACACGGTGTCGCCGGAATGCTCGGCCGGATAGGCGAAGAACAGGAACGCCCGGCCGACCAGCGCCGGGTTCATGACGTTCATGCCCGTGCCGCCGAAGATCTCCTTGCCCACGACCACGCCGAACGTCACGCCCAGCGCCACCTGCCAGAGCGGTACGGTCGGCGGCATGATCAGCGGGAACAGCATGCCCGTGACGAGGAACCCCTCGCTCACCTCGTGCCGCCGGACCGAGGCGAACAGCATCTCCCAGAAACCGCCCACCGCCATCGTCACGACCAGCACCGGCAGGTAGTACAGCCCCCCGTGCACGACGCACGCCAGCCAGTCGTCGGGCGCGAAGCCGAGTCCGAGCGCCTCGACCGCGGCGGTTTGCCAGGTGTCGAGGTGCGGGGCGCCGGCCGCGATCGCCAGGTTGGCCTGGTAGCCCGTGTTGTAGAACGCCATGTACACGCAGCCGGCAAGCGCGATGACCACCGTCATCATCATGCGCTTCAGGTCCAGGCCGTCGCGGACGTGGGACGGTCCGGCGGTGACCTGGCCGGGCGTATAGAGAATGGTGTCCTGCGCTTCCCAGAGCGCGTACAGCTTCTCCAGGCGCCCCCCGGGCTCGAAGTGGTGGGCCTGCCGATCGAGCAGACGGCGCAGCAGTTTCATCCTTCCCGCTCCAGCGTGTCGAGCACCTGGCGCAGATGCGGTCCGTAGTCGTTCTTGCCGGCGCAGACGAACGTGCACAGCGCCAGGTCTTCCTCGTCCAGCTCCAGGCAACCGAGCTCCTCGGCGCGCTCGACGTCGCCCATGAGCAGCGCGCGCAGGAGCGCGGTCGCCATGATGTCGAGCGGCATCACCCGCTCGTACGTCCCGATCGGCACGATGGCCCGCCGCGACCCGTTCGTCGAGGTCGTCAACGGATACTCCCGGCCGGGCAGCCACGCCGCGGCGAACGTGCGGATGGCCGAGAACTTGCGCAGCCCCGGCAGCACCCAGCCAATGAACTCCCGCTCGCGGCCTTCCGCCAGAACGGCGACCTGCTGGTGGTAGCGGCCCAGGTAGCCGTGCACCGGACCGGCAGCGGCGCGCCCGGACAGCACCGATCCCGAGATGACACGCGTTTCGCCGTCGTGCAGCTCGCCGCGGACCAGGTCGTCGAGCGCTGCGCCCAGCCGCGTCCGCAGCAGCCGCGGCCGGCGCACGAGGGGGCCGGCCAGCGCGACGATCCGCGACACGTCGAGCGTCCCGGTACGGAACAACGCGCCGATGGCGGCTACATCCTGCGCACCGGCGTGCCACACCGTCTTGCGGCGGTGCACCGGATCCAGCGTATGGATGTGCAGGCCGACCGTGCCGGCAGGGTGCGGGCCGGTGAACTGCTCGTGCCGCACCTGGTCGTTCGCCGGCAACTGCACGTCGGTGTGCGGATCCGTGCACACGAAAACCGGCCCGTCCGTCAAGCGGCACAGCGCCGCCACGCCGCGTTCGAACGACTCCCCGCGCCCGATGCAGGCGGCGGATGACGGAGCGTGCGGCTGCGTGTCGGTGGCGGTGACGAAAATCGAGTGGGGGCGGGCGGCCGGATCCGCGACGCGGCCAAATGGACGGGCCCTGATGGCGGTCCACAGTCCCGACTCCAGCAGTAGCGCGCGCACGTCATCGGCGGGCAGACCGCTGGGATGCCTGCCGGTGAAGGTGGGATATGACGCCTCGTCCGGTCCGCGGCCCTCGCGCTCGGCGCGGCTCAACTCGACGACGACCGACTGCAGCGCCCGCCGGGCGCCCCGGTTGACGGCGACGACCCTGCCCGCGGCCGGCGCCGTGTAGCGCACGCCCGGAATCGTCTTGTCCTCGAACAGCAACTGGCCGCGCCGGACATCGTCTCCCTCGGCAACGTGCATGGCGGGTCGCAGCCCCACCGCATCGGCGGCCACCAGCGCGGCGTGGCGCGGCTCGGGAGCCGGCTCGATCTCCTGTAGCGGCGCGCCGGCGAGCGGCAGCCGGAGACCCTTCCTGAAGGTGTGGACACCCATCTGCGAAGAACCGCGGGACGTTGCGCTGGTGAGTTGTGAATAATTTCTCAAGGCCCGACGAAAAAATACGGGGCAAGCGCCCCGCACGTCAGTCCCGCTGGAAAATCAATCGTACTGCCGCACCGGCCCCAAGTCAATGCAGCCAGGAGACAGCTACAAGCGTTAGAGTACGCAGGGGACGGTGAATCGCAACGCGGCCGTCCCCAGGCCGCGCACGGCGCGGCTCCGAGTTAATGAAGCAGCAGCGCCTGGCCTGGTTCTCGCCGGTCCCGCCGGGCCCGTCCGCGATTGCCCGCCACAGCGCCGATCTGCTGCCGGCGCTTGCCCGCGGCCGGACCATCGACGTGTACGCGCCGGCGCCGGCCGCCGACCACCAACCCGGCGCGGCGGCCGTCATGGACCCCGGCGACTTCGACCGCCGGCAGCGCGACGCGCCGTACGACCTGATCGTGTACCAGCTCGGCGCGGCGGCCATCGTCGATGACGTCTGGCCGTTTCTGCTGCGCCATCCGGGCCTTGTCGTGCTGCACGAAGACAACTTCCATGCCGCGCGAGCGCGCATGCTGCTGGCAGAGGGACGGCGCGACGCCTATCGCGCGGAGCTCGCCTACAACCATCCCGGCGTGCCGGCCGCGGCGGGGAGCCTCGGCGCGTCCGGGCTGCTCGGCGGATTGGAGCGCCTGTGGCCGATGCGCGGGATAGTGCTCGACGCGGCGCGCGCCGTGCTCGTGCACAACGCCTGGCTGGCCGCACGCATTCGGGAGGAAGCGCCGGCGGTTCCCGTGTACCCGGTCGAGCCGGGCGTGCCGGACGTTCGCGCCGCGGGCGCCGGGGGGAGGACGGTCAGAAAGAGCTACGGCGTGCCGGAGGATGCCGTCCTGTTCGCCTCTGCCGACGCTCCGACGCCCGCGCGGCGGCTCTCCCGCGTGCTGCGGGCGCTTGCCGCACTTCCGGAGGGTACGCCGGCGTGGCATCTGCTGCTGTGCGGCGACCCCGCGGACGCCGAGCCCCTGCTGGCGGAAGCGCGGGCGCTCGGCCTCGGCCGGCACCTCAGCGTGACCGGCCGGATTGCGGACGATCAGTTGCCGGCGCATTTCGCCGCGGCAGACGTCGGCATCAGCCTGGCCTGGCCGCCTTCCCGCACGGTTTCGGCGTCGTGGCTGCGCTGGCTCGCCTCCGGCAAGCCGACCATCGTGACCGACCTGGTGCACGCGAGCGACGTGCCGGCGTTCGATCCGCGCGACTGGACGATTGCCGCCCGGCCCGCTGCGCGGGATGCCGCCGGAAACCCGACCGAACCCGTGGCCGTCGCCATCGACATCCTGGACGAAGACCATTCCCTCGGGCTGGCCCTGGCCAGGCTGGCGGCCATCCCGGCCCTCCGGGCCGAACTCGGCCGCGCCGCGCGCCGCCTCTGGGAGACCCGCTTCACCCTCGAACGCATGGCCGCCGGCTATGCCCGGTCCATCGACGACGCCTGCGGCGCGACGTACGACGAAGCCCGCCGCGCGCATTGGCCTCGCCACCTCACCGGCGCTTGAGAAAACGGGTAACTTCCCGTACGCTTGGGCGCTTGAAGATCACGTTCAACGGCGACCCGCTGGAGATCGACGGACCGTTGGCCGTGGACCGGCTGCTCGCAGCGCTCGAGATCGACCAGCGGCGCGTGGCGGTCGAGCACAACCTCCGCATCCTCAAGCGCGCGGCGTACGGCTCCACGCTGGTTCGCGAAGGCGACCGGATCGAGGTGGTCCACGCCGTCGGCGGCGGGGCGCCGCGCGTTGGCAGTCCGTGGCGAAACCCTGCGTCGCACCGAGACGGGCGAGGCGCCCGGCTGACAAGGCGCGAGGAGGGAGCCAATCGGGCTATTTGTGACCGACGAGCAACACAGTCAGGTGGGATGCATCGCTCGTCGAATGCAGCAGGGCTTTCGCCACGGACTGCCAGTGCAAGCCATGACTGATGATCTGCTGACGCTGGCCGGCAAGACATTCCGCTCCCGGCTCATTGTCGGTACCGGCAAGTACCCGTCGAACGCGGTCATGGTCCAGGCGCACGAGGCGTCCGGCGCCGAGATGGTGACCGTGGCCGTGCGGCGCGTGAACATTTCCGACCGCTCGAAGGAATCGCTGCTCGACTACATCGACCCCGACAAGTACATGCTGCTGCCGAACACCGCCGGGTGCTACACGGCCGACGACGCCGTGCGCACGGCCTGTCTGGCGCGGGAGGCCGGGCTGTCGAACTGGATCAAGCTCGAGGTGATCGGCGACGAGCGCACGCTGTTTCCCGACAACGAGGCGCTGATCGCAGCGACGCGCAGGCTGGTCGCGGACGATTTCGTGGTCCTGCCCTACACCAACGACGACCCGGTCACCTGCCGCAAGCTCGAGGACGCGGGCGCCGCCGCCGTGATGCCGCTCGGCGCCCCGATCGGCTCCGGGCTCGGCATCCAGAACCCCAACAACCTGCGCATCATCAAGGAATTCGCGCGCGTGCCGGTGATTGTCGACGCCGGCGTCGGCACGCCGTCGGATGCTGCAATAGCGATGGAGCTCGGCGCGGACGCCGTGCTGATGAACACCGGCATCGCCGGCGCGCGGGATCCGGTCGCCATGGCGCGCGCGATGCGCCTGGCCGTCGAGGCCGGGCGCGCGGGACTGCTGGCCGGGCGCATCCCCCGCACGCGGTACGCCAACGCCAGCAGTCCCCTGGAAGGCGTCGTCGGGAGCTAGTCCTCCTAGCATGCCCAGGCCGAGTGACGCGCCAGGGGACGCCGCCGGTCCGCGGGAGGATCCGCCGGACGCCCAGCGCGCCCACCACGAGGCGCTCGCCGCGCTCGTCGAGGCGCTCCGGCAGCTCGCCGACACCCCGTTCGCCGGCGAATTCAGGGCACCCGAACCGGGAGCGCGGCGCGGCTGGCGGCAGCGCCTGTCCGCCCTTGCCTGGCGGCGCGTGCCGCTTCTCCGGCAACAGCGGGCGTTCAACACGGCTTTACTGGACGCTTTGGCTCAACTCGTACGACACGTCGACAGGCGCGACCGCGAGCTCTCGGGCGCTATCGTCAAGCTGGCCGAGGATGCGGCCGGCGCGCGCCAGGAACTCGCCGAGAGCGAGGCCGGTGCACGCCAGAAACTCGCCGAGAGCGAGGCCGGTGCACGCCAGGAGCTGGCCCGGGACCTCTCGGGCGCGCTCGGCGGGGCTGTCGACGAAATGCTGAAGCGCTGGGAATCGATGGCCGCCAGGGAGCAGCGGCGGCAGGCGCGCGTGGACGAGATCGGCGATGCCGCGGCGGCCTGGCGGCAGGTGACGGGCGCCCTGCGGCAGGAGCTCGAGCGGCTGCGCGCGCAGCCTTCTCCGCAGGCGGCGGCGGAGGCCGGCGGCGCGTCCGCACACGACCCGGGGACGCAGCTTGCCGCGCCGCGCGACAGCCACAAGTACGTCGGGTTCGAGGATCGCTTCCGCGGCGCCGGCGTGGACATCCGCGCCCGCTACGCCGACTACGCCGACCAGTTCGAGGGCGCGGCCGACGTGCTGGACGCCGGTTGCGGCCGGGGAGAATTCCTCGAGATCCTGCGCGACCGGGGCATTGGCGCCGCCGGCGTCGACGTCAACCCCCAAATGGTCGCCGAGTGCCGCGAACGCGGGCTGCAGGTCACCGAAGGCGACCTGCTCTCCCACCTGGCGTCGCTGCCCGACGGCGCGCTCGGAGGGCTGTTCGCGGCGCAGGTCGTGGAGCATCTGGAACCGGCCTACCTGCTCAGGTTCATCGACACCGCCTTTCTCAAGCTGCGGCCCGGCTCGCGGATCGTGCTGGAAACCATCAACGTCGCGTCCTGGTCCGCGTTCTTCCAGAGCTACGTCCGCGACATCACGCACGTCCGCCCGCTCCATCCCGAGACGCTGGCGTACCTGGTCGGCGCCGGCGGCTTCCGGAACGTGGCCATCAACTATCGATCTCCCATCCCGCCCGAACACCTGCTCGCGCGGGCGCCGGAACCGGCGGACCGGGAAGATGAACGGCTCGCCGTGCTGGCGGCGGCGTTCAACCGCAACGTGGACGAGCTCAACCGCCTGCTGTTCGCGGACCAGGACTACGCGGTGGTCGCCGAGCGCGGCTGACGGCGCCGCGGGCGCCGGCCTGCCGCCGCACGCACCATGGAACATGTGGACGTCGCAATCGTGGGCGGGGGCGTCGTCGGCCTGGCAACCGCCTGCGCCGTCACGGGCCGCGGCCGCTCCGCCTGCGTGCTGGAGCGGCAGCCGCGGCCCGGCATGGAGTCGAGCACCCACAACAGCGGCGTGATCCACGCCGGCATCTACTACCCGCACGGCTCGTTGAAGGCCCGCCTGTGCGTCGAGGGGCGCGACGCACTCTATCGGTTCTGCGCCCGGCACGACGTGCCGCACGCGCGGTGCGGCAAGCTGATCGCCTGCAGCCGGCCGGAAGAGGTCTCACAGCTCGATGCGCTGGCCGCGCGCGGACGCGCCAACGGCGCCGGCAATCTCGAAGTCGTCGACCGTGAATTCATCAGGCGCCGGGAGCCGTCGATCGACGCGCCCGCCGCACTCTGGTCACCATCGACCGGCATCGTCGAAGCCGAGGCGCTGGTGCGGACGCTGGCCGCTCTGGCCCGCGAGCGCGAGGCGTACCTGCTGCCGGGCACCGCCGTCACCGGCGGCGCGGCCAACGCGGCAGGCATCGAGCTGCAAACTCCCCGCGAGCGCATCGGCGCCCGCGCGGTGGTGAACGCCGCGGGCCTGTACGCCGACGACCTGTCGGCGCTGCTGGGCGGCGAGACGTTCACCATCCATCCTGTCCGCGGCGAATACGCCGAGCTGACCCCCCGCGCGCGGGGTCTGATCAACGGCCTCGTCTATCCACTGCCCGAGCGTTCCGGCCATGGACTGGGCGTGCACTTCACGAAGACCACGCGGGGCACGGTGACCCTGGGACCGACCGCGCGCTACCAGGCGTCCAAGGACGACTACGAGAGCGACCGCCTGCCGCTCGAGACCTTCCACCGCTCCGCCCGCCGGCTGCTGCCGGCCCTGGCCCTCGACGATCTGCGGCCCGGCGGCAGCGGCATCCGCGCGCGCGCGTGCCCGCCCGAGCAGCCGTTCGCCGACTTCATCATCCGCCGCGACCGGCATGTCCCGGCGCTCGTGCACGCCGCCGGCATCGACTCGCCCGGACTCACCGCGTGCCTGGCGATTGGACGGCTCGTTGCGGACCTCGTGGAGGAAGCGCTCGGCTGAAGCCGGCGAAAAATGCGGGTTAGCGGGCGCGCGCCTTCACCGCTGCGCGCGTCTCGCGATCGATCTCGCGGCGCCGGATCGTCTCCCGCTTGTCGTGCGTCTTCTTGCCCTTGGCCACGCTGACCGCCACCTTGACCAGGCCGTTCCTGAAGTACATCCGGACCGGGACGAGCGTGTAGCCGCGCTCCACGAGCTTGCCGATCAACTTGCGGATCTCGCCCTTGTGCAGCAGCAGCTTGCGGCGCCGCAACGGCTCGTGCGCCGCATAGCCGCGGTGACTGTAGGGACTGATGTGAACGTTGTGGAGGAAGATCTCGCCGGCTTCGACGCGGCCGTAGCTGTCCTTGAGGTTGACGCGCCCCTCACGGATCGCCTTCACCTCGGTGCCGAGCAGCGCGATACCGGCTTCGAACGTCTCGAAGAGGTGATACTCGTGGCGGGCCTTGCGGTTGTCCGCCACCAGGCGTTCCGCCGCGCGGTCCGTCATGGCGTCACCGTGGCGCGCGCCGCCCCGAGTTTCGCCGCCAGACGCACCGCGGCGACCATGCTGGATGGATCGGCGATGCCCCGACCGGCAATGTCGTAGGCCGTGCCGTGGTCGACGGAGGTCCGCACGATCGGCAGCCCGAGCGTGACGTTGACCGCATTGCCGAACGCGAGCAGCTTCACGGGTATCAACCCCTGATCGTGATAGCACGCCACCACGGCGTCGAACTCCCCGTTGACCGCCCGCACGAACACCGTATCACCCGGCAGCGGCCCCACCACGTTGATGCCCCGCGCGCGCTGCGCGTCGATCGCCGGCCGCAGCACCTGCTCGTCCTCGTTCCCCATGATGCCCTGCTCGCCGGCGTGGGGGTTCAGTCCCGCAACGGCCAGGCGCGGCGCAGGAAAGCCGAACCTCGGCAGCGCGGCCGCCGCCAGCTCGATGGTGCATTCCACCCGCCGCCGCGAAAGCTGCGCGGGGACCTCCGCCAACGGGATATGCACGGTCGCCAGCACCACTCGCAGGCGGTCCGCGTGGAACATCATGGCGACGTCGGCGGCGCCGGTCAGGTGCGCGAGCAGATCGGTGTGGCCGCGCCAGGGCAGGCCGGCCATGTGGAACGCGGCCTTGTTGATCGGGCCGGTCGCGATTGCATCGATCCGCCCCGCCAGCGCATCGGCCGCGGCGCGGCAGACGACGTCGTAGGCGGCCCTCCCGGCGGCGGCGGACATGACGCCTGTCTCGAACGCCGCAGGGGCGCCGTCCGCCTCCGGCCGGTACACCACCGGCTCGCATACCGCGGTGACGCCCGGATCGCGGGCGGCGCGCTCCGCGATTTCGGGACCGATGCCCGCGGGATCGCCGCTGGTCAGACCAATGCGGGGCAGCAGCGGCGACCCCTGGCCGAACGCCGCCGCCTTCGACCGCCCCTGCATCCCGCCCGAGCCGCGCCGGCCTGCGCCGGATTCGTTCAAGGTAACCATGACAAGGGCGCCCGCCCGCCGTTCGCACGGCGCGCGCTCGCCATCCTCCGACTATCGTGAGCCAGTGTAGCGCGGCCCCGGTACCGGGGTCGCGGCCTCCGCGTGACTCGCGGCGCCGCTAGAATGCACGGCGGCCCTTGCCATGGACTGTGGGAACGGAAGGAATACTGCATGAGATTTCCGAATCCGGCCGCAAGAACCTGCATTGTCGCGGTCTCGGCGCTGCTCGCAATGACGGCGCCGGGCGCGGCGGCCGCCCAGGACGCATCTGTCAGCGGCACGGTCACGGACGCCACCGGCCTCCCGCTGCCGGGCGTCACCGTAGAGGCGCGCGGCCCGCGGGGCGAGACGTTCGCGGTCACCGACGGCAGGGGGCGGTTCACGTTCAGCGGCCTCGCAGCCGGCACCTACGAGATTACGTTCGCCCTGTCCGGATTCAGCGTGCCGGCGCAGGTCGTGGAAGCGGACGGCGGGCTCACGGTGACCGTCGACGTCGAGATGACGTTCGGCCTGCAGGAACAGGTGGTGGTGGGCACGCGGGCGCAGCCGCGGTCGGTGATCGAGTCGACCGTGCCGGTCGACGTCATCGCCGCCGACGCGTTCGCCAGCCAGGGCGATGCCGACCTGACCAATCAGTTGCGGACGCTCGTCCCGTCGTTCAGCGTCACCACCCAGCCGATCGCCGACGCGGCGACCATCGTCCGGCCGATCAGCCTGCGCAATCTCGCTCCCGACCACACGCTGGTCCTGGTGAACGGCAAGCGGCGGCATCGCGCGGCGGTCATCACGTGGCTCGGCAACGGCCTCGCGGACGGATCGCAGGGACCCGACATCTCGGTGATTCCGTCGATCGCACTGCGGCAGGCGGAGGTGCTGCGCGACGGCGCCTCGGCGCAGTACGGCTCGGATGCGATCGCCGGCGTGCTCAACTTCCAGATGAAGGACGCCCCTTCGGGCGGCAGCGTGGAGTTCCAGACCGGCGCCTACCTCGACGCGAACGACGGATCCGGCGCGTCGCGCGGCGGCGTCCATGCCCCCGGCAGCCACGCCGGCGCGTACACCTTCGCCGGCAACGTCGGCCTGCCGCTCGGCGAAACCGGCTTCGCCAACCTCAGTCTGGAGTACGGCAACACCGGACCCACCAGCCGCAGCGCGCAACGCGCCGACGCGCTCGCCCTCATCGCCGCGGGCAATACCGGCATCCGCGATCCGGCGCAGATCTGGGGCTCGCCGAGAGTGGAGGACGACCTGAAGCTGTTCGGCAACCTCGGGTATCTGTTCGCCAGCGGCGTGCAGTGGTACGGCCACGCCAACTACGCCGGCCGCAAGACGACCGGCGGCTTCTTCTTCCGCAATCCGAACACGCGCAGTGGCGTCTTCAGCATCGACGGCGGCCGGACACTGCTGGTCGGAGACCGGGTATGGGCGGCTACCGGCGTGCCGCACGCCGGCAACTGCCCGACCGTGCCTGTCGTCGGCGATGTTCCCGATGCGGCGGCGCTCGCCGCCGTCGAGGCCGACCCCGACTGCTTTACGCTCCGGACGAGGTTTCCCGGCGGATTCACGCCCCACTTCGGGGGCAATCTGAAGGACTACTCCGTCGTCACCGGCGTCCGGGGACTCGCCACGCCGCGCCTCACGTGGGATGCGAGCGCCAGCATCGGCACGAGCGACGTCGACCAGTTCATCTACGACACGGTCAACGCCTCGCTCGGCTACGACACGCCGACGGCGTTCAGTCCCGGCGCCTACAGGCAGCAGGACACCGGATTCAACTTCGACATCTCGTACGCCGCGAGCGACAGGGTGAACATCGCCGCCGGCACGGAATGGCGCCAGGAGGCGTTCACGATCCGTGCGGGCGACCGGCCGTCATGGGAAATCGGTCCCTATGCAACCACCGGCCAGGGATTCAGCTCCGGCTCGAACGGCTTCAACGGGTATCGGCCCGAGAATTCCGGCACCTGGAAGCGGAGCAACGTGGCCGTCTACGGCGACCTGGAGCTGACCGCCCCGGACGGCCGCTGGACGCTGGGCGGCGCGGTCCGGGCGGAACGCTACGCGGACTTCGGCGGGACGGTGAACGGCAAGGTGTCGGCGCGCATCGAGCTGGCCGATCCGTTCGCGCTGCGCGGCGCGGCCAGCACCGGGTTCCGGGCGCCGACGCCCGGCCAGCAGAACGCGTTCAACGTCTCCACCGCGTTCGCGCCGTCCCTTGGCGACCTCGTCAACGAGGGTACGGTGCCGCCCACGTTCCGGGCGGCCGAGCTGCGGGGCGGCGAGCAACTCCGCCCCGAGACGTCGCGCAACTACACGTTCGGGGCGGTCGTCGACGCGGGCCGCCTGACGCTGACTGCCGACTACTTCCTGATCTACGTCGAGGACCGTCTCGCCCTGACGCGCGTGTTCGAGCTGACGCCCACCGAGATCGACAGTCTCGTGGCTGAGGGACTGCAGGAAGCGAGGAACCTGCAGCGGTTCCGGTTCTTCGCCAACGACTTCTCCACCCGCTCGCAGGGTATCGACCTGGTCTCCACGCTGGCGCTTCGTGACGCCAGCACGATCAGCGTCGTGTACAACCACACGGCGACCGCGGTGACGGAGTGGACGCTCGACACGATCGACGCGTTCCGGCGGCAGGCGCTGGAGGCCGGCCTGCCGGAAAACCGCTGGAGCATCCTGTTCACCGAACGCGGCCGGAGCCTGACCTTCATGGCCCGGCTGAACTATTTCGGGGCGTTCTGGGACCGGCGGGACTCGCAGGCCGCCGGCGGCGGCCGGAACCTGGCGGCCGCGATGTGGCCGCTCTCCGGCGGCAAGCCCGTGCTCGATCTGGAAGTCGGCTTCCCGCTCGGCGGCGATGCGCTGACGCTGTCGGTCGGCGCGCGGAACGTGCTGAACACCTATCCGGACGAAACCCGGGTCGTGGGCGGACCTGGCAACCTGTATCCGCAGGGAGCGCCGTTCGGGTTCAACGGCGCCTACTACTACACCCGCGTCAGCTACGGCTGGGGCGGCGTCTTCTGACCGCACCCGGTGCACGGTCCCGAGCCGCAGCCGCCGCAACCGCCGCCTCCGCTCCGGCTGCACGAGCGTTCGTGGGCGCAACCGGCGAACTGCTCCCCCGCCGCGTTGGGCAGCTCGTATCGCAGGCAGCATTTCAGCCGGCCGCACAAGCCGGACAGGCGCGACGGGTTGAGACTGAGGTTCTGCCGCTTGGCCATCTTGATCGATACCGGCTCGAACCCCTTCAGCCAGGTCGTGCAGCAGAGCGGCCGGCCGCACGTCCCGTAGCCGCCGAGCAGCCTGGCCTCGTCGCGGGCGCCGATCTGGCGCATCTCTATGCGGCACCGGAACTCGGACGCCAGCTCGCGGACGAGGCTGCGAAAATCGACGCGCTCGTCTGCCGTGAAGTAGAACGTGAGCCGCGTTCCGTCGTAGGCCTGCTCGACGCGGACCAGCTTCATCGGCAGTCCGCTCTCCTTGATCTTCAACGTAGCGATCTGCCGCACTTCCCGCTCGCGGCGCTGCTGCGCGAGCCGCGTCGTGCTGTCTTCCTCCGATGCGCGGCGCAGCACCACGTTGGACGGCGGCGGCGGCGCGGCGCGCTCCTCCAGCTCCGGCACCGACCGGGCGACGCTGGCGAATGCCTCGCGCCCGTTGCGCGCAACGACCACCGACTCGCCGGACCGCAGCGGCGGCTTGAAGCCGACCTCGGGCAGCAGGAAACGCTGGACCCTGCCGATCGGGTCGAACTTGATGCTGACGATTGGCGGACGCCCGGATTGCGACATCTCTACAACTCTACAGCCGGCACGCTATCCAGTCGGCAACGACCTTGGGACTGGCGTTGCGCTCTGTCGCCTCCAGCGCCTCTTCGACCGCCGCAAAGGCGGTTACGCCCCACTTCGCCGCCGCAGGCCTTGCCAGCGGGGCGAACCGGTCGTGCAGGTCCGGATTGGCGAGCGCCGCGCGATCCGCGCCGCTGGCCAGCAGCGTGACGTCCCGCAGCAGCGACGCGAGCGCCCGCAGGCGGTGGGCCAGCTCGGCCCGGCGCGCCTTGCCGCCCGCGGCGCCGCCGGACTTGTAGTCGAGCAACCCCCTGGCGCCGTTGAGACGCGCCTTCGCAGCGCGGCTGCCGGCCACCGCGTCGAGCAGCGCCAGCGCCGCGTCGCGGGCCGCCGTCAACTCGCCCGACGCCAACTGGAGGGCGCGTCCGGCGCTGCCGCCCGCGGCTGCCGCCGCGGCCAGGGCGGTGGCTTCCGCGTAGCCGTGGCGCCGCATCAGCAGCTCCGCCAGCTCCCGCGTGCCGAGATAGCCGAAACTGATGCGCTGGCACCGGGACCGCACGGTCGCGAGCAACCTGTCCGAACGGGCGGTAACCAGCAGGAACTGCGCGGAGGCCGGCGGCTCCTCCAGCGTCTTCAGCAGGGCGTTCTGGGCCTGCGGCACGAGCCGGTCCGCATCATTGATGACCAGGACGCGGCGGCGGCCTTCGAAAGGACGATAGCGCGTCTCGCCGATCGCGCTGCGCACCTCGTCCACGGTGATCGCGACGTCGTTCTCGGCACCGAGGACCAGGACGTCGGGATGCGCTTCGCGGGCGATTCGCTCGCAGGCGCGGCACCGGCCGCACGCGTCGATCGGCAGGCTCCCGGCGGCCTCTCCGGCGGCGCCTTCAACGTCGCCGGCGCGCACCGGCTCCCCGCAGTTGAGCGCCTGCGCCAGCGCGGTGGCGACCAGCCGCTTCCCGACACCGTCGGGACCCGCCAGAATCAGACTCGGCGGCAGCGAGCCGCGGGCGACGGCCCGCGCCATCAGCCGGATGAGCGCACGATGCCCCGCGACATCGCGAAAGGCCATGATTTAACCGCATCGTAACATTTTCATTGTTGGTGGAACGTACCGGTTCGCAGGCCTTGTCAGGCGTGCCGGCGGAGGATCCAGCCGGCGGCTTCCAGCAGGTTCTCGACCACCGGGGGCGGGGCCAAATCGGGCGGCGGCTCGGCGGCCTGGCTCGCCCCGTATCCCGTGCGGACGAGAATTCCCGTGCAGCCGGCGGCCGCGGCCAACTGGATGTCGCTCCACCGGTCGCCGACTACGTACGACCGCGCGAGGTCGAGGTCCAGCTCGGCGGCGGCGCGCACGGCCATGCCCGGCGCCGGCTTGTGGCACTCGCAGCGGGCGCGGTACGCGGCCACCGCCGCGTCGGGCAGGTGCGGGCAGTGGTAGTGGCCGTCAAGCCGCTCGCCGACCCGCCCCAGCGCGCCCTCGATGTGGTCACGGGCGTCGAGCACGATCTGCTCGGTGATCATCCCGCGCGCCACGCCGGCCTGGTTGGTGACGATGACGGCTGCGTACCCCGCCCGTCGGAGGAGGCGTACGGCCTCGATGCTCCAGGGATAGAGGCGCAGGCGATCGAGGCGGTCGACGTACCCGACGTCCTCGATCAGCGTGCCGTCGCGGTCGAGGAAGACCGCGGGCGCCGGGCGCCCGCGGCGCGCTGTAGCCTCCACGTGGCAGCAGGAAATGGCGGGGCCGACGAGACTCGAACTCGCGACCTCCGGCGTGACAGGCCGGCGTTCTAACCAGCTGAACTACGACCCCGCATCAGAGCCGACCGAGCCCGCAGCCGCCTGCCGGCCCCGCAGCGAACCGGGACTGGTGGGCGGTACAGGACTCGAACCTGTGACAACCGGTGTGTAAGACCGGCGCTCTACCACTGAGCTAACCGCCCGCCTGGGGCGCTCACCGCTCCGGCTGTCAACGAAGCAAGACATTATACGTGATCCGCAGTCGTCATGAGAGGAGCCACGCCTTCAGTCCCAGCAGGCCGAGCGCCGCGGCGAATCCCGCCAGCGCCCGCAACTCGCCGTTGGCCGCCATCTGCCGCGCGCTGAACCGCCGCTCGGATTGCGGGCCGGCGCCGCGCACGTACTCGTCGAACTCCCCGCCGAACGCCTCGCGCAGCGTGGCCTCCTCCAGCCGGGCGGCCGCCAGCAGCGTCACTGCCAGATAGGCGATGACCAGGCCCGCGGCGAGCGGCTCGGCCGCAGCGGCCGCGAATCCCACGCCCATCAGGAACGACCCCCAGTAGAGCGGATGGCGCATGCGGCGGTACGGGCCGGAACGCGTGACTTCCACGCCCTTGCGGAGATGTCCCGCCGCCCACACGCGGAGCAGCGCGCCGGCGCCCGCGAGCGGCGCGCCGGCCGCGAGGGAGCTCCACGTCGGGCGCGCCAGCCAGAACGCGGCCGCGGCCACCACGAATCCGGCGGCCACGCGTGCGCGGGCTATGAGGAACAGCCGCCGCAGGCCGGGGTTGGCAGCAAGGTCAAGCATCGCGTGCACCGCCCATCCGACGGGAGACCGCCGCGGCGACCTCTTCCACCGGGATGGCCGCCATGCAGGATTCCGCCCGTGTGCAGCGGCGCACGACCACGCCGGTCACTGCCGGCCGGTCCTGCCGGCAGCGGCACTCGCCGCACCGTGACACGACGGCGTCGGAGGCCGACCAGGGCCCGTTCCGGCGCGCATCGGTGGGTCCGTACAGTCCGACCACCGGCGTGCCGACCGCGGCGGCGACATGGAGCGGACCGGTGTCGCCCGCCACCATCACCGCCGCCGCCCTGCACAGCGCCACGAGGTCCGCAATGCGCGTCGGGGGCGCCGCCGCCGCCGACCCTTCCGATGCGGCCACGACGCGCTCGGCGAGCGCGCGCTCTCCGGGGCCCCAGGCGACGACGGACGGCAGGCCCTGCTCGCGCCACAGGCGGCGCGCCAGCGCTCCGAACCGCTCCGCCGGCCAGCACTTGCTCGGCCAGGCCGCGCCCGGGTTGAGCAGGGCGAACTCGCGGGTTTCCGGCCGCCCGAGCGCTGCCCGTGCGCGCTCGACCGCGGCCGACCGCGGACTGGCGATGGGAAACTCGGCCGGCCCGCGCGGCGCGCCGATTGCCGCGGCGAGGGCGAGGTTCCTGTCGATGACGTGCGCCGGGCTGCCGATGTCCGGCGTCTCCGTATAGAGCAGCCGCGCCGCGCGTTCCCGCACCTGTCCGCGCCCGAAGCCGATGACGCGACCGGCGCCCGATCCGCGCGCCAGCACGGCCGACTTCAGCAACCCCTGGAAGTCGATTGCCGCGTCGTAGCGCCCGGCGCGCAACGTACGCAGCAGGCGCGGGAAAGCCGCCGCCGCCCGGAACCGCGGGGTCGCCAGGAATCGGTCGACGACCGGCACGAGCTCGACGAGCTCGCGGCAGCGCTCGCCGACCAGCCAGTCGATGCGCGCCGCGGGGAACGCGCGCCGCAGCGCCGCTACCGCCGGGATCGCGTGCACCACGTCGCCCAGCGAGGTAAGCCGCACGACGAGCAGGCGCATCACTGGGAGTCCGGCGTGGAACCCCGCCGCGGATCGAGGCTGCGGGCCGCCATGCGAATGAGATCGCGCGTCGAGTGGTCCTTGGGATCCCCGACGATGGCAGTCCGGCCGCCGTACGCCTGCACCACCGCGCGCTCGGGCACCGTGTCCACGGTGTAGTCGGTGCCCTTGCAGTGCACGTCCGGTTGCAGGGTCTCCAGCAGCTCCGCGACCGTCGGCGCGGAGAAGACGACGACATAGTCGACCATGCCGAACGCCGCCACCATTTCCGCGCGTTCGCCGGCGGCGAGGATGGGGCGCCCCTCCCCCTTGAGCGCTGCCACCGAGCGATCGTCGTTGACGGCCACGACCAGGCGGTCGGCCTCGGCCGCGGCGCCGGCGAGGTAGCGGACGTGGCCGACGTGGATCAGATCGAAGCAGCCGTTGGCGAGCGCCAGCGTCAGCCCGCGGGCGCGGTCCGCGGCGACCAGCGCCAGCAGCTCCTTACAACCCACGACCCGGCCCACTGTCAGCGTCCCCGCCCCGCGCCGTCGGCCTGCACCGCCCGGCGCAGCTCGGCGGCCGACACGGTCGCGGTGCCGCGCTTCATGACGACAACGCCACCCGCGTAGTTGGCGAGACGCGCAGCGTCCTCCAGCGCCGCGCCTGCGGCGAGCGCCAGCGCGACCGTGGCGATCACGGTATCGCCGGCGCCGGTCACGTCCGCGACCTCGTCGGTTCCGAACACCGGGATGTGCACCGTCGGCAGGCCCGGAACGAACACCGCCATGCCGCGGCTGCCGCGGGTCAGCACCAGCCCCCCGGCCTGCAGCCGCTCCAGCAGCTCGCGCCCGGCGCGTTCCAGGCGCCGCGGGTCGTCGCCGATGGTGAAACCGAGCGCCTCCTCCGCCTCCGGCTCGTTCGGCGTCGCCGCCGCCACGCCGGTATAGCTGAGCAGGGCGCGGCGCGAGTCGACCACCACCGGGATGGTCCGCTGCGGATGCGCCCGCGCCGCCGCATCCCTGATCCGCGCGACGAGCTCCGGAGTCACCAGGCCGGCGCCGTAGTCGGAGACGAGCACGGCGTCGGCAGCGTCCAGCGCCTGCAGCGCCGCGCTCTCGATCGCGGAGCGCACGCCAGCCTCCGGCGGTACGCGCGCGGCGCGATCGATCCGTACGACCTGCTGGCTCGTGGCATGCAGCCCCCCCGCCAGGATGCGCGTCTTCAGCGGCGCGCGGTAACCCGCGGCGCGGACCAGGCCTCCGAGGTCCACCCCCTGCAGCGCCTCCGCGACGCGCGCGTCGCGGTCGGTGTCGCCGATAAGGGCGACCAGGCTCGTGCTCCCGCCCAGGGCCGCCACGTTCGCGGCGGCATTCCCGGCTCCGCCCGGCAGGACGGCGGTGTCGGCATGCTGGAGGATCAGTACCGGCGCCTCGCGCGACATCCGCTCCGGGCGGCCGCGGACGAACTCGTCGATGATCAGATCGCCGACGACCAGCACGCGGCGGCCAGAGGCGCTGTCGATGAGATCCAGCAGGCGGTCGGTCACCGCGGCAGCTCCTCGCGCGCCGGCAACGGCTGGCCGGCCACGGCACTGTCGGGCAGCGCTGCCGGCGCGCGCCAGCGCCGGTGCATCCACAGCCACAGGTCGGGATGCCGGCGCACGTACGCTTCCAGCACGTCCGTGCAGCGCTGCGTCCAGGTCCGGACCGGGTCGGCGTCGCCGGCGGGCGGCGGCGGGATCGGCGGGCCGTACGCCACGCGGTAGCGTCCGTCCGCCAGCGGCATGGTGAACACGGGCAGGACCGGGGCGCCGGTGCGCAACGCCAGCGCCGCCAGCGCCGAGGTCGTCGCCGACGGGCGGCCGAAGAACTCCACGGTCACCGCGCTGCGGTCGTGCATGTGCTGGTCGATCATCAACCCGACGGACGCATGCTCGCGCAGCGCGCGCAACAGGCCGCGCACTGCTCCTTTCCGCGTGACGAAGCGCGTGCCGACGCGGGTCCGGACGCGCTCCAGCATCCGCTCGAGCAGCGGGTTGTCGAGCGGCCGCACCACCAGGACCATCGGCGTGAAGCGGACGGCGTGCGCCATGACCTGCAGCTCCCAGTAGCCGAAGTGGCCCGAGAAGAACATCACGCCCTTGCCGCCCGCCATCGCCCGCTCGACATGCTCGCCGCCCTCCACCTCCACGAGACCAGCGATCTCGTCCGGGCGCAGCGTCTCGAAGTTCAGCATATCGATGACGTGCCGGCCGGCATGCTCGAACGCGGACCGCAGGATCGCGCGGCATTCCGCGTCCGTGCGCGACGGCAACGCCATGCGCATGTTCTTGACGGCCAGCTCGCGCCGCGCGCCGTACAGGCCGTGGAACAGCCGTCCCAGCAGGGCGCCGGCCGCCAGACTGGTCCGCCGCGGCAGCAGGCGCACCGCCGCGCGGGCAGCGAGCGCCAACCCGTATTCCAACCCGTGCCGCGCGCGCCTCATCGCGTCCGCGTCCGCGCCTGCCTCATCCGCTCGCCCAACCAGGCGCGAAACGCCTCCCGCGGCTCGATCTCCACCTGCAGCGGCAGCGACAGCAGGCTGAAGCGGAACGGGGCGAGCGGCAGCAGGCGCACAAGATCCTTCTCGGTCGTTACCACGTGTGCAGCGCCGTGCGCGGCGGCGAGCCGGCCGATGCGGGCGACGTCGCGCGGCGTATACGAACAATGGTCGCGGAATGCAGCGGTGGCGGCAAGCGCGTGGCCGGCGCGCCGCAGCCCGTCGAAGAACTGCTGCGGGCGCGCGATGCCGGCAACGGCGACGAGCGGGTCTTCCGGAGACAGCGCCACCTGCTCCCCCGACCCAGCATCGCGCGCCGGCAGGAGCGTGCGGGTGAAGCAGAACGCGTGGTCGATGCCGACATGGTCGGCGAGCTCGCGCGCCGCCGCGGGGTCCGGTGTCTCGACAAGCACCGCGTCCGCCGCACGGGCCGCCTCCAGCGGCTCGCGCAGCCGGCCGCCGGGGAACGTGCGCGGATCCGCGGCATCCCGGCCGGACAGCAGCAGCAGATCGACGTCCCGCCGCAGGCCCAGGTGCTGGAAGCCGTCGTCGAGCACGTGCGCGGACGCCCCCAGGATCGCCTCGGCGAAGCGGCCGGCCACGTAGCGGTCCTCGGCCACGAGCACGGCTGCGTCCGGCAGCGTGCGCGCCAGCAGCAGCGGCTCGTCGCCGGCTTCATCGAGTCCGGCGCGAACGGCGTGCCAGTCGCGCACCACCACCACGCCGTCCCGCGGCCGGCGGCGGGCGTAGCCGCGACTGAGCACCGCGGGGCGCTCGCCCGCCGCCGCGAGGAGTGCCGCAATGCGCGCGGCCAGCGGCGTC
>JAJEEU010000088.1 GCA_022820825.1 Vicinamibacteria bacterium
GTAGCCCATCGCCACGGCCCACTCCATCACGGCGCTGATGCGCTGGCGCAGCCGCCGCGCCGTCTCGGGCCGGATGTGCCACACGCGGCGCAGCGTATCGAGCACGTCCGCGCTCGTCACCTCCCGCACGGCGATGCGGCCGAGCCGCGGGAAGGCGTGCTGCTCCAGGCTCGAGAGCCACTGCCTTGCGTGCCGCGGATGCCGCCAGCCGGGGCGCTTGTCGGCCCACACCCGCTCGGCGGCCTCGGCGAAGGTCGGCGCAGCGGCCGCCCGGCGGCGCGCCTCCAGGGGGTCGCCCCCGGCCCGGGCAGCCTTGCGGTTGGCGTGGGCGAGAGCGCGCGCCTCGGTCAGCGAGACCAGGGGGAAGCCGCCAAGCCCGAGCTCGCGCCGCCTGCCGCGGATGACCATGCGCTGGACCCAGCTGCGCGCGCCGGAGGGCTTGACCGCCAGGTAGAGCGCATTGCCGTCGCAGTAGCGGCCCGGCCGCGACACGCTGCGCGCGAAACCGCTCGACAGCGCGTTCGCCGGGTGGCGGCCCCTGGGCTTACCGTTGAGCGCGCGTTTCCGCTCTCCCATTGAGGGTCCGGGAGTGTGCCGGAAGGGCGGGGCCGGGGGGAAGTGTGATCCGTCACGCGGCGTGGCGAGCCGGCCGTGGTCTGCTTGGCGTGCGCTTGGACGACGAGCGGTCGGCGGGGCGGGAACTGCGACCACGCGGGGAGGAAACGATCGGCCGCGGCGGAGGGCGCCGCGCTCGGCCGCGAGCTACCGTATTCGGTCCCACATTTGGAGGAAGGAAGAGGTGGATCCGGCGCGCCCGGACCCGCCTGAAGGCCGATCTTGCGGCCTGACGGCGCCTCAGCAGAGCTGCAGCGCGTACAAAATCACCGGCGACACGTTCACCTTCGCGCCGACCAGGTCGGGATCGTCCCGCCAGATCGGGTCCAGATCCGCCATGGCGCCCGCTTGGTCGGCCATCCGGATTGCCGCGGGGTTCAGCGCAAACATCTCGTCCTGGTCGGTCACGATGAATACGCCCGGATCGTCTGCAGGTCCAATGCAGGTTAGCTCGCCGCTCTCGATGGTGAACGGCCACGGGCCGTCGGTCCATGTCACGGCGCTGACTGTGCTCGAATCCTCCGTGGGTGACTTCTCGACTGACAGGCCCACGCGTTCAGGCGCGGAACCGCCTACGAGCGCGTATGAAATGCCCAATCCGAATCCGACGGATAGTAGGAACACATCGCGCACAATTCTTCTGAGATATGGCGGTCTTGTCGTCACTGCGGAATGCATGGCCGGACGCGGCTCACCAACTGAGTCGGCGAGTCAGCAATCCCGTTCGGCGAGAAACCACCGGGACATAGCGGGAGAGCCGAAAGAGAGGCTGAACCGACGGGGAGAGCTGAAGAAAGCGAAGGGGGCCCGGCGCATTCACGCCGGACCCCCTTCCCGATTACCGCCCCCCCCTACGCCGTGGACGATGGAGCTATCCGTTGCGCCGACGATACAACCGCGAGCCGCCAGCCATCAGGAACAGGGCGAGGAGGAGCTGTCCGACCAACGGAAGCGCCGGCACCGCGGTGGAACCCTCAACGGTGACCGTCAGCCAGTAGGCATCCTGGTCGATGTCGGCGCCGTCTGCCTCCATGATCTTCCAGGTCTTGGACTTCATCTCGCCATCCATGAGATCCGGGTCGCTGTGGGACATGGCAGTCAGCTTCACGTTCGCGCTGTTGCCAAGGTCAACCATGACGTAGCCGTTCATTTCCTCCAGCGTATCGCCGTCCTCATTCATTAGTGAGACCATGGCGTCACCCTCCACGGAGAGCTTCACCATCATCACCTCGGCACCCTTCGGACCATCGGCAGCCAGGACGACGCGAGTTGAACCGCCCTCCGGGATGGCGATATCGGTCGGCACGAATCCGACGGTCGGAGTGGGTTCGTTACTGAGAATCTCGACGGTAGCAGATGCTGCCGCAAGAGTGCCGGGGCTCGGACTGCCAGCACCCCGCAGCGACCTACCAACAAACGACACCATGATCTCGGTGTTCTTGAAGGTATCGCTGGGGCAGGCCTCAAAGTCGATCTCGGCATACGTAGCTGACGCAGTGAGATCTTGGCCAGACCGGACGATGGTAAATACGCCATTCGCGTCAGGGCCAGTCACGTTAGCGTTTCCGGTGTCAGGATCAGTGACTATCAAGACGGGCGGCGGGTTGACGGGAGCAGCCATGGTGCTACATGCGCTGCCGACTACCCCGCCCGACGTGGTGAACATGATGCTCGATGCCGGGAAGGCGGTGCCCAAAGTCGCAGCGTTGACCTGCGTGCGAGGATCACGGCCGCGGTCAATCATCACACTCCCGGACGTCTTGGAGCCCTGGGTCAGCCGCATGCGCGCGTTGGTGAACTTCACCGTTGGCTGGGTGTGAACGTCGGTAATTGTCATCACGAAACGCCGCGTTGCAAGATTGGCGCTGAGGTTGTCTGATACCAACTCCATGACGAACTCTCGATCCATCCACTGAGTATTGGCGGCAGTACTCTCCAAGCGCAGGAGAACCTCGTGATCGTTGTTGTTGAAAGTGATATTACTGCCGGTAGCACCATCGTACCCTCCACCACGTACCACGCTCACGGTGATGCCAACAGCGAGGCCATTGTGGTTAAGGGAGAGAGTCCCGAGGCTCGCTCTGTTATCGGGGCTATCGGTGATGCCGGTTCGACGCACGGCTAGTTCGACGTGAACCGGGTCGGTCGTGGCACGAGTTGCGCCCTCTGTGATTGTCGCGCTGGATTGCTCGAACCCGACGCTCTGCGCCGACGCCGTCCCTGGGGATGCCGCCAGCAGCACGACCGCGGCAAGGGCAGTGAGCAGATAGCCCCTCCGCATGAAAGTTGTTCTCGCTCCGTTCATGACTGTCGCTCCTTTGAGACTAGGGGGTAACGGTTACAATCTCCGCAGACCCCTCTCCTCTCTCGCGACCCCCTGCTCCCCCGCACCGGTCCCGGCTGCCGGCGGCCCCGCCTCTCGCCCCGCCGCCAGCAACCCACCCGCTGATCCGCCCCTCCGCGTCATCGCGCCGAACGCCACGCTCGAGCCGCAGGCCGGCAGGGGCGCGTTCGCGGAGAAAACCGTAAAGGTCCGGATCTGGTTGCTGCTGCAAGCGGCAAGGCGTGCGCCCGGCCGGCCCGGTTTTCGCAGCGAATGCGCCCCTGCCGGCCACACCCCCGCGACGAAGCCTGGTGAGCAATGTAGAGGAACAGGCCGCGCACGGCGCGGCCCGGCCGGCGCGGCGCCGGGCTACAGAGTCCCCGCTAGCGCAGGTCGGGGGTTCGGGGCGCAGCCCTATCTAACAGATGCCGCATCGTCGCTCGAATGCAGCGGGGCTTTCGCCATGGACTGCTAACCCCAGGGAAAGTCGCGGATTGCCCGCTCGCGCAACTCGATCCGCCCGGGCACGACCCTGGCTTCGATATCGAGCTGCAGATCGCCGTCGACGGCAACAGTGAACGGCCGGGCGTCGAAGCCGTCCTTGCGGATGGTCACCTCGAAGGTACCTCGCGGCACCGCCACAGTCGCACCGCCATCAGCATTCGTCGCGGCCGTATACGGCCCGACGCGCACCTCGACGCCCGCAACCGGCGTCCGGGCGGGCGTTGCGATCACGCGCACGGTCGCGCGGTGCTCGCACGGCTTGCCGGTCCGGAAGCCGAACGCCGCGGGCGGCGCCGCATGCGCCAGCTCCGTCCCGGCGTCGGCCAGCAGCGCGGTCCAGGCATGGACGCCCTCGCCGACCGGCGCGCGCGCTTCCACCGCCGTCCAGTACAACGCCTCGGTGCCGGGCCAGGGCGCTTCACCGAGGACGCCGGCGGCGGCCTGCTTACCCGCGCCGTCGATCACCGCCACCCGCGCGCCGGTCAGCCGGCACCCGCGGCCGCAGCGCACCCCCACCTTGAGCGGCAACTTGCCGCCTGCCGTCGCGGGCGACGGCGCGCCCCAGGCCGTCAGACTGCAGGCATGGGGCACGGTGCGGAATCGCAACCGGAGCGTGCTCTCGGCGTGCTCCGCCGCTTCCCCCGCGCGCCCGGGGAAGCGGACGGTCCACTCGTGCTCGCCCACCCGGCGCGGCGCATGGAGCTGGATCTCGTCGGAGACGTTGGCCGCACCGTCGTGGTCCGCGAGCTCGCCGGCCGCGAGGACTTCGCCGGCGCCGACCACCTCGACCGGCAGGCCGCGGAGGTCGCAGCCGTGCGGGCAGGCAACGTGAAGGGCGATCTCCAGCGGGGCGTCGACCTCGACCTCCGCCGGAAATTCCAGGGCCGCGGTCAGCGTGGTCGGATGGACCGGCACGGGCCGCCCTCCGGCGCCGGCCCGCGCCGTCACGACGCGGCGGGCTCCCGCGCCGCGTTGGTGCCGGCGATGTAGCCGCCCACGATCGCGCGGCCGAGACCGTGCAGCGCAAATCCGCCGGCCGACTCGCCGGCGCAGTAGAAGCCGTCGATCACCGCGCCGAACACGTCGACCACCTGGAACTTCTCGTTCACCCGCAGGCCGGAGTACGTGTCGTGCAGGATGGGCGTCGCCCAGGCGGCATGGAACGGCGGGGTCTGGATCTTGTACATCGGCGCCGGCTTGCCGAAGTCGGGGTCGCTGCCCTGGTCGACGAACCCGTTGTAGCGGTCCACCGTCGCGCGCAGCGCGGCCGGTGTCATCGGCGCCTTCTGGTACGGATTCCGCGACAGGGCGCGCGCCAGCTCCTCCAGGGTGTCGGCGCTGAAGCAGTAGCCGTTCTCGATGTCGACGAACGGGTGGCGCAGGTCCCACTCCTCCCGGGCAACCGCCTCGGCGTCGAAGATGGCCCATATCGGTCCGCCCACGCGCTGCTTCACGCCGTCGACCTCCATGACCGCGCTCGACACCGCCGCCGAGAGGTAGTCGAAGACCGGGTCGGCCTTGCCCTCCATGTCGAACAGGTGCACGCCCACCGTCTCGTCGAAGAACCGCGATCCCAGCATGTCGACGAGAATCAGGTCCTGATAGTCCGCCACCGGAATGCCTGACGCCCCGGCCTTGTCGAAGACCGGACCGCCCGGCTTCCAGCGGTCGTAGCCGTAGCGGCATCCGAGCCACTGCGGCTTGACGAGCGCGAGGTACGACTCCGTGCGCATGTTGTTCGTGGCCCCGAGCGAGGCCCCGATGGCCATCCCCTGCTGCTCGGCGTCGCCGGATTGCCGCGAGTACGGCTCGCAGCCCACCTGGTACTCCTCGGTCAGCAGCGGGTTGTAGATGGTGCGGATCACCAGGTTGCTGCTCGACCCGCCCGTGCAGGCGATGACCGCCTGGCGCGCCCGGATGTTGACCGTGCCGTCGCCTTCCAGGTTGGTCACGGCGATGCCCAGCACGCGCCCGGCCGACGGCTCTTCCCGGATGATCCGCGTCATCTGGTGCTTCAGCAGGATCTCCACGCCCTTGCCGCGCGCGCTCTGCTCCAGCGGGCGCATGAGCCCCGAGCCGGCCGTGTTGTTGATCGTCTCCTTCAGGTCCTGCGACCACGG
The DNA here is from genome assembly GCA_022820825.1 of Vicinamibacteria bacterium. Taxonomy (GTDB): domain Bacteria; phylum Acidobacteriota; class Vicinamibacteria; order Vicinamibacterales; family UBA8438; genus JAAXGX01. Next base: position 5,563 of record JAJEEU010000088.1, read on the forward strand.
AATCGCCGTCTGACGCCGGAAGGTGTGGACGCCTTCGGCCGGGACGCGGTGCGGCCGCACGTCCGTGAACCGCACGCCGTTGGCCAGCAGGAACTCGAGCGCCTCGACGTTGTGGTCCGCGAATGCCCTGACCACCTTGCGGTCGTTGTAGCGCGTGTGCGTGTGGTCGGGACGCGTGTTCTCCAGGTAGATCTGGTCGGCGGAATCCTCGATGCCCCACTTCTTCTGGATGCTCGTGCCGCCGCCCAGCGCCACGCTGCCCTGGCTGATGATGCCGTGGCCGCCGATGTCGAAGTTCTCCTCGACGATCAGGACCGACGCGCCGAGGTCGCGCGCGCGGATGGCCGCGGGCATGCCGGACGCGCCGGAGCCCACGACGACGACGTCGGCCTCCCGGTGCCACTCGACGTCCGCGGAGCCGACTTCCCGCGCCGCGATCCCGCCCAGCACGGCGGCCCCGGCGCCGACGCCGGCCGCGGCGCCCCCGCGCAGAAAGGTCCGGCGGTCAACTGCCCTGTCCTGTTGCTTCGCCATGTCGCTGTCCGCCTTCCTGCCCGCCAGAGCCGTAGGCGTCGGCGGGTGCTACTCGTAGTACGCCGGCGCCGTGTCGAGCGTCCGGAACAGCGCCAGGTCGTGCTCGATCCAGAACGTGGCGTCCATTTCGTCCACGAACGCCTCGACGCGATCCATCGCGGCCAGCGTCATCTCGGCGTCGAAGTTGAACGTCGGCACGCGCCGCTGCTCGCGGCTGATGCGGAAGTGGTAGAGATCCCCGGACAACACCAGCGGCCCGGTCTCCGCGAGATCCAGGAACAGCACCTGGTGACCGGGAGTATGCCCGGGCGCCGAGATGATCCGTACGCGGCCGTCGCCGAATACGTCGTGGTCGCCGTCCAGAATCACGGTCTCCGCGTCGCGCAGCCCCTCGTACAACTCGGGCCGCGCCGTCGGCACGTTCTCCGGCTCCACGAACATCGCGTTGTACTCCGGGCGCTGGACCAGCCAGGTCGCGCCCTCGACCTCGTTGGCCACGCCCACGTGGTCGTAGTGCAGGTGCGAGAACGCCACGTAGTCGAGCGTCGACAGGTTGAAGCCGAGGTCCAGGTTGTCGAGCTGCTGCGCCAGCGTCGTCGTCAGGAGCACGTTGTCGGGCCGCATGTAGGCGTTGTTGTATTCCGACGGCAGGCCGCCGTCCCACAACATGCGCCCGTCCGGATGCTCGACCACGTAGCACGGCACGACCAGCTCGCGCACGTCGGTCTCGTCGTTCCGGATGCCGAAGCGTTCGACGTCGTCGACGTAGATGCGGCCGCACTCGAAGATGTACAGCTTGAGCGCCGCCTCCCCGCCAGAGCCGTCGGCGTCCGCGGGCGCCGACGGCGTCGGCGGGCCGCCGCAGGCCACGGCCACCAGCAGTGCGAGCAACGTCGTGGTGCGTCTCGTCATGGTTGCCCCCCCTGGCGCAACCCGGCGTAGAACGCGCGGACGTCGTCGACGAACAACTCCGGCTGCTCCATCGCCGCGAAGTGCCCGCCGCGCGGCATCTCCGTCCAGCGCACCAGGTTGTAGTGCGCCTCCTGCCAGGCGCGCGGAGAAAACGACAGCTCCTCCGGGAACACCGCCAGCCCGGTCGGCACCTCGATGAAGCCCGGGGCCGGCATCGGCCCGCCCGTACGCCAGCGGCCGCTCTCGTAGTACATGCGCGCCGCGGACGTGGCGCTGGCAGTCACCCAGTACAGCATCACGTTCGTGAGCAGGGCGTCTCGCGTGAAGATGTTCTCCGGGTGGCCGTCGCAGTCGCACCAGGTGCGGAACTTCTCGATGATCCAGGCCGCCTGCCCGGCCGGCGAGTCCGTGAGGCCGTAGCCGAGGGTCTGCGGCTTGGTGCCCTGCTGATGGGAGTAGCCGTCCTCCGGCCCGCGGAAGAACGCCGCGCGCGCGCGCATGCGCTCCAGCTCGGCCTCGGGGATGCCCGCCTCGGGGTCCTCTACGCCCGGCGGCGGCGGCGAACCCGCCACGTTCAGGTGCAGTCCGATGACCTGCCCGGGGTACTTGAACGCATGCCAGCGGCTGATGATCGAGCCCCAGTCGCCGCCCTGCAGGCCGTAGCGCTCGTAGCCGAGGCGCTCCATCAACTGCGCATTGAGGTCCGCGGCCGGTTCCGGGCCGAAACCCCGCTTGCGCGGATGGTCCGAGAAGCCGTAGCCGGGAATCGACGGCGCCACCACGTGAAACGCGTCCTCCGCCCGGCCGCCGTGCGCCACCGGATCGGTAAGCGGCCCGATGACCTCCATGAACTCGACCACGGAGCCGGGCCAGCCGTGCGTGATGATGAGCGGCAGCGCGTCCTCCACCGGCGAGCGCTGGTGGATGAAGTGGACGTCGATGTCGCCGATGCGCGTCTTGAAGTGGTCGAAGGCGTTCAGCGCCGCCTCCTGCGCGCGCCAGTCGTACTCGTCGCGCCAGTAGGCGAGCAGCTCGGTCAGGTAGTCGCGCGGCAGGCCGTAGTCCCAGCCGGCGCCGTCGATCTCGTCCGGCAGCCGCGTGCGCGCCAGCCGGTGGCGCAGGTCGTCGAGCACCGCCTCGGGCACGTCGATGGTGAACGGACGCACGGCCTGCGGGTCGGCGGGCGCCGTGTCGTCGCCCCGCCAGGGCGCTGCCGGGCCCGGCGGCGCCGGATCCGACGGCGCCGCCGGCTCTGGCGGGCTGCCGCACCCGGCGGCGGCGATCAGCACCAGTCCGGCGAGGAGCACACCCAGCGGTCGCATATGCGCCTCCGTATCCTCGGTTTCGGGAATCAGCGCAGGTCGGCGAAGAACGCCCGGACGTCCTCCACGAACAGCTCCGGCTGCTCCATCGCCGCGAAGTGGCCGCCGCGCGGCATCTCCGTCCAGCGCACCAGGTTGTAGTGGGCCTCGGCCCAGGCGCGCGGCGTGTAGAACAGCTCGTGGGGGAAGATGGCGCCCGCCGTCGGCACCTCGATGCGTCCCGGTTGTCCGGCGCCCGTCGCCCGCGCGAGACCGCTCTCGTAGTACATGCGGGCGGACGACGTGGCGGACTCGGTCAGCCAGTACAACATGATGTTGGTGAGCAGCGCGTCGCGGCTGAAGATCGTCTCGGGATGGCCGTCGCAGTCGCACCACGTGCGGAATTTCTCGACGATCCATGCCGCCTGCCCCACCGGAGAGTCGTTCAGACCGTAGCCGAGCGTCTGGGGCTTGGTGCCCTGGATGTGGCTGTAACCGGTTTCCGGCCCCTGGAAGAATGTGCGACGCTCCTCCATCCGCGCCAGCTCGGCCTGCGGCACGCCGGCGATCGGGTTCTCCACGCCGGGGGGCGGACCGGCGATGAGCATGTTCAGGTGCAGTCCAACCACCGCCCCGGCGTGGTTGTATGCGTGCCAGCGGCTGATGATGGCGCCCCAGTCGCCGCCCTGCAGGCCGTAGCGGTCATATCCCAGCCGCTCCATCAGCGCCGCGTTGACCGCGGCCGCCGACTCGGGGCCGAAGCCGCGCTCCCGCGGATGACCAGAGAAGCCGTAGCCGGGGATCGACGGCGCGATCACGTGGAACGCGTCCTCGGCCCGGCCGCCGTGGGCCGCCGGATCGGTCAGCGGACCGATGATCTCCATGAACTCGACGACCGTGCCGGGCCAGCCGTGCGTGATCAGGAGCGGCAGCGCATCCGGCTCGGGCGAGCGCTGGTGGATGAAATGGACGTCGATGCCGTCGATCTGCGTCTTGAAGTGGTCGAAGGCGTTGAGCGCCGCCTCATGCGCGCGCCAGTCGTACTCGTCGCGCCAGTAGGTGACCAGCTCCGTCAGGTAGCCCAGCGGCGTGCCGTAGTCCCAGTCGGCGTCGTCCAGCTCATCCGGCAGGCGTGCCCGGTGCAGGCGGTCGCGAAGGTCGTCGAGCACCGCATCCGGCACGTTGATCTCGAACGGCCGCACTGCGGTCGGGTCCGCCGGCGGCGGATCCACTGGCAGCCGCGGCACGCCGGCGGTCGGCTCCGCGTCATCCGCGGGCGCCGGCGCCCCGCCGCAGGCCGCGGCCAGCATGACGGCAAGCAGCAGTCCACCCCTGGCCTTCACCATTTCGTCACTCCGTCACAATCGCGCTGCGCGGATTCGGTGCGCCGGCGCTACTGGTCGTCGTCGGTCCGGCCGGAGCGCTCCTCGACGATGCGCTCGTAGTCGTCGTCCGTGAGGTACGTGACGTTGACGTGCGCGTGGTACATGTCGTCGTAGCTGCGCTGGCCCCAGCCGACCCACTGCTCCGGGTCGGGATTGTTGGGGTTGGAAGCGGTGTTGTCGTGCCACGCGGTCAGCTTGATCACGGTGCCGCCCGGCAGCACGGGCGCGGAATCCTCCCCGTAGACGTAGTTCACGTGCCAGTTGAAGTCGAAATCGGCGACGTGGCTCAGCATCTCGACCCGGCCGTCGGGATAGATCGCCTCCATGGACATCGCCGTGCCGCGCACGTGCATGTGCGGCTGGTAGTTCTCGAGGCGCGCCGGGAGCGACAGCGGGATGTAGGCGTGGTGCACCGTCTTCTCGCCCGGGGGCAGGTCGAATGTCCGCATCGACTGCTGCGTCCCCATCACCTGGGCGTAGACGCGGTACTTCGGCACGAACCCGTCGGGATAGAACCACAGCCCGACCTCCGTCCGGTCCGTGATCTCCTCGCCGACCGAGTGGTAGTGGATGTCGTAGCTGATTGCCGAATCCGCCTTCATCAGCTTGCCCGTGTTCTCGCGGAACACGTCGCCGTTCTTGCCGACCGCGAACTCGGTGAGGAAGGCGCCGCGCCCCGAGAAATCGATTGCGGACGTGAAGTCGCCCTGCTCCTCCTGCTGCACGAGACGGGCGAGGGCGTGATGCACGATTTGCCGGCCCTCGATGGACGGCCGCACCTCCACGCCGCGCACCCAGCGGTCCTCGGTCAGACCGGTCTCGACCAGCGGCTGGTACCACTGGTCCTGCCCTTCCGCCGGCTGCGTCCAGGGCGGGGACACGACAACCAGGTCGGGATCGCCGCCCATCTGTCCGGCCAGCCGCCAGGTGTCGCCGGTCGGCCACTCGACGGGCGGCGGCAGGTCCGCCGGGTTGCCGCGCGGCGCGCCGGCGTCGACCCAGGCGGCGATGGTGGCGATCTGCTCGTCGGTCAGCGAGATGTCGTTCGCGAACTCCTGGATGCCGACCGTCTTGTCGATGTGCCAGGGCGGCATCTCGCGGGCGACGACCTTGGTGCGGATGGCCCGCGCCCAGGGGCGCACGTCTTCGTAGGTCACGAGCGACATCGGCGCCATCTGGCCCTCGCGGTGGCAGGCCTCGCAGCGCTGCTGCAGTATCGGCGCCACGTCCTTCGAGAACGTCACCTCGGCTGCCTGCTCCGCCGCGACGGCGGTTCCGCCCATGACCGCCGCAACGACCGCGACCATCATGATGCGCGCGAATCGAGTCATTTCACTCTCCTGTGCCCTTTGCGTGCAGGCTACTGCACGCTTACGTCGACGTAGGCGTTCGTCCAGCAGCACTGGAAGCCGACCGCCATCGTATATCCCTGCGGGCCCGAGTCGTCCCACGCCAGCACGCGCAGCACGTAGTCGCCCGGCGCATCGAAGGTCGCCGTGGTCAGCGCCCGATCGCCTTCGTCGAGCTGCGGCGCGGTCTCGCTGAACCTGACGTCACCCGGCCCCCGGAACTTGCTCCAGACCAGCCCGAGGGTCGGCGGCCGGCCGGACCGCGTGAACGTCCGGACGCCGTCGTCGACCGCCCACAGCGCCAGGTCGAGCGGCGCCCCGACCCGCGCCTGTTCCTGCGCGCGGATCCCGGCGGGGCCCTGTGCCGCATCGCCGTCCGGAGCGAAGCGGACCTCCGGCGGCGTATTGCCGCTCGTAACCTCGCGCAGCACGTCGATCTGCCATTCCGGACGCAGATGGCCCGGAACGGAGTACGTCGCGCCGTGCGCCGTGACGCTCCAGACGAGCCTCCGGTCGCCGAAGTCGGCCGGCACGACCACGGTAAAGATACCGGTCTGCCGCCGCGGGAGAAAATGCGTGGGCTGGCCGCGGTCGGCCGGCCCCGGCTCGAAACGGTTATACGGACCGACCGGGATGTCGAGGCGCTCCTCGTAGTTCCGGTTGAAGTAGCCGAACGACAGCGTGAACGTGCCGTCCGGATTCTGGTACCAACCCTCGTAGGCGGGCGAAATGCTCTGACCCGAGGCATGCGGGATCGGCGCGTCGCGCGTCTGCGCCGCGGCCGCTGCGGCCAGGCAGGCGCACAGCGCGAGGCACAGGCCGGCCCGCCCGATGCGTATCAACGAGCGCTCCCGGCCGCAAGCTCGGCGGCGAACTCGGCCTCCATCCGCTCGTCGCGATCCAGCACGGCCTGGGCCTGGTCCGCCCGCGTCTGCAGGCAGTCGAAGCACACCGACCCGGGGATGGGATCCCCCGTTGGCAGCCCCTGCTCCTTGTGGTAGCGGGCCAGCAACTCGGCCGTGTGCCTCTGCGCCTTGTAGAAGTCGGAGTAGCTGAAGCCCCAGGCGATGGCCCACGGCGTCCAGCCGTTGCGGTCCCTGGCGTCGAGCTTCGCCCCCTGCTCCACCAGGTACTCCACGACGATGTTGACGCCGCGGAAAGCCGCGCCGTGCAGCGCGGTCTCGCCGAGGTCGTTCACGGCGTTCACGTCGTGGCCCAGCTCGACGAGCATGCGGACCGCTTCGAGCACTTCCTCTTCCTGCCCGCCCAGCGAGCCGCCGTCCTCGCCGGGATTCCAGATGTCGAGACCCGCCGCCACCATCAGGGGCGTGGTGTTCTCCGCGCTCGGGATCAGCGGATCGGCGCCGCCCTCGAGCAGCACCTGCATCGCCTCGACGTCGGTCACCTTGGACGCCAGGAAGAACGCGGTCGCGCCCAACCGGTTCAGGCGGTTGCGCTGGCCGTCTCGCATCCCGTTGCGCGTCATGCGCGCGTTGACGTCGACGCCGCGCGCCAGCATCTTGCGGATGACGTCGATGCTGTCGGTGCTGCCGGACGGGATCGGCCCCGGCGCGCCGAATCCGACGTTCATGCGCCGCGTGCGTACCGTCTGGTGCAGGGCGTTCCAGCCGGCGCCGGCCAGGTCGGGATCCGCGCCGCGGTCGAGCAGGTAGTCGGCCACGTCCCAGTTCGCGTTCGCCACCGCGACGATCAGGACGCTCTGGCCGTCGGAAAGGGTGTCGTTCACGTCCGCGCCGGCGTCGAGCAGGGCCGCCACTGCGTCCATGTGGCCGCCGCGCGCCGCGAAGACCAGCGGGGTGAATCCGCTTACCGGCGACACGGCGAAGATGTAGCGCCGGCCCCGCGGCTGCGCCTCGCCGGTGGTGCGCGCGTTCACGTCCCCGCCGGACTCGGCCAGCACGTGGATGACCCGCGCGTGACCCCGTGCGGCCGCCCACATGAGCGGCGTCTGCCCGTGCGTCGCGTCGCGCGCGTTCACGTCCGCCCCGTGCGCGATCAGCGCGCGCAGGGCGTCGGGATTCCCGGAGCGCGCGGCGGTCATCAGCGCGGTCTCGCCGCCGGGCAGCGCGGCGTTGGCGTCGGCCCCCGCCTGCAGCAACCGTTCCAGGATGGCGGCGCTGCCGTTCTCGGCAGCCAGCGAGATCGGCTGCACGCCGTAGCGGTTGGCCACCCTCGCGTCGGCGCCGGCCTCAATCAGCAGCTCGACCAGCTCGACGCTGTCGCGGTGTACCGCCCAGTGCAGGGCCGTGGCGCCGTCGGTCGCCGGCGCGTCCACGTCCACGCCCGCCGCAAGCAGCCGCTGCACGGCTTCCGCGTCCACGGCCTTGACCGCCTCGATCAGACCCGGGTCGGCCGCCCGCGCGGCAGCGCTCGCCGGCATGCAGAAAAGCGCCGCCGCCAGCGCCATCAACGCCCACCCGTTTCCACGCATCGCCTGCATGTCCTCGTCTCCGCCGCTACAGATCCGCGAGCCGCCCGGTGCTGTCCGAGATGCTGTCCACGTGCATCCCCACCTTGTCGAGCAGGCTCAGCCCCAGGTTCATGAACGGGGTGTGCAGCGCGTACTTGATGTGCCGCCCGCCCTGCAGCGTCCCGCACCCCCCGCCGGCCAGCGTGATCGGCAGGTCGTACGGCGTGTGGTGATCGCCGTCGCCCATGCCCGCTCCCCACAGCAGGATGCTGTGGTCGAGCAGCGTGCCGTCCCCGTCCGGGATCTCGTCCATCCGCTGGAGAAGCCGGGCGAACAGCGTCATGTGGTAGGTGTTGATCTTGGTGTACTGCGCGATGTTGTGCTGGTCCAACTGGTGATGCGAAACCGTGTGGTGTCCTTCCGGCACGCCGATGGCGGGATAGGACCGGCCGCTCAGCTCGCGCGCCATCTGCATGCAGCTCACCCGCGTGACGTCGGCCTGGTAGCCGAGCACCAGCAGGTCGTGGAGCAGCTTGACGTGCTCCTCGTAGTCGTCGGGCACGCCGGCCGGCTGGTCCACCTCCGGCAGCGGCGTGGCGGCGTTGTGCTCCTCCGCCCGCTGGATGCGGCGCTCGATCTCCCGCACCGAGTCCAGGTATTCCTCCACCGTCGTCCGGTCGCGCAGGCCCAGCCGCCGCTCCAGCCGGCCGAGGCTGTCGGAAACGGAGTCGAGGATGCTGCGGTCCGTCTGCATCTGCTCCAGCCGGGCCTCCACGCTGCCGCCGTCGCCGAACAGGCGCCGGAACACGACGCGCGGATCGCGCTCGTGCGGCAACGGGGTGGTCGCCGTCAGCCAGGAGCTGGAATTGATGTACGCGCAGCTATAGCCGTTCTCGCAGTTCCCCACCTGGTAGTTGGAGTCGATCGTCAGCTCCAGCGACCGCAGCGGGGTGTCGGCGCCCAGCTTGTCGGCGGCGTACTGGTCGATGGTCTTGCCGGCGCGCAGGTCGGCGCCCTCGGTGCGCTTGGGCAGCACGCCGCTCAGCCAGCCGCCGTGCGCGCGCGTATGGACGCCGCCGCCCTCGTTGGTGCTGACGACGCCGCTGTTGCTCAGCCCGCTGACCACGACGATCTTCTCGCGGTGCGGCTCCAGCGGCTTGAGCGTCGGCGTGAGCTCGAAGCTCGTACCGCCCTCCCCCGCCGGATGGAAGCTGGGCAGGAACATGCCGTTCGGCACGTAGAAGAAGCCCATGCGCGGGACGGGCTGCGCCGCCGTCTTCGCCACGGCCGTCAGCGCCGGCGCCATCGCGTCGAGGAACGGCAGCGCTACCGTCGCGCCGAGACCGCGGAGCACCGTGCGCCGCGGCAGGTATCTCTTGGTAACGATCACGGTTGTCTGCTCCTTCAGCGGGCCGCCGCGACGGCCGTCGCCACACCCGCATCGGCTGCGCGCCGATAGCGGAACGGGTAGCTGTTCACGATATTCACGACGATGGCCTGGAACCGGAAGTCGTCTTCCGCCGCCTCGCTCACAATGCGCCTGACGGCCGGCATGTCGTAGTGCTCCACGCCGCGGCCCAGCGCGTAGGTCAGCAGCTTTTCCGTCACGGTGGTGACGAAGCGCTCCGGGCGGCGCACCAGCGCCGCGATCATGTCCGTCACGCCCTCGAACGGAGTCCCGTCCGGCAGCACGCCCGACGCGTCAATCGTGTTGAACGATTCGTCGACGACGCGCCAGCGGCCGACCGCGTCGAAGTTCTCGAGCGCGAAGCCGGTCGGGTCGATGATGTTGTGGCAGCTCGCGCAGGCCGGATTGGCGCGGTGGGCCGACATCCGCTCGCGCAGCGTGGCCACCTTCGCCTGCGTCTTGCGATCGTCGAGCGCCGGCACGTTGGCCGGCGGGTCGGGCGGCGGCGTGCCGAGGATGTTGTCGAGAATCCACTTGCCGCGGTTGACCGGCGAGGTGCGGATGGCGTGGGAGGTGAGCGTCAGCACGCTGCCGTGGCCCAGCAGGCCCCGGCGCGGGCTGTCGTCCGGCAGATCCACGCGCCGGAAATGGCTGCCCTGCACGTCCATCAGCCCGTAGTGCCGTGCTACGCGCTCGTTGAGGAATGTATAGTCGGCCGTCAGGATCTCCAGCAGGCTGCGGTCGTCGCGCATGATGCCGTCGATGAACAGCAGCGTCTCGCGCAGGAGCCCCTGCCGCAGGGATTCATCGAACGTCCGCGAATACGGATCCCCGGGGCGGACCACCGTCTCCAGGTTGCGCAACTGCAGCCACTGCCCGGCGAAGTTCTCGGTCAGCGCCGCCGAGCGCGGATCGGCCAGCATGCGCCGCACCTGGCGCTCCAGCTCGGCAGGCTCGCCGAGACGTCCCTGCCCGGCGACGTCGAGCAGCTCGTCGTCCGGGATGCTGCTCCAGAGGAAGAACGAGAGGCGCGACGCGAGCTCCAGATCGCTCCGCGCATAGGCGCCCGGTGCGAGATCCGAGCCCGCGCTCGCCGTCCGATCGGCTTCGATGCGGTACAGGAACTCCGGGCTGACCAGCAGCCGCCGCAGCGCCAGCTCGATGCCGTCGTCGAAGCTGCCGCCGGCGGCGCGGCTCCCGTTGTAGAAGTCGAGCAGCACGTCGACGTCGCCGTCGGCAACCTGCCCGCGGTAGGCGCGCCACACCAGCCGCGACAGGATCTCCCGCGCGCAGGGCGCCTCCTCGGCCGCGCTGGCCGGCCGGCAGACGAAGATGCGCTGCCGGCTGGGCGTGTCGCCCGACCCGGCGGGGCCGTAAGGGCCGGCAACGGTGACGGTCGTGACGGTCGGCATCCGGCCGCCGACGCCGGCGTTGTTCGAGATGGTCGGGTTCTCGAACACCTCGCGCACCTGCTCGACCAGCGGCGTCGGCTGCTTGTGGAACGTCACTCCGACCGATCGCGGACCGCCGGCAATCGGGGTGCGGACCGTGTAGACCCCGTCCGTGGCGTACTGCACGACGACAGTGTTCGTGGTCTGCTGCACGGCGGTCTCGGCCGGCGGACGGCCCACCTCGAACTCGCGCACGGGCTCGCCGTCGACCGTGACCTCCATCCGGTGCACGTCGCGCAACCCGCTGTCGTTGCCCACGTCGACGCGAATGTCGTAGTCGGCGGTCTGCGGGAAGAAGTGCTCCACCAGCAGGCCGCCGCGCGTCCCGAACGGCAGCTCCTCGACACGGTGCTGCTGCTGCATGTCCTCTTCGATGCGGTAGACGGTCGAGTCGACCGCGGGCGGCGGGCTGCCGACGGCCATGCGGCTGATCGTCCGCGCGGCGGCGAGGTAGCGCTCCATCAGCGCCTGCGACATCCGCAGCACGCCGGCGATGTTGTCGAAGCCGTAGCTGGCGTCGTCCGCCGGCAGGAAGTCGTCCACCTCGATGTCGAGCGCCAGCAGGTCGCGCACCGCGTTGCCGTACTCGGCGCGGTTGAGGCGATGGAAAGTCTGCGTGCGGCCCGGATTCGGAGCCTCGCTCCATGCGCCGTCGAGCTCGGCCTCCAGATACGACGTGAGCCGTTCGTATTCGGCCTCGCCGGGGCGTGGCCGGCCGATGGGCGGCATCACGCGGCCGTGAAGCTTGCGCAGCACCTCCTCCCATACTTCGGCGTGGACGCTGACGTCGGCGAGATCCGCTTCGTCCAGCGCCAGGTCGGCCGTGCGCAAACGTGCGTTGTGGCACGTGATGCAGTAGCGGTCCAGGAGCGCCTGCGCGGACACCGCCTCGTCGGCGGCCGACTGCCCGCCAGCCTCTGCGGCGGCTGGAGCGGCGAATACGGCCAGCAGCAGGGCCGCGGCGAGACAGGACGAACGCACGTTCATAAGTTGGTCTCCGCTGCGCACACGTCGGGCGTTTAAGATTCTACCTCACCGGCGGCGCGCCTTGCGAGATCCCTGAGCGTCCGCATGGCGCACGGGAGAGGTTTGCTAGAATCATTCGTCCCAAAATGGGTATGCAGTAGCTCCGGCGGCAGATCCGGACACACTGAACAGCATGCAGCCTCCCACCATATTCGCCCCCGGCTACGAACGAGCCAGACTGCTGGATCCGGCGCTCGCGGCAACGTACATCGCCCACATGCACGTCGCCGACCCCCTGGTCGACCCGGTCATGCGCGATCTGCAGGGCATGAGCCACGCCGAATGCGGAAGGTTGCTGCGCGCCGCCGTCGAGCAGCAGGACGACGTCCTGCGCGACGCGCCGCCGAGCCTCCAGCGCTTCGTCCACGAGGTGTCCACCGTGCCGGCGTGGTACGACCGCGCCGTGGCCCAGCACGGGTGCCGCGTGTTCCTCCACAACTCGGACCAGTTCCTGGCGGCGTTCGCCGCCGGCGCCATCGTGGAGGGATTCGCCACGATGATCAGCAAGTCGTTCGCGATCACCGGCAGGATGATCGACGACGGCGTCCGCAGATTGAAGCAGAATCTCCGGCATCTGCTGGACATCTTCCTGCCGCGCGGCGTCGAGCCGTCAGGCGACGGCTGGAAGCTGACGTTGCGCATCCGCCTGGTGCACGGGCGGGTCCGGGCCTTGCTCAGGGAATCCGAGGAATAGGAGCACGACAACTGGGGCGCGCCGCTCAGCGCGGCGCATCTGGCCCTGGCGTCGGCCGCGTTCTCGGCGCGGCTGATCCAGTTGGCGGAGAAGCTCGGCGCCCGCTTCGACAGCGACGACGACCGCGAGGCGTTCATGTCGATCTGGTCCTACGACGCCTGGCTGATGGGCGTGCCGGACACGCTCCTGTTCCATGGTTACGCGGAGGGACTGCGCATGTTCGAGTTGGGCAGCGCCTGCGAGCCGCCGCCGGACGAAGACGCGATTGCGCTGGCGAACTGCATCGTCAACAGCGCGCCGGTGGTGATTGGCGTCACCGAGCCGAAGGCGCGCGCCGACTTCGCGCAGTACGCCTACCGCATCGCGAGGGAGCTGGTCGGGGACGCCAGGGCCGACGAGTTGCGCTTTCCTCCCAGGAAATTGCTCCCGATCCTGCCGTGGCTACGCGCGCAGGAGCGCATCAAGCGCAGCGTGGGAACGTACCTTCCCGTTGTGGGCAAGCTGCAGCGGTCACGGTCGTTCACGCATATCCTCAGCCTCACCGATCTCGGCGCCGCAGGCATCACCTACGACCTGCCGGACCACGTCCGCTCGGACATGTCGAGCCGCTGGTAGGGACTGCTACGCCGTCCGCGGCGCGCGCCACGACTGCAGCTTGAACTGCAGCGTGACCAGCGCCGGCACGACCAGCATGATCAGGAAAGTCGCGACGACCACGCCGAAGCCCACCGACGCGGCGAGCGGCACCAGGTGCTGGGTTTGAACGCTCTCTTCCAGCATCAGGGGCGCCACGCCGAGGAAGGTGGTCACCGACGTCAGCAGAATCGCCCGAAAGCGCGCCTTGGCCCCGACGACAATGGCGTCCTCTGGAGCCAGCCCGCGGGCCCGCGAGTGGTTGATGAAATTGATCATCATCAGTGAGTCGTTGACGACCACGCCGCTCACTCCGATCAGCCCCTGGATGGAGCTGAAACCGAGGCTGAGGCCCAGGATCAGGTGCCCCAGCAGCGCGCCCACCAGTCCCAGGGGAATGGCCGCCATGACGATGAGCGGCTGCGCGTAGGACCCGAAGGGGATCGCCATCAGGACATACATCACGAGAAAGGCGAAGAAAACCGAGCTCGGCAGGGCCGCGTTCACCTCCCGCTGCTGGCGCTGCTCGCCCCCGTGGGTATAGGTGAATCCCGGATGCTCGCTGCCCAGCCTGGCCAGCAGGTTCCGCTCCAGGTTGCTGGTCACGCTCTGCCCGGTCACCACCGAGTTGTCCACGTTGGCAGTGACCGTGATCGCGCGCCGTTCGTCGAGGCGCTGAATCGTCGTGGGGGACCTCGCCAGCCCCACGCGGGCCACCTGTCCGAGGGGCACTTCCCCACCCTGCGGTGTGCGCACCAGGTAGTCCTCGATGTCGGCGGGCGAGTCGCGTTCGTCTTCCGGAAGGCGCACGTAGACGGGCATCTCCTCGCGGCCGCGTTGCACGCGCAGGGCCTCGCTGCCGAAGAACGCCGCTCGAACCTGTCGGGCGAATTGATCGAGCGTGAGGTTCAGCGTCCGGGCGGCGGGCTTCAACTGGAGCTGCAGTTCGCGGACGCCCGCATCGTGGTTGGTTCGCACATCGTACACACCGCCCAGCGACTGCAGCTCGGCAACGACCTCGTCCGCGATCCGCGGGAGAAGCTCGGGATCGGGATGGGAAAGCTCGAGGTGGACCGGAAGGCCCAGCCCCAGGGCGCCGGCAGAGAACGCCAGTGACCTGACCTCCTGGAGGGTGCCGGTCTCCTCGCGCCAGAGGTTCTGGAATTCCGTGGACGTGAAGTCGCGCCGCGCCAGCTCGGGCAGCTTGAACTCCACGGACCCGATGTGTCCCCGCGGCAGCTCCACCGCGTCGCCGCCCAGCGGGTCGAAGAGATGCGCGGCCTGGCCTATCGTGACGCTGACGTCCGCCGGAATCGGTTCGGCGTCGCCGGCCAGCGCCTCCAGCACGCGGCGTCCGGACGCTTCCAGTTGCTCCGCCACGCCGGCCGTGCGCTCGCTCGGCGTCCCCACCGGCATCTCGATGTTGGCCGACACGATGTCGCCCTCGATCTGGGGCAGGAACTCGTATCTGATCAGTCCCGTCCCGACAACGGTCGCGGACAGCAGCATCAGCCCGGCCGTGGCGGCGAGCACGACTGCCGGAGCGGCGACGGCGAACCGGAGCGTACTGTCAAGCGGCCCGTCGACCACGCGCTTCAGCGTGGCGTCAACGGCCTGCTGAATCCGCTTGACCGCACGCCCGGCCCACGACTCGGGCTCGCGGGGCGGAGGGAGGTGGGCCAGGTGGTTGGGCAACACCAGCAGCGATTCCACCAGCGAGAGCATGAGCACGGCAATCACGACGATGGGGATGCTCAGGCCGATCGCGCCAATGGGTCCCGGTACGGTCAGCAGCACGGAAAAGGCGGTTACCGTGGTCAGCACGGAGAAAATCACCGGGCCCGCGATGCGCTGCGTGCCGCGTACCGCCGCGGTCAGCCCGGCGCTGCCCCTCTCCCGCTCGGAGTACACGTTCTCGCCGACAACAATCGCGTCGTCCACGACGATGCCCAGCGCGAGCACCATCGCCATCAGCGAGAACATGCTGATCGAGACGCCCAGGACCTGCATCACCAGGAACGTCCCGGCGAAGGAAACCGCCAGCCCGAGCGCCACCCACAGCGCGAGCCGGATCTGCAGGAACAGCGCGAGCGCCAGAAAGACCAGCAGGAGGCCCAGCAGCGCGTTTTCGACAAGCAGATCGACGCGGCCCCGCACGTCGATCGCGTCGTCCCTCCAGATTCGCACGTCAACGCCCGCGGGCAACGCGGGCGCCACTTCGGAATCGATGTACCCGCGTATCGCCTGCGCGATTTCGAGCACATCCTCGCCGGCCGTGCGGAAGACGTCGATGCGGGCCGCGGGCTGTCCGTTGAAGCGCGCCTGCAGGTCGCTGTCCGCGAACGCGTCGCGCACGTTGGCGATCTCGCCCAGCCGCAGGGCCGTGCCGTCGGCTCGGGTCAGAACGATGATGTCCTCGAAGTCGGCCTGCCAGTAGTTCTGGCCGAGCGTGCGGACGCGGATCTCCTCTTCACCGGTGGATATCTTGCCCGCGGAGAGCTCCAGCGAACCCTGCCGCACGGCCAGGGCGACGTCCTCTATCGTCAGGCCGAGGCCGCGCAGGCGGTGGAGCGGCACCTCGATCGAAATCTCATAGTCGCGGACGCCGCTGATCTCCGCGTAGGACACCTCGGGCAAGGCCAGGATTCCATCCTCGATGCGGTAGGTCAGCTCCTTGATGGCGCGTTCCGACGCGGCGCCGTATACGACCAGTCGGAAGATGCTCTGGCGGCTCGTGATTTCGCGGACTTCCGCGCGTTCGGCTTCTGCCGGAAACGTCAGAATCCGGTCCACCTGGGCCTTGACGTCCGCCAGGGCGCGGTTCATGTCCGTTCCCTGTCTGAACTCCACGATCACGGAGCCCAACCCCTCGGCGGCTGACGATTCCGTCCGCTTCAGTCCTTCCACGGACTGCACCTGCTCCTCGATCTTGCGGACTATCGATTCCTCCACCTCCTCGGGCGCGGCGCCCGGGTAGGGAACCACAACCTGAATGCGGTCCAGCGAGGCCTCCGGAAGGAACTCCTGCGGGAGCGTCGCGGCCGAGATCAGTCCCATGAACAGGAGAAAGCCCATCAGCAGGTTGGCGGCAATGGGGTTGGCCGCCATGAACGCGACCGGGCCGCGCGACTCCCGCGATGAGAGAGCGTCCGGTGTCACGTAGAACCTCCGGACCCGGTGCGCACGGTCGAATGCAGCGGGGCTTTCACCACGAGCCGCTAGCAGCCTGTGGAGGCGAGTTCGGGCGGCAGGCTAAAGCGGACGGTCTCGATGATGCCGTCCATGGTCGAGATCTGCAGATCGACATATTCCCGGAGTCTGTCGATCACGTCCTGAACCAGCTCCTCGGGCGTCGAAGCGCCGGCCGTGATGCCGATGCTCTTCTTCCCCGCCAGCCATGCGGGATCGAACTGCGACGGGTGCTCCACCAGATAGCTCTGCGTGCCGCTGTCGCTGCCGACCTCGCACAGCCGGTTGGAGTTGGAGCTGTTGCGGGCGCCGACCACGAGCACGACATCCACAAGAGAAGCGAGCTCGCGCACCGCCGACTGGCGGTTCTGCGTGGCGTAGCAGATGTCCTTGACGTCCGGCCCGACGATTCGGGGGAACCGGCGCCGCAGCGCTTCGATGACATCCCGCGTGTCGTCCACGGACAGCGTTGTCTGCGTGATGTAGGCGACCTTGGCGGGATCGCGGACGCGCAGCGCCTGCACGTCCGCCACGGAGCTGACCAGCAGCACGGATCCCGGAATCTGGCCTATGGTGCCTTCGACCTCGGGGTGATTCTCGTGGCCGATGAGAATGATGTCGTAGCCCCGCTCCGAGTAGCGCCGGCCCTCGATGTGCACCTTCGAAACGAGCGGGCAGGTGGCGTCGAGCGACCGCAGGTCACGGGCAACCGCGTCCTGCTCGACCTTCCGCGACACCCCGTGGGCGCTGAATACCGTCACCGCCCCCGCCGGCACCTGGTCGATCTGCTCGACGAAACGCACGCCCTTCGCCCGCAGATTTTCCACCACTCTGGGGTTGTGGACGATTTCGTGCCGTACGTAGATCGGCGGACCGTACTGCTCCAGCGCCGCTTCGACAATCTCGATGGCGCGCTCCACGCCGGCGCAAAACCCGCGCGGCTGGGCCAGGATTACGCGCACGCTCTCTCTCATGACCAACCGCCCGGATATGCGCGGCGCGCGACGTGCCCGCCTTGCAACACCACCAGCACCACCACCACACAGAATGCGGGAGCACCAGAGCGAAGTCAAGGCGCCGGCCGCGCTTGACAGGCTCCGGACCAGTGCGCATAGATTAGGCTCCGGCACGTACTCCGCGAACCGGGGGAACCGGATTGACATGACCGCCACCTCCTCCGCCGGAACGACCGACGGCGACCTCGCCTACCAGGCGGCAATACTGCAAGGGGTTTCGCGCACCTTCGCGCTCACGATTCCGCAGTTGCCCGCCGGCCTCCGCGACGTGGTGGGCAACGCCTACCTCCTGTGCCGGATCACGGACACGATCGAGGACGAGCCCGCGCTGTCGGCCGCGCGGAAGCAGGCGCTCGCGGAGCGGTTCGTGGAGGTCGTCGCCGGACGGGCCGCGCCGGAGGGGTTCGCGCACGATCTCGGCGCCGGCCTGTCACCGTCGACCACTGCCAGCGAGCATGATCTCGTCGCCAACACCGCCCGCGTACTCCGCATCACGCACGGGTTCGAAGCCACGCAGCGGGAGGCGCTCGCACGCTGCGTGCGGATCATGGCGGGCGGAATGGCGGAGTTCCAGTTGCGGGCCACTCCCGCCGGGCTGGACGATCTTCCCCACCTCGACCGCTACTGCTACCACGTCGCCGGGGTGGTCGGCGAGATGCTCACCGAGCTGTTCTGCGACTACTCCGCGGAGATCGACGCCCACCGCGACGAGCTCCTCCGGCTGGCGGTATCGTTCGGGCAGGGCCTGCAGATGACCAACATCCTCAAGGATGTATGGGACGACCACCGCCGCGGCGCGTGCTGGCTGCCGCGCGACGTCTTCCGGGACGCGGGTTTCGACCTGCGGACGCTGTCGGAGGACCGTCACGATCCGCGTTTCGCGGCCGGGATGGTCACCCTGATCGGCATCGCCCGCGGGCACCTGGCGAACGCACTGCGCTACACCCTGCTCATCCCGGCCCGCGAAAGCGGCATCCGCCGGCACTGCCTGTGGGCGCTGGGGATGGCGGCGCTGACGCTGCGGCGCATTCACGCCGCCCCACGGTTCCGGACCGGCGCCGAGGTCAAGATCTCGAGGCGCAGCGTGCGGGCGGTTGCCCTCGTCACCAGCAGTCTCGTGCGCTCGAACCTCGCGCTGACGCTGCTGTTCAAGGCGCTGACCCGCGGCCTGCCGCCGGCCGCAACGACGCCGGCGGCGGACAAGCAGACGGCGCCGGCCGGGCGCAAGCGCAAGAACCTCGACAGCATCCCGGACGCCTCATGAGACGAGCGGCATGCGCGACGGCGGCCTGGCTGGTTGTCGGATTGCTCCTTTCGTCCGGACCGCCGGCGGCTCAGACCGCCCGCATCAGCCCGCTCATCGAGCGGCTGGAGCAGGGCGGCGTGGTCGGACCGGACGTCTGGCAGATGATCGACATGGAGCACGGTCCGTACCGCATCGACGGGCTCCAGGAGCGGTTCGAGGAGTTCGCCCGCATGCGCCGGCCGAACGGGCAGTTGCAGGTCACACCAGGCGTGCGCATTCCGATGTACGGCGACGAGAATCCGAGCTGGCTCGTCAAGCAGGTGCTCGACATCGGTGCGCTCGCCATCGTGTTCCCGCAGATCGACACGCAGGAGGAAGCGCTGCGGGCGGTCCGCTCCATGCGCATACCGCCGCAGCGCGGCGCGCAGTATCCCGACCCGCCCGGCATACGAGGCGCCGGCCTCTGGTCCACCGACGGCTTCACGGGGTTCCCGCTGTGGGGAGCGATGGACGCCGACGAGTACATGCGGCGCGCCGACCTCTGGCCGCTCAACCCCGCGGGCGAGCTGTTCGCCTACATCATGATCGAGTCGCCGGAGGGCGTCCGCAACATCCGCGACATCCTTGACGTGCCCGGCATCGGCGGTATCCTGATCGGCGTCAACGACCTCAGCATCAGCCTCGGCGTGGGGCGGGCGACGCGGACGGGCCAGCCCCTGGCGCCGGAGGCGCAGGCCGCCGTGCGGCACGTGCTGGACGCCTGTCTCGAGAAGAAGGTGCTCTGCTCCATCATCGGCGGCGGCGACCGGGACGCGATGATCGAGCTGGGCTTCTTCCGCATGCCGCAGTGAACTCCGGGTGAACGGGGGTGGAGCCATGAAGGCGGCAGGCATGATGTGGAGTGGACCGGTCGGGATCGCGCTGTGCGTCGCGGGCGCGCTGCTCGCGCCTCCCGCGGCGGGCGCGCAGCCCGGCGCGTCCGATGCCGGCGGCGTCACGTTCACGAAGGACGTCGCGCCCATCCTGCAGCGCTCGTGCCAGGTCTGCCACCGGCCGGGGCAGATGGCGCCGATGTCGCTGCTGACCTACGAGGAAACCCGGCCGTGGGCGCGCGCCATCCGCGAGCGCGTGGTGCGCCGGGAGATGCCGCCCTGGCACCTCGACCGCACGGTGGGCATCCGCGAGTACGTGAACGACCGCTCTCTCACGGACGAGGAGATCGACACCGTCGTGCGCTGGGTCGACTTCGGCGCCCCGCGCGGAGATCCGGCGGACCTTCCGCCGCCGGCCGTATTCGCGCCGGACGACGCGTGGTACATCGGCACGCCCGACCTGATCGTGACGATGGAAGAGGCGCTGGTCGTCGCGGCGCAGGGCCCGGACACCTTCGTCAACGTCCACGTGCCGACCGGCCTCACCGAGGATCGCTACATCCGGGCCATCGAGGTCCATCCCGGCGACCGCCGCGTGGTGCACCACGTCAACACGTTCGCGGTCCAGGAGCCCGAGACGCCGGGCGACAACGGGCTGGCCGGCTTCGGCAACGTGGCCCTGCCGGGCGAGGTCTGGCTCAAGGAGACGTCCATCGGCAACAGCGGCGACATCTATCCCGAAGGGACGGGCCGCCTGCTGCGCGCCGGCGCCGTGATCCGCTTCAACATTCACTACCACCCCGTGGGTGAGGCGACCACGGACCGCACGAGCGTCGCATTCCGCTTCTATCCGCGCGGCGAGAAGCCGGACAAGGCGCTCGTGACGCGGTTCATCACGGCGCGGCCACTCGACATTCCCGCGGGCGCCCGTGACGTGCGGCACGACGGCTACTGGACCCTGCCGCAGCCGGCGCAGATCGTCCACTTCCGCCCCCACATGCACTACCGGGGCCAGGGCATGCGGCTGGAGGCGGTGCTGCCGGACGGCCGCGTCGAGCTGCTGACGTCGGTGCCGCGCTACGACGTCAACTGGCAGTTGACCTATACCTACAAGGACCCGCCGGTCTTCCCCGCCGGAACCGTGATGCACATGACGTCGTACCACGACAATTCGACCGCGAACCGCAACAATCCCGATCCGACGATGTGGACCGGCTCGGGCTCGCGCACGATCGACGAGATGGCGATCGCACACACCGACTGGCTGTTCCTTTCCGACGCGGAATATCGACGCATCGCCGCGGCGCGCGCCACGCGCCAGCAGTAGCCGGCAGGCAGGCATGCGCAGAATCCGCAGGCATGGCGTCCTGGCCGCGGCCACGGTCGCGGCGCTGCTGACGCTGCCCCTGGCGACGCCCGGAGCGCAGGAGGTCATCCGGCCCGACCTCAAGACGATCAGCCCCGTGTTCGACGGCTGGTACGGCAACCCCGACGGCTCGTTCACACTCCTCTTCGGCTACTTCAACCGCAACAGCAGCGAGACGCCCATTCCCGTCGGACCCGACAACCGGGTGACGCCGGCGCCCGACGACCGCGGACAGCCGACGAACTTCCTGCCGCTGAGGCAGTGGCACGCGTACCGCGTCGGCGTTCCGGCGGGTTGGGACGGTGAATTGAGCTGGGCGCTGGGCGTGCCCGGCACCGGCCACCGTGAACAGACCGTCGGCAGCCTCAATCCGATCTACCAGGTCGAGGATCCCAGCGGCCCCGGGGCGCCGGCCATCACCGGCCTGCCCCGCGGCGCAATCACCGCGCGTGCCGGCGAACCGCTGGAGCTGAGCGTTTCGGCCGCGGCGGCCGACGCGAAGCGCGGGGAGCTGCACGTGCGCTGGAGCAAGAACCGCGGGCCGGTTGCGGGCCGCGTCGAGTTCGGCTCGCCCGGCGCGCTCGCCACGACGGCGACGTTCAGCGCACCTGGAAGTTACGAGCTCAGGCTGCGCGTGGACGAACACGTCAACATGGGCGGCTCCAGCGAGGAGCACCACACGGACGCCTTCGTCAACGTGTCGGTAGAGGAATAGGCTGCCGGGCGCCGCCTACTGCTGCGACGACGATACGTCGGCCGCCAACCCATGCTCCGCGAGGAAGCGGTGGATCTTGCCGTAGATCTCGAGCATTTCCGAGCGGCTGAACCGTCCGTGCCCACCCCCTGGCACCGTGTGGAGCTCATTCGGCACGCCGGCGTCGTCGAGCGCGGCATGGAGACGCACCGCGTGCTCGTGCGGCACCGCGCGATCGGCGTCGCCGTGCACCGTGAAGACTGGCGGCAGTCCCTGCCGCACATGGGTGAGCGGTGACACGCGCCGCGCCATGTCCTTGCGATCCGCGCGGCTGCCCAGCCACGACACGCCCCAGGTCGTCATATTGGGCCCTTCCAGCAGATCGCCCACGTCGGTGACGCCGTACCAGTTGATCATGGCCGCCACGCGCAGCTCCTCGTCGCCCGGGCAACGACGATCGAGGCCGGCGGAGGCCGGCGTCATGCCGGTCGTGAGTGTCAGGTGGCCGCCGGCGGACTGGCCCGTCACGACGATCCTCGACGTATCGAAGTTGTGCTCTTCCGCGTTGCGGATGACCCAGCGCAGGGCGCACAAGCAGTCCTCTACCGCCGCCGGCGCCTGCGACACCCGGGTAAGGCGGTACTGGACGTTGACCACCGCCCAGCCC
This sequence comes from Vicinamibacteria bacterium, assembly GCA_022820825.1. GTDB lineage: Bacteria > Acidobacteriota > Vicinamibacteria > Vicinamibacterales > UBA8438 > JAAXGX01. The sequence goes on from JAJEEU010000088.1 coordinate 27,737, forward strand.
ATTTCCAGGTACGGCAGTATCCGCAGCACGTACGATTCCTTGCTGCCGCCCCGCCAGCCGCCGCCGTGTATGTACAGCAGCACCGGCGCGGGCGCGTCGGCATTCTGCGGCAGGTACAGGTCGACGCGGTTGTCGCGTCCCTCGGCCGTGAGATAAGTGACGTTCGGCACCACCTGGTACTCGTTCGCCACGAACGCCGTCCACGATGCCGTTTCGTTCAACTGCGCGTACGCCGGATGGACCGCCGCCGCGAGCACCAGCGCCGCGCCGATTACGAGCCGCACGAGAAACCGCTTGAGCATGTCGTCTCCCCTCTACAACGCAACCTCGATTGCATGACGTCACTTGCCTCCGAGCCTGTCTTCGACTTCCGGCGCCAGCGCGACGGCTTCGTCGATGCACCGCAGCGCTTCGTCGAGCACGCCGTCCGCGGCAGCCGACCAGGCGCGGTTCAACGCCCGTTCGAGACGGCTGAACGCATCCATCAACTCCGCGTAGCCGGCCATGCCGAGCGTGCCCACCAACGCATCCCGGCCTTCGACCACCCGCAGCGCCAGCACGGCCTGCACGCGGCCCACGCGCTCGATGATGGCGCGCGCCCGGTCGGCATCGGCCGCCAGCGCGGGCAAGTCGGCCTGCAGCCCGCGGGCGGCAGCGATGATCTCCACCAGCGCCGCTTGCGGGGCGCCTTGCGGCTGCCGCTCCTCATCGACCTGGCGGGACCGCTGCGCCCGCGCCGTATGCCGCCTGACCAGCACGCTGCCCGCGACCAGCCCGGCCACCGCCAGCGCGAAGAGCCAGGCATGCTGCCAGCGTCCGAAGGCGAACTCCCTGACGCGTACGCGCCGCACTCCCGCCGCACGCAGCCGCGCCTGCACTTCCGGCGTCAACTCCGTGCCGGCCGGCACCAGCGGAACGCGCGCACCGGCCGCCGTCAGCACGAACTCTCCCGCCGCGTCGCGCTGTACTCCGGCCGGGGCGTTGAGGTGCGCGTAGCCGCCCCCGGCGGCCAGCGCGGAATCGTCTGCCGTGAGCGGCGGAACGTACGCCGTGGTCGCCGCGACGGCGCCCAGCACGAGACTCACGCCGATGACCACGTACCCGATCGTGCGCACCGCAGCGTCTCCTCAGCCCGTCGCCAGGACGATCATGTTCACGATCATGGCGAGCAGCGACTCGCCCACAATCAGGCCCGCGGCGAACGGGACGCCCCAGTCCTCCGCCCACACCCGGCCCTTCCAGCGCGCCACCAGCATGTTGACGACGCAGCCGACGCCGTAGGTGGCGATGGCCGCGAACGGCAGGTACATGCTGAGGCCGACCAGCACGCCGAGGCCGCTGAACGTGCTCAGGCCGAGCAGCGCCCCCAGCAGCGCGCCGAAGCCGTACAGCGCGTACGGCATCTCGCCGCCCTGCACGCCGGTGATGACGGCCTGCAGCGCCTGGGCCTGCGGCGCGGACGTGGGCGTCTCCGGGCCGAACGGCACGCCGAAGCTCTGGCGGTTCGCCTCGGCGATCAGCAAGACCACCAGCATCGACACGAGCGGCCCGATACCCACGACCAGCAGCTCCAGCACCTGCTGCCGCCGGGGCTGCGCGCCGACCAGGTGACCGGTGCGCAGGTCGGTCATCATGTCGGCGGCCAGCGTGATGGCGACGCATAACGCGGCGCCGATCAGCACGGCGCCGACCACGGCCCCCGTGCCGCCCAGCAGCATGACGAGCACCACGGTCAGCAGCGCCATGCCCGAGATCGGCGACCAGTCGGTCATGCCGGTGCACTGGGCGATGATGATGCCGGCCAGCCAGATCCACGCCACGCCGACGAGCGCGATGGCCGCCGCGCGCAGCAGCGGCGGGAACCCCGCCAGCCAGCCCGGCCGGGCGTTGTTTCCGAGCAGGTAGTCGTCCTTGCGGGCCGCGTCGTAGCCGTCCCAGGTGCGCGCCGCCTGCTCGCTCGAGAAGCTGATCACGTATCCGCCGTGGGTGCGCGTGGCCGTGACGAGCGCATCGACCGCGGCATTGAGCGCGTCCGCCTCCGCGCGGCGTTCATCCTCGGACAGATCGCCGGCGATGTCCGCGACGGATACCGGGCCCACCCACTCGCCGGTGACCGGACAGGTGCGGTTGAACGGCTTCTCCCCCACCACGTAGGCCGCCGCGAACAGCAAGACTCCCGCCAGGCACGCCGCCGTCACCAGCACCGGCATCCCCAGCTCGTCGCCGCCGCCCCGTACCCTCCCCGCCGCCGCCACGCTCCTGAGCGCGGCCCGGATCGCCGGCAGCGACATGACGATGCCCATCATCGCCCCGCCCAGCAGGAGGCCGATGCCGAGCGGCCGGTTGAAGGCGCTGAAACCGTAGGCGGGCGCCTCGTGGGCCGCAACGATTGCCGGCATCCACCCCATCGCGTACGCAAACGGCGTCAGCACGTGGTACGCCAGGATGCCGCCCGCCAGCACGAACAGGCCCGGCCGGCCGGTGATGTACCCGGCGCCGAGGGCGAACGGCGCGATGCCAAAGATGAGCTCGAGCTGCGGGGGGAAGTTCAGCAACCGGCCGGCGTCGAGCGCGTCGGCCGTCAGCACGTCGATGCCGAGCGAGCCGTAGCCGGGCAGCCCGAGCTGGTCGGCCGCGACGAACCAGTACACCGCCGCGCCGGCGCCGATGCCCGCGAGCAGCACGACCGCCTTGCGCGCCCCGGCCCCCGGCGACTTGAGGATGGCCGCCACCCCCGTGCCGCTCGGAAACCGCAGGCGGTCGATCTCGATCATCTGCTTGCGCAGCGGGATGATGAACGCGGTGCCGAGGATCGCCCCGCCGACCGCGGCCAGCGTGATCAGCCAGAAGTCGGCGCCGCCGGCCGCCAGCGGCAGCCCGAGCAGGAACAGGACGGGAACGGTGAAGATGATGCCGGAGTTGGAAATGTTGACCGCCGACGCGCAGGTCTGCGCGATGTTGGTCTCCAGGATGGAGCCCCGCCGCAGCACGCCCCGCAGGACGCCGAAGCCGAGCACCGCCGCAATCGCGCTGCCGCCGATGGTGAAGCCGATCTTCAGCCCGGCGTACGTGATCGCCGCGTTCATGACCACGCCGATCACGATCGCGAACAGGATCGCGCTCGGCGTCACCTCGCGGTAACGGGTCTGGAAGACGTCCTGGAAGAAGCTCCGCATGCGCCGCCGCGTTTCTTTTACCGTACGCGCTTCACAATTGTCTGCGGATCTCGCAACATGATGGCGTGACTGCGAGCTCCAGCGTGCTCCGCGACTCCGCCATCGCTTGCGCGCTGGCGGTCGGGCTGGCTGCCTGCGGCGGGGCGCAGCCGGATGCCGGGGCGCCCGCCGACACCCTGTTCACCGGCGGCGCGATCGTCACGATGGACCCGGCGCGGCCGCGGGTCGACGCCGTCGCCGTCCGCGGGGAGACGATTGCCGCCGCCGGCTCGCTGGACGAAGTCATGGCGCTGCGCGGCGACGCCACGCGGGTGGTGGAACTCGCGGACCGTGCGCTGCTGCCCGGCTTCATCGACGCCCACGGCCACTTCCTGGCCATGGGACGGTCGCTCGACTCCCTCTCGCTGCATCCGCCCCCCGTAGGCGACGTCAACGACATCGACGATGTCGTGCGCAAGATCGAGGCATGGATTGCCGATCGCAACATCCCGCCCGGTGGGCTGGTGCAGGGCATCGGCTACGACGACTCCCTGCTGGCCGAACGGCGCCACCCGAACCGCGACGACCTGGACCGGGCCTCGACCGAGCACCGGATCGTGCTCACGCACGTTTCCGGCCACCTGCGCACGACCAACTCCGCGGCGCTGGCGGACGCCGGCATATCCGCCGCGACGCCGGACCCGCCCGGCGGCCACATCCGGCGGCGAACGGGGTCGCGGGAGCCCGACGGCGTGCTCGAAGAAACCGCCGGGCGGCTGGTCTCCGCCGGTCCGTTCGGCGGTGGGGCCGACGACACGGACGCGCTCGCGCGGCGCGCCATCGACGTGTACCTGGGCTACGGCACGACCACGATCCAGGACGGCGGCACCCAGGCGGATACGGTCGCGGCGCTGCGCGCCGCCGCGGACCGCGAGCCCTTCAACGCCGACGTGGCCGCCTTCGCGGCGTTCCGCCCGCCCGAGGACGCCGAGCGGGCGGTATACGAACGCCGCTACGGCGGCGGGTTCCGCGTGGCCGGCGTCAAGTTCCTGCTCGACGGATCGCCCCAGGGGCGCACCGCCTGGCTGACGGAGCCGTATACGGAAGGGCCGCCGGGAGCGCCGGCGGACTACCGCGCGTACCCGGTGCTCGAGCCGGAGGTGTACAAGCCGGCCGCGGCGCACCTGGTTCGCCGGGGGGTGCCGATCATCGTGCACGCCAACGGCGACGCGGCCATCGACCTGATGCTGGACGGAGTGGACGAGGCAGTGGCCGGGCCGGACGCGATGCCGGATCACCGCTCGGTGGTCATCCACGCGCAACTGATGCGCGCGGACCAGTTGGACCGCGCCGCGGTACTGGGCGCCGTGCCGTCGTTCTTCGCCGCGCACTCCTTCTTCTGGGGCGACTGGCACCTGCGCAGCTTCGGCGAGGCGCGCGGCAGCAACGTCAGCCCCGCGCGCTGGGCGCTCGAGCGCGGCGTCCGCTTCACCATTCACAACGACGCCCCCGTGGTGCCGCCCGACATCATGCGCCTGGTCTCGATTGCCGTGAACCGCAGGACCCGCAGCGGCCACGTGCTCGGACCGGAGCAGCGGCTCACCGTCGAGGAGGCGCTCCACGCCGTGACCCTCGGCGCCGCGTACCAGTACTTCGAAGAGGACACGAAGGGCTCGATAGCCGCCGGCAAGCAGGCCGACCTGATCGTCCTGGAGCGGAATCCGCTGGAGACCGACCCCGACGACCTGGAGCACGTTCGCGTGCTGGAGACGTTCTCGCGCGGGCGCTCGGTCTACGTGCGGGCGGACGAATGACGGTGGCCCCGACCCGCGGCCCCGCGCCTCAGCCGGCCGCCGCGGCTGTCTCCCGCAGGAACGCCCGCCATACCTCCGCGTAGAGCTCGCCGCCGACGAGATACGTGTCGTTGTGCCCGGCGCCCTCGATGACATGAAAGTGCTCGGGGTGCGCGGCCAGCTCGAACAACCGCCGGCTGTGATCCAGCGGGACGATCCGGTCGCGGTCGCCGTGGAGGAACAGCGTGGGCGCCGGCACCCTGCCGATCCTGGATTCGTTGTCCAACCGGGACCTGACCAGCGCGCTCGGGACGAACCAGTAGTGTTCGCGGGCCATCGCCCGCGCCGAGCGGAATGCAGCTTCGAGCACGAGCGCCCCGGCCGGGCGCTGGAGCGCCACCTCGGTAGCCACGGCGCCGCCCAGGGACCGGCCGAACAGCACGATGTCGCGGGCCGCCACACCACGGGCCGCCACCGCGTCGTAGACGGCCAGGCCGTCCAGGTAGACGCCGGCCTCGTCGGGCCGGCCCGTGCTGTGCCCGTAGCCGCGGTAGTCTACCAGCACGACGCTGACCCCGAGGGTGTCCACGAACCAGCGCGCGTTGGGCAACCGGTCGGCGATGTCGCCGGCGTTGCCGTGGTACCAGATGAGCACCCGCTCGCCCGCCCCCTCGATCCACCAGCCGTGCAGCATCACGCCGTCCCCTGTCGCGATGGACAGCTCTTCGGCCGGCAACCCGAAGTCGGCGGGCTCGGCCGCCAGGGTCCGATCCGGAAAGAAGAGCAACCGGCGCTCGTTCAGCGCCAGCCAGACGACGAGCGCCAGCCAGGCGAGTACGGCGTACAGCGCGATCGACATTGCCTTGCGGAACGGTCCGGTCGCCCCCATGCTCCGCCTGATTCTAGAAGCCCGCGTCCGCTATCATCCGCGTACGCAACGCCGGGAGGGAGCAGACATGTCCGATCGCCGCCGTTTTCTGAAGCAAGCCGTCCGGGCCGGAGCCGGGGCCGCGCTGGCCGCAGCGGGCGTCGGCCGCGGCGTCGCGCACGCCCAGGCGTCGCCCAACCTCGTGCGCTTCGACCACGTCGCCGCGCCCATACGCGATGTCCCGGCGATGGTGGCGTTCTACCGCGAGCTCGGCTTCGAGGTGCGCGAGAGCGAGACGTTGTGCTCGGTGCACTTCGGCGACAGCCGGATCAACTTCCACATGCCGGTGCTGTGGGAGGACGACGGCTTCACGCTGCGTGCGATGGCGGCGAGGCCGCCGTGCGGCGACTTCTGCTTCGTCTGGGGCGGCAGCGAGGCCGGGCTGCTGAGCACCCTGGAGCGTATCGGCGCCGAGATAATCGAGGGACCGATCGCCCGCTACGCGGGCCGGAACGGCGGACGGGACGAGGGCATCAGCCGCTATATCCGCGACCCCGACGGCAACCTCCTCGAATTCATAATCTACTCGTAATCCTCCGCGGCGAGGGAGAGGCGGACCACCTCGGCGTCGTTGCGGGCGACTACGTGGCGGTTGGCGAACGCGGGATGCGCCCACAGCACCGCGCGGTCGTCCCAGCGGCCGGAGGCGCCGCCGCGCGTGCGGGTCGTGGGCCGCAGCAGCAGCGTGCGGTCGATCTCCTCGTAGCCCTCCGGCGTGAAGCGGGCGATGATCAGGAACCCCTCGTCGTTCGTGACGAACCAGCGGTCGCCGTTGCGGACGATGTAGGCGGTGCCGAACCGCTTCTGCACGGTCATCTGCTCGCTCTTCCACAAGCGTTCGCCGGAGGTTGCGTCGATGCCGCGCAGCTCGCCGTAGCTGCCGACGCCGTAGAGGTAGTCGCCGCTGACGATGGGCGTCGACATTAGCGCGTGCAGCGTATCGGTCTGGTCCGGCCACTCCACGCGGGCCTCGCCCTGCCACAGCACGCGCGCGGCGGGCCGGTCGGGGTTCAGCACGAGCATCATGGCGCCGTTGAAGAACTGGCTGACGACCAGGTAGCGTCCGCTCCACACCGGCGTGGCTATCGCCATCCCCCCGCCAATCGGATGGTCCTGGTTCCAGTAGACGGCTCCAGTCTGCGGATCGAGAGACGTAACGGCCGTGGCGTGCCAGACAATGAGCTGCCGGACGCCGCCGGCGTCGATGACGATGGGCGACGAGTAGCCGGCCTCGGAGGTGGAGTCCAGTGCGCGCCAGGCTTCCGAGCCCGTCTCCTTGTCGAAGGCCACCACCTTGGCGTCGGGCTCCCCGCCGAGCAGGACGATCAGGTTATTGCCTTCGACCAGCGGCGACTGCGATACCCCGTAGACCGGCACGGTGAGGTCGTAGTCCACGGTAGTGTCCACCTGCCAGATCAACTCGCCCGTGCCGGTGTCGAAACAGAGCAGCATCCCGGCCGCGCCCAGGACGTAGACGCGGTCGCCGTCCACCGCCGGCGTGGCGCGCGGGCCGTTGGCGAACTTCCACTGCAGGTTGCGGTAGGTGGCGGGCCACTCGCGCTCCCACAGCACGGCGCCGGTCTGCTCGTCGAGCGCCACGAGCCGCTCCATGCCGTCCATGGTGCGGCTGCCCTCGTTCTCTTCGTAGTCGAGGACGAATACGCGGCCTCCCGCGACCACCGGACCCGCGAATCCGCCGCGCACCGGCGTGCGCCATTTCACGATCAGGCCGTCCCCGGCAAACCGCTCGACGACGCCGTTCTCGTTCCAGACCGCGTCGCGGGCGACGCCGCGCCACTGCGGCCAGTCCTCCGCACGCAGCGCCGCCGTGGACAGAACCGCGGCGCACGCCGCCAGAACGACGATCCGCGTCAATTCAAGACGATGAGGCATGTAGAGATATTATGCCGCCCCCGGGCCGCGCACGGCGCGGCCCCATCTAGCAGATCCTTCCGAACGAAAATCCCAGATCGCGGAGCTGCGGAATCAGCAGCGCCACGGCCTCCACGGCGTAGCGGCGGTCCGCGCGCGGGTCCTCGTGATGACCGTCATGGATCACGACGATGTCCCCGCCCGAGACGCGCCGCGCCAGGCGCTCGGCCAGTCCTTCGGGCTGCGGCTCGCGGTACCAGTTGAAGTCCCACAGGCTCCAGCCCCAGCCGACCAGGGCGTAGTCGATCTGCGCCAGGCCGCGGAACATCTGGCTGCTGCGGGAGCCGCCGTGCGGCCTGAAGGCGCGGCAGGGGCGGCCGCCGGCAAGGCTCTCGATGCGGTCGGCGGCGGCGGTCAGCGTGGCGGCCACCGCGTCCGGCTGCATCATCATCAGCGCCCGCGTATGCGAATGCAGCGCGACCGCGTGGCCCTCGTCGAACATCCGCCGCACGATCGGCGCGGTTTCCGCGTTCAGGTGCCGGTCGATGATGAAGAACGTCGCGGCGGCCTCTTCCTTCGCCAGCACGTCGAGGAGCTGCGGCGTGGCGGTCGGGTTCGGGCCGTCGTCGAACGTCAGGTACACGGCCGGCGCGTCGGGATCGGACGGCATGCTCCAGAGCACCGGGGCCGGCGCCATGGAATCCAGCAGGAACGGAAAGGGCGCGACGTGCCCCAGCGACATCAGGCCCAATCCTGCGGCGACCAGCAGCCAGAGCATCGTCTCGCACTAAGCTTAGTCTTGCCCCGAGAGGCTGACAAAGCGAGGAACACATGAAGCTCACCACGATGCTTGCGGCGGCGGCCTTCGCCGGCGGCGGCCTGCTCGCCGGAACCGTAGCGGACGCCGGCGCCCAGCCGGGTCAGGACAGCGAACCCTTCCGCGCCGCGGAGTTCGACTTCGGAACGCGCTTCGCGCTGCCGGACGGACTGGCGCCGGAGATCTGGAATCCGGCCAAGCGCAAGCTGGTGGCCGGGGGGCCGATGATCGGCGGCACCGTCCGCGCGGTGGACCCGCGCACGTACTGCGCCATGGCCGGCGCCGGCTACGACTTCATCTGGGTGGAGATGCAGCACGAGGCGATCTCGTGGGAGCAGGTGGCACGCATGTGGCGCACCTGCCCGGGGCCGGCCGCGCCCGGCGCGCGCGTGGCCTACGCCGACGAGCGCGAGATCCAGCACGCGACGGACATGGGCGCCCTGGTCGTCGTCGTGCCCACCGTCGACAGCGTCGAGGAAGCGCAGGAGGCCGTCGACTGGACCTACTTTCCGCCACTGGGCCGGCGCAGCTTCGGCGGCGGCCAGGGCCCGCGGGAGATGTGGACCGGCGTGCCCGGCGGCTACCGCCAGACGTGGAACGACAACGTCGTGCTCATCCTGATGATCGAGACGCTGGAGGGCGTCGAGAACGCGCGCGAGATCGCCCGCATCCCCGGCGTCAGTGCGTTGTTCGCGGCCAGCGGCGACCTCGGCAACTTCTCCGGCTTCGGCGAGGGCGACCCGGAGTACGAGGCGCTCATCACCGAGGTCGCCGACGCCGCGGTCGACGCCGGCATACACGCCTGCGCCCCGCTGCGCTGGGCCAACCGTCCGTCGTTCACATGTTTCCAGGCCGCCACCGAGACGGCCAACATCCTGCGCGGCGCCCAGGCCGAGATCCAGCAGGCGGAGCAGCGCTTTCGCGGCACGGGCGGCGGCGCTCCGGCGGAGCGTTCCGGTACGGCCGCGCTGCTCGCGGAGCTGACGGCGCAGTGCGGCGCCATCACCTACGAGGCCGACTGCCACGCCGCGGTCGAGAGCGCCGCAAGCGGGGTCCGCAACGCGCCGGCGGCCGAGCGGGCGCAGGTCGTCCGCCGGCTGCGCGAGATCATGGGCGCCCACCCGAACCAGGCCGCGCGCATCGGCGAGATTGCCGCCGGCGCCGGGCTGGCAATTACCCGCTGAACAGCCACGTGCCGCCGGCGACGTAGAAGGCGACGATCGGGATCTCGCCCACCGTTACGCCGAGCAGGAACTTGCCGACCGGCATCCGCAGCGAACCGGCCGCGTAGCAGATGACGTCTGTCGGCACGAACGGGAAGGCCGACCAGCCGGCGACAATCCAGAAACCGCGGGTGCGCACCTGCTCTTCCAGCCAGCGCACGCGCGCCGCGTGGCGGCGCTCGAACAGCTCGGCGAGACCCAGGAAGTCGAAGAAGTAGTAGATGATCGCCGCCGACGCGACGACCGCCGCCAGCGACACCGAGAAGACCAGCATGTAGCGCTCGGGGAACAGCAGCGTGCCGGCCACGATCAGCACCGTGCTCGGCACCAGCGTCACGGGCCGCAGCACGCTCACGACGGCGTACGCCAGCAGCACGAACGGCCCCGAGCGCCGCAGCACGTCGACCAGATTCGCCGCGTCGATCAGCTCCGGCCGCCGCGCGTACAGCACGGTGAGCGCGAGGGTCACGGCCAGCCAGAAGCCGCAGGCGATGCGCCGGCTGGTCGTCATGGCGGCGGGGCTGCCAACTACAGGACCTGCGCCTCACGCATTACGGCCTCGCACTTGGCGCGGATCTCCGTGGCCGCGTCGAACGGGTCCCGCTCCACGATGTCCGCCCGGAACAGCTCGACCGACAGCGCGCCGTCGTAGCCCTTCCCGGCGAGCTTGCGCAGAATGCGCACCAGCGGCGCGATGCCGTCACCTGGAATGAGCCGGGCGTCGTTGTCGATCAGCTCGCGCGGCGTATCGAGCAGGTCCTGAAAGTGCGCGTGCGCCAGCTCGCCCGGCTGCAGCAGATCCAGATCGTCGAGCTTGCTCAGGCCCGACCAGAAGTGGAAGAAGTCGAGCATCGGCCGGACACTCGGGTGATCCGCCGCGCGGATCACCCGGAGCGCCGACGTCAGCGTCGCCAGGTGGGTGGAGGTGCGGATGAACTCGATCATCGCCGTCAGGCCGTGCCCGCGCGCGATATCCCCCGCCTCGCGGATGCAGTCGGGCGTCGCCGCGAAGTCGTCCGCCGTGACCGGGCGCGTGGTGATCGAAGGCGAGTAGATGCGCGGAACGCCCAGGCTGGCGAACTGTTCGCAGCGCCGGCGCCAGGTGTCCAGGGACGCCGACCGCTCGGGTCCGGGGATCCAGATGTCCTGCAGCAGGACCGCGGCGGAGACGGGCGCCAGACCCAGATCCGCCAGCACGCGCCCGGCGGCGGCCAGCGTATCGCGCTCGAGGAAGCCGTCGAGCAGGCTGTCGCTCAGCTCGACGTGGCGGATGCCCGCCCGCGCCCAGCCTTCGAGGGAGCCGCGGTAGCCCGCCGCGCGCGACGTGTTCTGGTGGATGGCGAGCAGCATCTTGCCGGGAGGCGCCGTCTGCGCCGCGGCCGCGTGCGCCAGCGGCGCGGCGAGCGGCGCCGCCAGCAGCGCGCGCCGCGTGAGCATGGCCCTACCCTCCATCGACGTCCGACCGTTCAACTCGACGTTACCGGTAGCAGATTGTATCCGCGCGTCCGCTTGGGTACAGCAACGCTGTGATGCAAGAATAGAGGAACCATGCCGAAGCGTCTCGCACTGCTCGCCGCGGGGTTCGCGTTGCTGGTCTCCGGTACGACGGTCGCCGCGCTCCTGGCCCAGGAGGCCCGGCCGGTCGTCGAAGTCTACAAGTCGCCCACCTGAGGCTGCTGCGGGGTGTGGGTCGCACACCTTGAGCGCAACGGCTTCAAAGTTAACGCGCACGACGTACCGAGCATGGCCGGCGTCAAGCGGCAGGCCGGCGTGCCCCGCGCCGTCTACTCCTGCCACACCGCCGTCGTCGACGGCTATATCGTCGAGGGGCACGTGCCGGCGGACGACATCAAGCGGCTGCTGGACGAGCGTCCCGACGTGAGGGGAATCGGCGTGGCCGGCATGCCGATCGGCTCGCCCGGCATGGAAGGCCCCAACCCGCAGCCCTACGACGTGCTGGCGTTCGACGCGGACGGCAACCTCAGCCACTTCGCGTCGCACTCGCCGTAATCGCCGCCCGGCACAGCAACCCGCGCGGACCGCGGCGCGACCGATGCTGATCCTGAAGATGGCGTGGCGCAACATCGGCCGCAACCGCCGGCGGACCGTGGTCACGGTCGGCGCGATGGCCTTCGGTCTCTACGCCATGGTCATCTGGTTCGGCATGCTCCAGGGACTGCTGGACGACATGGAGGAGACCGTCGTCGAGGTCGAGCTCGGCGACCTGCAGATCCACGCGCCGACCTACCTCGACGACCCGTCGCTCTACACGGACATCGAAGACTTCGAAGCGCTGCTCGCCAGACTGGAGGCGGCGGGATTCCGGGCCAGCGCGCGGCTGGTCGGCGCCGGACTCGCGGCGGCCCACGACTCGGCGGCCGGCGCGTCGCTGCGCGGCATCGACGTGCAGGGCAACGCACGTGTGAGCGTCATCTCGACGCGGCTCGCCGCGGGGGAGTGGCTCGACGACGGCGACCGGGCGGGGGTGGTGGTGGGACGGCGCCTCGCCCGCACGCTCGACCTGGCCGTGGGCGACGAGTTGGTCGTCCTGAGCCAGACGACCGACGGCGCCATCGCGAACGATCTCTACCTGGTGCGCGGAATCCTCGAGAGCGTGAGCGACGGCGTCGACCGCTCAGCCGTCTTCCTCACCGACGCGGCGTTCCGCGAGCTGTTCCTGATGCCGGCGGGAGCGCACGAGGTCGTGGTGCGCAAGCCGGACGACCTCGAGCTGGCCGCGGCCCTGGAGACCGTGCGGGGTCTGGCCCCCGGTCTCGACACGCGGTCGTGGCGGTCGCTGGTGCCGACGATCGCGACCTACCTCGACTCGGCCCGTCAGATGATGGGCTTCATCTCCGCCATCGTCTACATCGTCATCGCGATTCTCATCCTGAACGCCATGCTGATGGCGGTGTTCGAGCGCATCCGCGAGTTCGGCGTGCTGAAGGCGCTCGGCGTAGAGCCGCGCCAGGTGCTGTCGATCATCTTCGTCGAGAGCGCGCTGCAGACCGGCCTCGCCCTGGCAATCGGCCTGGCGCTCTCGCTGCCGACGCTCTGGTACCTGGTCGAGTTCGGCATCGACACCGGCGCGCTCGGCGGGGTGAGCGTCATCGGCGCGACGTTCGCGACCGTGTGGCGGGCGGCGGTGTCGCCGGTCACGTTTGCCACGCCGGCGCTGACGCTGATCCTGCTGGTGCTGGCGGCGGTGATATATCCGGCCCTGAAGGCGGCCAGGATCAGCCCGGTCGAGGCCATGCGGCACCAGTGAGGGGGTTGGACATGAGGGCCGGCAATCTCGCGACGATGGCGTGGCGCAATCTGTGGCGGAACCGGCGCCGCACCGTCATCACGCTCTCGGCGATCGTCTTCGGCGTCTTCCTGGCCGTCATCATGATGGCGATGCAGGATCGCAACTGGGCGGACATGATTCGCCTGGCGGCGCGGCTCGGCGCGGGCCACGTGACGCTGCAGCATCCGGAGTACTACGACAGCCCCACCCTCACCCGCCCGGTGGGAGGGACCGCCGAGCTGCGGCGGCTGGCCGCCGACAACCCGCGGGTCATCCGCGTCGTGGAGCGGATCACCGGTTTCAGCATGCTGTCGACCGCGCACGACAACATCGGCGCCGGCTTCATCGCCGTCTCCCCGACGGACGAGGACGAGGAGACCCTGTCGCTCCTCGAAGCGGTCGTGGAGGGCGAGTTCTTCGAGTCGTCGGCGGACGGCGGCATCATCCTGGGCGCGAAGCTCGCGTCGAACCTGGACGTCGCGCTCGGGTCCAAGGTGGTCTACACCCTGACCGACAAGGAGGGCGAGATCGTCAGCGGCCTGGCGCGGGTTTCCGGCATCATCGAGACCGGCTCGCCCGGCGTCGACGGGGGCATCTGCCTGCTGCCGATCGACACGGTGCGGGAAGCCATCGGCTTCGGGCCCGACGAGGCGATTCAGGTCGCGGCGTTCGTCGACGATCAGCGCGTCACCGACCGCGTGGTGGCGGACCTCGGCCGAGCCGCGCCGGCAGGCGTCGCCGTGCTGCCGTGGCACGAGCTGCAGCCGGACCTGGCGGTCTTCATCGCCATGAAGGTCGGCGGCTCGAAGGTCATGATGTTCGTGCTCGCCCTGCTCGTGGCGGCCGGCATCTTCAACACCCTCTTCGTCAGCGTGATGGAGCGCCTGCGCGAGTTCGGCATCATGCTCGCCGTCGGCTTCAGCCCGGGGCAGCTCTTCCGGCTGGTGATGCTGGAGAGCGCCTGGCTGGCGGTCGTGGGCCTGACGGCCGCCGCCCTGTTCACAATCGGACCGTACCTCTATCTCGCCTCGACCGGCATCGACATGTCGGCCCTGGTCGCGGCGGACCAGATGGAGATCGCCGGCGTAGGCATGTCGTCGGTGATGCGCGTCGGCATCTACGGCGAGAGCGTGCTGCTCATCGGCTTTTCGGCACTCGCCGCCATCCTGCTCTCCGGCGTCTATCCGGCCTGGCGGGCCGGACACGCCGATCCGGTGGAGACCATCCGGCTGGTGTGAAGACCTCCGGGGGCGATCCTTGACACGCGGCGGCAACGGTACGGACCCGGTCGCGGAGCTGGACGCGGTCACCAAGGTCTACCAGCAGGGCGACCAGCGTGTGGAAGCGCTGCGCGGGCTCACGATGCAGGTCCGCAGCGGCGAGTTCACGGCCATCAGCGGCCCGTCGGGCTCCGGCAAGACGACCGCGCTCAACCTGATCGGCGCGCTGGACACGCCGACGTCGGGGACCGTTCGCCTGGAGGGCACGGACCTGGGGACGCTGTCGCGCCAGGCGCTGAGTCAACTGCGCCGCGACCGCATCGGCTTCGTCTTCCAGGCCTACAACCTCATCCCGATCCTCAGCGCCTACGAGAACGCCGAGATCGTGATGGTCGTGCAGGGGGTCCCCGAAGCGCAGCGCCGGGAGCGGGTCATGCAGTTGCTGGCCCGCGTGGGGCTCGAGGGACTGGAGCAGCGGCGCCCCCAGGAGCTCTCGGGCGGGCAGCAGCAGCGCGTGGCGATCGCGCGGGCGATTGCGGCCGGCCCCGCCCTGGTGCTGGCCGACGAGCCGACGGCCAACGTCGACTCCACCACGGCCGAGGCGCTGCTGGACATGATGGAGACCCTGAACCGCGAGCAGGGGGTCACGTTCCTGTTCTCGACGCACGATCCGCGCGTGATGACGCGCGCGCGGCGACTGATCCGCCTCGTGGACGGCCGCATCGAGAGCGACGAGGCGCGCGCGTGACGCCGGCCGCAGCCTGCGCGGAGGCGCCGCTACCGCAGGGCCGAAAACTCGGTGGCGTCCATGTACGCCGACTCGATCTTCAGCACCTTGACGCCGGCGCGCGCGTAGTCCTCGCGGAAGCTGCGCATGCCCTCTGCGTCCCGTACGAACGAGTCCCAGTTCGCATCGGCCGCCTCGCGGCTGGCGTGCCCCAGGATGTAGACGAGCGTGTCGCGCGACCATTCGCACGGCCCGTAGTCGAATGCCGGGGACAGGATGGTGGACGCCGGCCCGGCGACGCCGCACTGCGGGTCGTCCTGCGGGATGAAGTAGGCCACGTTGGTCATGCCGTGGCGCGCAAACATCCCCGTCACGTTGTCGCGGAACACGCCGCTGAGCGCCTCGACCTTGCCGTCCGCTACCGTGTACATCCGGATTTCGAACACGCGGTCGCTGCGCTGCGCCTCCGCCGCCGTCGCGGCCGGCCAGCCGCGGCCGAGCGCGAACGCGCACAGGCACAGGGCGGCCACAAGCAGACCCCGCGTCACCCAATGTCCATGCATCGTCTACCTCGCCTTTTGCTGCTAGGGGAGCTCGTCGTAGATGATTTGCGCGTTGGCCTGCAGCCGCTGCTCCGTCGCCGCGTCGTAACCGCTGAACCGGGCTGACGGCGTCCATGAAGCCGCGAACTCCTCGACCGAGCGGCCGGCCTGCCTGGCCGCGCGCACGGCGTCCACGAATTCGCTGACGTAATCGGCGAACTCCGCCAGGTCGTCGGGCGCCATCTGCGTGCTGTGGCCGGTGATGTAGGTGTCCACGGCCGTCAGCGTGCGGTGCGCGTTGCGCAGCGTGCCCGGAAAGTCGACGCCGCTGCCGCCGTTGTTCGCGTCGAGCAGCGGCATGCCCTTGCCGGCGAACATGTCGCCCGTATGCGCGTAGCGCAGCGCCGGGAACACCACCCACGCGTCGCCGCCCGTGTGGCCGCGGCCGAAGTGGTACAGGTCCACCTGGTCGGCGCCGCTGCCCAGGGTCAGCCGGTCCGTGAACGTGCGCGTGGGCATGCCCCGGCCGTTGCTGGCGGCGAACACGTTCTCACCGGCGAAGTTGAGGCCGGAGATGTCGTTCCATTCCTGCATCAGCCGCTCGGTGTTGGCGTGCGTCACCACCTCGACCGCCGCGGGGAACTCCACGTTGCCGCCGACGTGGTCGAAGTGCGTATGGGTGTTGATGATCGTGCTGACCGGCTGGGAGGTCAGCTCGGCGATCTTGTCGAGCAGCGGCTGCCCCCAGCCGGGCATCTTCGTGTCCACCAGCACCACGCCGCCGCCGGTGACGAACGCGGCCGAGTTGCCGCCGCCCCCGCGCAGCACGTACAGGTTGTCCTCGAGCTGCTCGACCTCGACGACCCGCTCCTCATCCTGCCGGCCGGCTGCGACGGCGATCGACAGACCGCCCACCGCCAGCAGCAGAGCTATCGCAATTGCTCTATTCATGATGTCCCCCCTCTCAACGGTCGCGCGGGCGATCGTCCGGATCGCAGAGATCGCCGAGCTTGCCCGAGCCGCCGCAGTAGCCCACGTCCTGGAGCTGCACCGGAATGCCGTCCGGATCGCTGAACATCAGCTCCTCGGCGGGCGAATCGGAGTCGGCGCGCAACCGGCTGCGCGCCTCGCCGCCGGGCTCGGCGAGTCGCCCTGCGACCTCCGTGGCGTCGAAGTTCTCCATCCCCAGGCAGAAATGGTTGATGTGCGGGCGGTCGCCCTGCGAGAGCGCGATGAAGTCCGGTCCTCCACCGATGCCGAGCACCGGCACGGTCGGGGCGTCCCAGTCCCGCTCCGTGCCCTGCGTCGTGACCAGCGGCAGTCCCAGCACGCGCTGGTAGAACTCCTGCGAGCGCTGGAGGTCCGAGACCACGACCGTGACATGGTTCATCGTCTGCACGCTGAGCGGCCTCGCCCCCTGCGCCGCGGGAGCGGCAGCCGCAGGCCGCGCGACGGCCAGCGCGGTGAGTGCGAGCACCAGCTCGCGGCGGGTCATGCGCCCGCGTTCGTAACGCCTGACGAGCTGTTCGATGGCTGCGCTCATGATGCTCTCCTTTATTGCGCGAATGCAGGACTCGGGTCACTGTAGCCGGTCCTGACCTGGATGCGCCAACCCGCCGGCGTCTTCACGAAGACGTCGTCGTAGTGTCCGGACGCCACCTCGGTCGGCACGGCGCTGCTCACGTCCAGCATGATCCAGTACGCGCGACCTTCCGCGCCCTCCGCGGTCGGCGTCACGACGATGCTGCCGTTCCAGTGGCGGATGTCCGGCCCGCCGGCCGTGCGCGCGAACGTCCTTGCCCGGTACTCGGCCAGCTCCTCCTGACCGACGTACTTCTCGTCGCGAAACTGGAAGATCCCGTCGTCGGCGAAGACCGACAGCCACATCTCGCCGTTCCGCAGATCGACGCCCTGGTTGTAGCGCGCGTAGAGCTGCTCGATCTCGGCGTAGTCCTGCGCCGTCAGGGAAGCGTCGCTCCGCAGTGCGGAGACCCAGCCGGCGCCGCCGACGAAACCGATCAGGGCGACCGCAACCAACGCACTGATTCTAGGCATGGCTCCTCCTCTGGCAGCCGGACCGCACGCTGCCGGCCTCCACCCATACGCTACCGGCATCCGCGCGGCGCCGCAATCGTGCTATGCTTCCCGGGTCAAGAATCGCGAGCGCGCTTTCTCCCACCTGGAAGCTCCGCTCGAAGCAGCGGGTGCTGTCCGGCGCGTCTCCGGCCTTCCTTCTCAAAGATTCTTCCCATGAACGCCCGCCGCGCGTGCGGGCCGCAACAGACGACGATCCGCGCGGGAAGCGTGCGGACAGGAGTAGAAGAACGCATGAATTTTGCTGAACTCGGCCTGCGCCGAGAGCTCGTCCGCGCCGTGACCGACGCGGGCTACGACACCCCGACATCAATCCAGGAGCGCGGCATTCCGGTCGCGCTCGAAGGCCGCGACCTCATCGCCTGCGCCCAGACGGGCACGGGCAAGACCGCGGCCTTCCTGCTGCCGATCCTGCAGCACCTCGCCGGAGGTCCGGCGTCGCGCCACCCGCGCGCGCTCGTGGTGGCGCCGACCCGCGAGCTGGCCGTGCAGATCGGGGAGATGGCGCGGCAGTACGGCCGCCACCTGCGCCTGCGCAGCACGGTGATCTTCGGCGGCGTGGGCATGGAGCCGCAGACACGCCGTCTGGCGGGCGGCCTCGATCTGCTGGTTGCCACACCCGGGCGGCTCCTCGATCACATCGGCCGCAGGCAGGTGAACCTCGGCCATGTCGAGATGGTCGTCCTCGACGAAGCCGACCGCATGCTGGACATGGGCTTTCTGCCCGACGTCCGCAGGATCCTCGCGGCGCTGCCGGCCAGACGGCAGAACCTGTTTCTTTCGGCAACCATGCCGGACGAGATCGAGGCGCTCATCCGGCGGACGACCCACGCGCCGGTAATGGTCGAAGTGGCCCGCCGCGCCACGCCGGTCGGCGCCATCCGGCAGGTGGTCCATCCGGTCGCGCAGACCCGCAAGAAGGACCTGCTCAAGACGCTGCTCGAGAAGGCGGACATGGGGCCGACCCTGGTCTTCACGCGCACGAAGGCGCGGGCCAACCGGCTGGTCAAGCGCCTCGAGCAGCCCGGCCGCCGCATCGACGTGATCCACGGCAACAAGAGCCAGAACGCCCGCGCCCGGGCGATCGCCGGCTTCCGCACGGGCCGGATCGACACCCTCATCGCGACCGACATCGCCGCCCGCGGGCTCGACGTCGACTGCATCAGCCACGTCGTCAACTTCGACCTGCCCCACGTTCCGGAGGACTACGTGCACCGCATCGGGCGCACCGCCCGAGCCGGTCAGGACGGTGACGCGATCTCGCTGGTGGCCCCGGAAGAGCGCGGCCAACTGGCCGCGATAGAAGAGCTCGTCGGGGCGTCGATCCGGCGCGAGCACGTCGCCGGATTCACGCCGGCGGCAGATGCCGTCGAGAGCACACCGCCGCGACGACCGAATCCGCGGCGGGCGCGCCGGGCCAGGCGCGGGGCGGGGTCGAACCGCGGCGCTCGCAGCCTCATCCCGGCAGATCGAAGATAGGCACTTTCCGGCAGCGGTGATCCAGCGTTGCGGCGGCGGCGCAGGTCGCTTAACCTGCACCGTATGGCCGCACTGCTCTGGCGGTTCAGGGGCGCGCTGGTCGTGCTGGCCGCGATCGGCCTGCTCGCGGCCGCGGCGGTATTTCCGGGCACGGCGCAGCGCGACGATGCGGAGGCGCAGGTCGACGCCATCTTCCGGCCCTGGACCGGACGCGGGACGCCGGGCTGCGCGGTGGGAGTCATGGATGGCGGCGAGCTGCTGTTCGCCAAGGGCTATGGCGCCGCCAACCTGGAGTACGACGTCCCGATAACGCCGGCGACGGTCTTTCACGTCGCGTCGGTGTCGAAGCAGTTCACGGCGCTGGCGCTCGGGCTGCTGGTGGCCGACGGCGAGGTGTCGTGGGACGACGACATCCGGCGCTACGTGCCCGAGCTGCCCGACTTCGGAACGCCGATCACGCTGCGGCAGCTCGCCCACCACACCAGCGGCATCCGCGACCAGTGGGCGCTGCTGCAGATGGCCGGCTGGCGCTGGGGCGGCGACGTCATCCGGCAGGCCGACGTGCTCGACCTGCTCTCCCGCCAGACCGGCCTCAATTTCGAGCCCGGCACCGACTACGTCTACAGCAACTCCGGCTACACGCTGCTGGCCGTCGTCATCGAACGGGTGTCCGGACAGACGCTGCGCGCATTCGCCGACCGGCGGCTGTTCCGGCCGCTGGGCATGACGCACACCGTGTTCCGGGACGATCACACGCTGCTCGTCCCGAATCGCGCGTACGCGTACGCGCCGGAGGGATTCGGCGGCTACCGCCTCAGCATTCCCGACTTCGCCATCGCCGGCGCCACGAGCCTGTTCACGACGGTCGAGGACCTCGCGCACTGGAACCGCAACTTCGGCGCCGGCGTCGTCGGGGGAAGCGACCTGCTGCGGCAACTCCAGGAGCGCGGCGAGCTGAACGATGGAGCGCGCCTCTCCTATGCATTCGGGTTGATGCACGGTACGCACCGCGGGCGGCGCACGATCAGCCACGGCGGTACGGACTCGAGCTACCGCAGCGAGTTCCTGCGCTTCCCCGACGAGGACGCCGCGGTGGCCGTGCTCTGCAATACCGGGATTGCCGACCCGGGACGCCTCGCGCGCGACGTGGCCGACATCATGCTGCCGCGGCCGGCGCGCATCGCGGGACCCGCGCGCGAAACCGCACCGCGGCCACCCGCCGATCGCGCCCTGCCGCCGGAGCCGGACCGGGACGCGGCAGCCTCCCTGGCAGTCGAACCGGCGGACATGGCCGGCTACTACCGCCGTCCCGGGAACGACGTGCCCCTGCGCATCGTCGCCCGCGGGGAGAATCTCACGCTGGTGGCGCGCGGCGTCGAGCAACCACTGCGCCGGGCTTCCGACGGCAGGTTCCTGCTCCGCGGCGCGACGGAGGTGACGTTCGCGCCCGGCGGCGAGGGTCGGCTTCAGTTGCGGGTGGGCGATGCGTCCCGCCCTACCTACAGCCGCGCGGTACCCGTACAGCCGTCGCCGGGGGCCCTCGCCGAGTACACCGGAACCTATTACAGCGATGATCTGGGCGTGGGGTACGCCTTCCGCGTGGAGGACGATCGCCTCGTGCTCTGGAACCGCAAGCTCGGCCGCATTCCGCTGGCGCCGACGTTCGCCGACGGATTCCACGGCGCCGGTTGGTACTTCACGTTCCGCCGCGACGATGCGGGGACGATCGCCGGCTTCACGGTGAGCACCTCGCGCGCCTGGAACATACCCTTCCGCAGGCGCGGATAAGCGGAGTCGCGTCTTACTGCGTCCTGCCACGCACAAGGTTCAGTGCGGGTCTTGCGTGTTTCATGGCTGTTATGCAATAGTTTCGCGTTTGTTCGCGCATTAATAATGGCGGCGGTGTCTCCATCAGCAAGGAGCGACTCTTGAGACTCATCAGCAACACGTCGGCACCACGGCGGAACCGGCGCACGGTGCGTTGCGCCGCAGTCGCGTTCGCAGGACTCGCCTGCTTTCTGGTTCCTGCGCTGGCCAGCGCGCAGGCCATCGGCGGCACGGTCACCGACGAGACGGGCGGCGTGCTGCCCGGCGTGACGGTGGAAGCCCGCAGCCCCGCGCTGATCGAACAAGTCCGCTCGACCATCACGGACGGCAGCGGCCAGTTCCAGATCGTCGCGCTCGAAACCGGCACCTACACCGTCACCTTCACGCTGCCGGGCTTCAGCACCCTCGTGCGCGAGGGTGTCGAGTTGAGCACCGGCTTCACGGCGAACGTCGACGCACAAATGGCGGTCGGCCAGCTTGCGGAGACGGTAACCGTCACCGAGGCGACCCCGGTCATCGACGTGCAGAACGTGGCCCGCAACGAGACGATCGACCGCGAGATCTTCGAGGCGCTGCCCACGTCGCGCACCTATGACGCGATGGCGCTGCTCATCCCGGCCATGAACGTCCAGGGCGGCCCGACGACGACCGTCGCGGCCGACACCAGCGGCATCACCGGCATGGGCAACAACCGGCTGTCCATCCACGGCTCGCGCGACACGGACGCGTCGATGATGCTCGACGGGCTCGACGTCAACCTCGTGGCGTTCGAGGGCGCGCCCGAAGGCACCCCGCTCGACACCGCCATCGCCGAGTACGTCTACGACTACTCCGCCAACATGGCCGAGGTCGAGACCGGCGGCGTGCGCCTGAACCTCATCCCGAAGGAGGGCAGCAACACCTTCAGCGGCGGGTTCTACACCGATTTCACACACTCCAGCTGGCTGAGCAACAACGTGGATCAGGAACTGATCGACCGCGGCATCCGGGGCAACGGCATGCCCGGTGAAGATGGCAACGGCGCCATGGCTCTCGACCAGTCCTGGTACGTCGGACCGTCCATCGGCGGGCCGATCGCGCCGGACCGCCTCTGGTTCTACACGACGTATTCGTTCCGCCGCGCATCGCAGTTCCCGGCCGGCCTGTTCGACACCCTCGACACCGGTTCCGTGCGCTACGTGCCGGACCTGAGCAGTCCCACCATCGACCGCCAGAACCTGTGGGAAGGCACGCTGCGGCTGACCTGGCAGGCGTCGTCGAAGGACAAGGTGCAGGCGTTCTGGGGCAGCAACAACACGGAGCACATTCCGGCGCTGACCGGCGCACAGCTCGACCCCATCTACATCGCGTCGGAAGCGGGCAGCGAGGGCGTCAACAACGTCAACACGTACCAACTCACGTGGATCCGGCCGCAGACCAACCGCATCCTGTTCGAGTTCGGCGTGTCGCACCTGCCGGCCAACAACGTGCTGAACCCGCTCGACGCCGATACCCAGATCGCGCACGGCACCGGCCGGGAGCACCTCAATGCGCGCACCGATCTGCCCAGCGTATTCGAGGGCACGACGCTGACGATGCACCGCAACATGGGCTATTTCTTCAACGGCACCGACGTGCACTTCTCGACGCTCAACAACGCGTACCGCGGCTCGATGTCGTACGTCACCGGCTCGCACAACCTCAAGTTCGGGTTCACCACCAACCACAAGCAGCAGACCGAGACGTACCGCAGCGGCAACAACTGGACCAACATGCTGACGGTGTTCGGGTTCCCGCTGCAGGCGGCGTTCGAGTCGCGCCCGCCGGAGACGAACAAGCTGACCAGCATCGGCCTGTATGCGCAGGACCAGTGGACCATCGACCGGCTTACGGTGAACGCGGGCCTGCGCTTCGACTACTTCAAGGGCGCCTACCCCGACCAGATGTCGTCGCCGGGCGACATCACCCACTCCATCTGGGTGAACCATGTCCAGAACATCCCCGGCGCGGACGCCGCGATCTGGAAGGACCTGCAGCCGCGGCTGGGCATCGTGTACGACCTCGCGGGCGACGGCACCACGGCGCTCAAGGCGTCCGCCTCGCGCTTCGGCAGCCGGGAAGCGATCGCCCTGGCGGGTGAAGTCAACCCGGTCGCCAACAACACCCGGTCGAGCAGGCTGTGGCTCGACGGCGCGACCGGTCACATAGCAGTCTTTGGCGGAGCGCCCATATTCCCCGCCTGCATCCCGTCGGCGGCCGACCCCACGGCAAGCTCGTGCGTGCCGGGGGACGGCCTGGTCCAGGGCGACCCGCTCAATCCGTTCCCCAACGGCGAGCTGATGGGCCCGCCCGACAACCCCGCGTTCGGCCAACCGATCGTCACCGACTTCTTCGACCCCAACTGGGCCTTCGGCTGGGGCCAGAAGGCGTCGAACTGGGAGTACGCACTCAGCATCGAGCACCAGATCGTCGAGAACGTCTCGGTGGACGTGGGCTACTTCCGGCGCCACTACGTGAACTTCGACCAGTGGGACAACCAGAACGTGGGCCCCGAGGACTTCACGCGGTACACCATTACCGTTCCGCAGGACTCGCGGCTGCCGGACGGTGGCGGCTATGACCTGACGCTGGTCGACATGAACCCCGACGCGTTCGCGCGCCTGCCGCACAACGTGAAGACCGGCACGGACAACCTGGGCGACGAAAGCGAGGTATGGCACGGGATCGACGTGAGCATCAGCGCCCGGCTGCAGGACATCCTGCTGCAGGGCGGCCTGGCGCTCGGACAGCGCACGACCGACTTCTGCGGCCTGCAGGACGCGCTGCCGGAAACCGTGTTCTCGAACAACACCAACGCGACGCGCGTGGCGGGCACCGCCGGCAGCCGGGGCAACGTGCTCGCCACGGACTTCTGCCGCGCCGAGGAGAACTGGCTGACGAATGCGTCGCTGTTCGGGTCCTACACCTTCCCGTACGACATCGAGCTGTCGGGATCGTTCTTCGTGCGGCCGGGCGTGGTGCGGGAAGCGATCTACATCGTGCCTGACGCGGACGTTCAGGCTGCACTCGGGCGTCCGTCGACGCTCGGCGCCGTGTCGCTCAATGTCATCCCGCCGGGAACCGACTTCGGTGACACGCTGCACCAGCTCGACCTGCGCATCGCCAAGATCCTGGACTTCGGCGGCAGCAACTTCCGGGCGAGCTTCGACATCTACAACGTGTTCAACGGCAACGCCGTATCGCGCGAGCAGTTCGCCCTGAATACGTGGCTGTTGCCCATCGGCCTGCAGCCGGGGCGCCTGGCCAAGGTATCGTTCCAGTACAACTTCTAGCGCTGGTTTCACCGGTTCGGGCGGGGGCGGCGAGCCTCCGCTCGAACCGCATTTCTCTCCCTCCCCAACGATCTTCCTCCCGGCTTTCCGCTTGCGCCGCGCGCGGCGCCGTGCCATATTCCGGCGCAGCGGCCCGCGCATGCCGCATTCAAGGCGGAACAACGCGATGCACATCTTCCTGATCGTCCTCGCCCTGCTGCTGGCGGCGCCGGCCGCCGCGGACGCCCGCGTGACGCGCATCGACGTCGAACGCGTCGAGTCACCCACGTTCGACGGGCGCTCGTTCGGCGACGTCGGCCCCTACGAGAAGCTCGTCGGCCGCGTGCACGCCGAGGTCGACCCGGATGCCCCCGAGAACGCGGTTATCGCCGACATCGAGCTGGCGCCGCGCAACGCGCGCGGCATGGTGGAGTACTCGGCCGACATCATCATCCTGCGGCCGGTCGACTCGTCGCGGGGCAACGGCCGGCTGTTCTACGAGGCGAACAACCGCGGCCGGCTGCTGTCGCTGAACCGCCTCAACAATGCGCCGACGGCCAGCAGCGACCCGACCTCGGCCGACGACGCCGGCAACGGCTTCCTGATGCGGCAGGGTTACACGTTCGTGGCCAGCGGCTGGGACGCGACCGCTTCATCCGCCGACGGCCGGCTGAACATCACGCTGCCGGTGGCGGTCAACCCGGACGGATCGCCCATCGTGGGTCCGTCGCTCGAAGAGCTGGTCATCGACAACGACGACACGGCTACCGGGCGGCTCACGTATCCGGCGGCGACGCTCGACACGTCGCAGGCGACGCTGACGGTGCGCACGCGCTACGGCGACGCGCCGCAACCGCTCGACGCCGGCGCCTGGGAGTACGTCGACGCGCACACCATCCGCCTGCTGCCGGCCGGCACGGCGTTCCGCCAGGGCAGCCTCTACCACCTGGCCTATCCCGCCACCGAGCCTATGGTGGCGGGGCTCGGTATGGCGGCCGTGCGCGACGCCGTCGCGTTCCTGCGCCACGCCGCGGCCGACGACGCCGGCAACGCCAATCCGCTGGCCGGGCGGATCCGGCACGCGTACGCGTTCGCCATCTCGCAGCCCGCGCGTTTCATGCGCGACGTCGTCCACTACGGGTTCAACCGGGATGCGGCGGGACGGCGCGTGTTCGACGGCGTGCTGAACTGGATCGGGGGCGCCAGCGGCGCGTTTGTCAACTACCGCTTCGCGCAGCCGCACCGCACGCAGCGCCAGCACATCGCGCGCTGGTTCCCGGAGCGGCCGTTCCCGTTCGCCTACAACGTCGTGCACGACCCGGTCACCGACCGGACCGACGGGCGCCTGCGCCGCTGCCTGGACAGCGGCACCTGCCCGCAGATCCTGGAAGCGAACTCGTCGAACGAGTACTGGGTGAAGGCGTCGTCGCTGCTGCACACCGACACGCTGGGCGACGACCTGCCCGACCCGCCGAACGTGCGGCTGTACCTCTTCTCCAGCTTCCCGCACAGCGGCGGCAGCCGCCAGCGCGGCAACGGCATCTGCCAGCAGCCGCGCAACACGCTGGAGGCGGAGCCGGTGCTGCGCGCGCTGCTGGTGGCGCTCGACGAGTGGGTTTCCAAGGGCAAGGAGCCGCCCGCCAGCCGTGTGCCGCGGCGCGCGGACGGCACGCTGGTCGAAGCGCTGCCGCGCGAGCACCTCGGCTTCCCCGCCATCCCGGGAGTCCATTACGACGGGCTGCTGAGCACGGGCGACCTGCTCGACTTCGGCCCGCACGCCGGCGACGGCATTCTGAGCGTGCTGCCGCCGGAAGTCACTGAACCGTATCCCGCGCTGGTGCCGCGCACCGATGCCGACGGCAACGACATGGCCGGCATCCGCGTGCCGGACGTCGCGGCGCCGCTCGCCACCTACACGGGCTGGGCCGTCCGCGCCGCCGAGTACGCCGGCAACGACCTGTGCGACGCCGCCGGCCAGGAGCTGGCGTTTCCCCGCACACGCGCCGAGCGCCTGGCGCACGGCGACCCGCGCCCGTCGATCGAAGAGCGTTACGGCGGCCGCGACGGCTACGTCTCGGCCGTGGAGCAGGCCGTGCGCGCCCTG
Organism: Vicinamibacteria bacterium; assembly: GCA_022820825.1. Lineage (GTDB taxonomy): Bacteria > Acidobacteriota > Vicinamibacteria > Vicinamibacterales > UBA8438 > JAAXGX01. Next base: position 54,097 of record JAJEEU010000088.1, read on the forward strand.
CAGCAGGACCGCCTGCTGCTGGCCGAGGACACCGAGCGGATCATCGCCGCCGCGCGGACGCGCAGCCTGGACTGATGGCGGACCGGAACGGAACGAACAGGTTGGGTTACGCTCTCCGAAACCGATGCCCTGGATCCTGCGCATTGCCACCGGCCCGCGCGCGCTGATTGCAGTCGCCATCGCGCTCGTCGGGACCGGCATCCTGTTCGGCACCGGCCCGTTTCCGCGCGTGCGCGCCCTCGCGCCAGGCGGGATGCTCCCCGAGGAACAGATCGGGTACCTGCCCGAAATGATGATGATGTTCCTGCGCGCGATTGGGCCGGAAGGGCGCGCCGACTACATCCTGTTCCAGCGCCTCGACATCCTGACGCCGCTGCTGATGGGCAGCGCGGCCGCGCTGGTGATCGCATGGCTGCTCAAGCGCGGCGGCACGACGTCGGGATGGACGACCCGGCTGCCGTACCTGCCCGTGCTGTTCCTGTTGACCGAGGTGGTCGAGGACTTCGTGCTCGCGCGCGCGGCGCAGGTCTATCCGGAGGCGTCCGCGCTGACCCCCTCCCTGATCGTCCTGACCGGCGCGAAGTTCGCCGTGATGTTCCTGATGGGCGCGGTCATCATCATCTGCGGCTGGCAGCTCGTATGGCGCAATAAAGTGAGTTGAACATGTCCGCATCCCGGCGACGGTTCCTGAAGAGCGCGGCGGCTGTGGGCGGCGTGGCGCTGGGCGC
>JAJEEU010000050.1 GCA_022820825.1 Vicinamibacteria bacterium
TCGGCGGGCCGCCCTGCGCGCAGCTCCGCCGCCGCCCGCGGGTAGGCGGGCGGCGGAAGCCGGAGCGCGGCGTTGGGGTCCGCGGCTTGGCCGGCCGCCGGAACCGGCAACGCCGCCAGGAGCATCACGGCGGCGATAACGCGGTGGAGCTGTCGATTCAGAAACGTCAAGGCGAGTGCGCGATCAACTATAGCGGAGGCGGTTGCGGACTGCGCGCGGGCTATAATCCGCCGACTTGCCGGACCCGCGCTTCGAAACCTACCTGTTCGACCTCGACGGCACCCTGATCGACTCCACCGATCTGATCATGGAGGCGTTCCGCCACACGATGCGGACGCATCTCGGGGCGGTGCCGGACGAGAACCGCTGGCGGGCCGGGTTCGGCCGGCCGCTCAGGCCGCAGCTCGCCAACTTCGCGCGCGACGCCGGCCAGGCGTCGCGGATGGTCGATACGTACCGCGACTTCACAGACGAGCACCACGACCGGCTGCTGCGGCCGTTCCCCGGCATCGACGACGCGCTCGCGGCGCTGCGCCGCGGCGGCGCCAGGCTGGGCATCGTCACCAGCAAGACGAACCGGCTGGCGCGGCGCGGGCTGGCCCGCTGCGGGCTGGACGGCCGCTTCGACGCGCTGGTCGGCATGGACGACGTCCAGCCGCACAAGCCGCATCCGGCCCCGGTGCTGGCCGCGCTGCGGCAGCTCTCCGCGGACGCCGGGCGCGCCGTGTTCATCGGCGACTCGCCCTACGACATGCAGGCCGGACGCGCCGCCGGCGTGCGGACGGCGGCGGTGCTGTGGGGGGCTTTCAGCCGCAAGGAGCTCGATCCGCAATCGCCGGACTACTGGCTCACCAATCAGGCAGGAATCGCCGCGCTGTCGCCGTAACGCCCGGTCCGCATCCGAGCCGCGACGATCACGAGAACTCAACCGGCCAGCAGGTCGTCCAGGGCGTCCGCCTGCGCCTCGGCGTCCGCCTCTCCGATCGCGATCAACTGCCGCAGGTACTCCGGCCGGAACGCCAGCAGGCTCAGCAGGTCGGGCGCCGGTACGTCGCGCGAGCCGAGGCCGCGGATCAGGTAGCGGAACGCGGGCGGCAGTTGCGGCTCGTGCTCGGCCGCCAGGCGGCTGATGTCGACCGACGGGCGGACGACGACCAGCTTGACCGGGCGCAGGCCGCGGCGGCGCGGCGGCGGCACATCGCGCAGCAGCCGGTTCACCCGTTCCAGCTCCAGCGCGTCGCGATCCAGATCGTCCAGAAACACCGCGTTCAGCAACTGCCCGGAAATCTGCAGCGGCGGCGGGTAGGGCGCGCCGCTTGCGCCCGACGCGGCGGCGGCCGCTTCTCCGGCGGCGGGCGCGTTGCGCGTGGACACTGCCAGCACCCGGTTGGCGCCCAAGTGCAGCGCGGGGGAGCACGGCGCGGTGAGGCGGATGCCGCCGTCGCCGTGCCAGCCGTCGTCCAGGTTGACGGCGGGAAATACGAGCGGCAGCGCCGACGACGCCAGGACGTGGTCCAGCGTGATCGTCGCTCGCCGGCTGTGGCGGTCCGGGCGGCGCCACTCGGACAGGTCGCGGCCGGCCGTCCAGACCACCGACTGCCCCGTGCCGTAGTGGCTCGTCACGAGCGCCAGCGCCCACAAGCTCCCGGCGGCGACGTTCTCGTCAATGCCGCCGATCGCGCCGCCGTTCCCGACGTCGAACACCTCGCGCAGGGTGCCGGCCAGCGGCGCCGCGTCGACCAGGCCGCGCACGTCCGGCGCCAGCGGACTGCCGCCCGAGAGCAGGCGGGCGCCCCAGCGCGCCACCTGCCCGGCGAGCGACCAGCCCTCGGCGCGGAAGATGCGCTCGATCGTCAGGCCGCTCCACAGGCGGCGCAGCTCCTCGATCGCCTCGGCGTGGGTCCCCTGCCAGGCCGCGAGGAAAGTCGCGCTGATGGCGCCGGCCGAGACGCCGGTGACGATGGGGAAGTGGACGCCGGGGTGGCGCCGCGCAATCCAGCGCAGCACGCCTATCTGATACGCGCCGCGCGCGCCGCCGCCGGTGAGGACGACTGCAAGGTCGTCCGCGGCGCGCGGCTCGACCGCGGCGTTGGCCTGCATACTTTCAGGTTAGCAGCCCCCCGGGGCTAGTAGCCTTCCAGCACGGGGAACCGCTCGTCGTCGGGTTGCGGCTGCACGCCGAGGGCGTTGAGCACCATCGACACCTTCCGGTAGCGCGCCGCGGCAGCGGCGATGCTGATCTTCTGGTGCGTGTCGTACCACTCCGACAGCCGCTCCCACGTGGCGTCGGAGATCATGGTGTCGCGGTACATCTCGTTCGTGGCGTCGATCAGCGCCAGCTCGCGCTCGCCCCAGCCCTCGGCGTCGCCGCCCTGCGCGATCCACAGCGGCTCCAGGCCGTGGTCGCGCGCCCGGCCGACGCTGCCCACGTGCTTGGCCCACTCGTAGACCGCCTGCGAGTTCCAGCCCATGCGCAGGATCACCAGCTCGCGGTCGTACGGCGTCAGCCGCGAGCGCTCCGGGCTCAGGACGTAGCGGCCGTTGGAGTACCACGTCGCGCGCAGCTCCGGGTGCCGGGCCAGGGTGCGGCGGATGCGGATCTCGTCGCCGTCGACCGGCTCCACGCGCGGCGCGGTCAGCGGCGGATCCGGATCCGGGAAGTTGAGGCGGTAGCCGACGTCGTTCACCGGCATGCGCGCGGGCGCGCTCTCGTCTGGCTGGATGCCGAGCGAGTTGAACAGCGTCGACGCGGCGGTGATGTCGGCCACGACCGCCACGGCGTCCATCAGGTTGTGGGTGTCGTATTCCGCCGCGAGCACGTCCCACGTGGCGTCGGTGACCGACACGTTGCGGAACAGCTCGTCGGAGAGGCCGATGAGCGTGGTCTCGAACTCGCTGAACCCGGCGCCGGAGCCGGACGCCACCGCCAGCACTTCATCCTCGCTCAGCCCCGCCTCTTCCGCGCGGCTGGCGTACGTCGCCCACAGGTTTCCGCTCTGCGCCAGCCAGGCCGTACGCAGGATCAGCATCATGCGGTGCCGCGGCGGCAGCGTGGACTCGCCGGTCGCGTAGTCGAGGAACGGGAAGATCCGCTCGGGCAGGCCCGGCGCCCGCATCAGCGTCCGCAGGGCGTTGCCGGCCTCGCCGCCCGGCGCGTACTCCGCCGCCAACGCCCGTTCGCGGTCCGTCCACTCGGATTCCGGCAGCGGCGGCACGCGCGGCTCGCGCAGCCGCACCGCCGGGACGATGCTGCCGGGCGGCGCGGTGATGGCGCGCGCAGGCTCGATGCGCAGCAGCACCGCGTCCTCCTCCTCGGTCAGCACGTAGAGATAGCCGTCGGGCCCCTGCCGCACGTCGCGGATCCGCTGCCGCAGCTCGGTGAGCAGCCACTCGCGCCGGATCTCCTGCCCGTAGCGGTTGAAGACGATGCGCTCCAGGTGCCCGGTGCGCTCCATGCGGCCCACCATCATCGACCCGACGAACAGGTTGCCCTGCCAGGCGGGGAAGTGCTCGCCCGTGTAGAACGTCAGGCCGGACGGCGCGATGGACGGCCACCAGACCACTTCCGGACCGGTGAACTCGGGGAGCCACGGGGTTTCGGTCACCGGCTGCCCGCTGTACTGCCGGCTGAAGGACGCCACCGGCCAGCCGTAGTTGGCGCCGGCGCGGATGATGTTCGCCTCGTCGCCCCCCTGCGGGCCGTTCTCGGTGGCCCACAGCTCGCCGGTCTCCGGATGAAAGGCCAGGCCGATCTGGTTGCGGTGGCCCATCGAGTAGATCTCCGGCAGGTAGCCGGCTTCGCCGACGTGCGGATTGTCGTCCGGCACGCTGCCGTCCGCGTTCAGGCGGATCACCTTGCCGACATGGGTCGCCGGATCCTGTGCGTCCTCGCCGTTCTGCGCGAACTGGAACGCCCCGCCGACGGTGACGTACAGCTTGCCGTCCGGCCCGAACAGCGCCCGCGACGCGGAGATGCCCGCGCCGACCATCCCTTCCGCCACGAAGATGTCCCGCACCTCGGTCAGCGCGCCCGCGTCGAGCCGCCCGCGCGCCAGCGCCACGGTGGCGCCCTCCCGCCCGTCGCGCTCGGTCGGCTTGGAGTACGTCAGGTAGACGATCGAGTCGTCCTCCGGATGCACCGCAACATCCATCAGGCCGGCCAGCAGCACGTCGGTGTACACCTCCGGCACGCCCGGCACCGGCCGCTCCAGGAGCTGCCCGTTGCGGACGACGCGCAGCGCCCCCGAATCCCGCTCCGTGATCAGGATGTCGCCGTTGCGGCGGAACGCCATGCTCCAGGGATGCGACAACCCGGTGGCGACCGGCACTACCCGGATGCGCGGATGCGCGGCCGTGTAGAGCACCACCGGCCGCTCGGGCGGGGGCACCGCCGGCACGCCGACCCGCGGCGCCGCGAGCTCCTGGCCCCGGGCCTGCGCGTTGACGGTCGCCCCGGCCAGCGCGGCGACGATGACGGCGAGCCCCGCGGCGGTCACGAGGCGCTGCAGTGACGTGTGCGGCATGAAATCCTCCACGCGGTATCCTATCAACCGCCGGCGCGCGGCCGGCAACCGATCCTTCCGGGCGGGCGACTAGCAGTTCGTGGTGAAACCCCGCGTCGCACCGAGACGGGCGAGGCGCCCGGCTGACAAGGCGCGAGGAGAGAGCATATTGGGCATATGTGAGCGACGAGCAACGCAGCTCAGGCGGGATGCATCGCCCGTCGACTGCAGCGGGGCTTTCGCCACGGGCTGCTAGCATGGCGAAAGAATCCTGGTCACGTTGGGTGCAGGCGCCGCAGAGCGTGCGGCTGCGCAAGGCGCTCTTCCAGGTCCACCTGTGGACCGGCATCGGCCTCGGCACGTACATCTTCGTCATCTGCCTCAGCGGCAGCGTGCTGGTCTACCGCAACGAGCTGTACACGTACTTCGGTCCACAGCCGGTGCTCGTGGAGCGCGTGGGCACGGCCATGAGCCAGGACGCGCTGGAGCGCGCCGCCCGGCAGGCCTACCCGGGCCACGACGTGAGCAACGTGCGGCCGGGCCAGGCCCCGAACCAGGCGGTCGAGATCACCCTCCGGGGGGAGGGCGACCCGATACGTCGGCTGTTCAATCCGTTCACGGGCGAGGACCTGGGCGACCCCCTGCCGCTGGGCTACCGCGTCACCGGCTGGCTGCTCGATCTGCACGACAACCTGCTCGGCGGCCAAACCGGTCGGCGGGTCAACGGCATCGGCGCGATCCTGCTCCTGTTGCTGGCGCTGACCGGGGCCGTGATCTGGTGGCCCGGCATCCAGCGCTGGCGCCGCAGCCTGACCATCGACCGGAAAGCGGACTGGAAGCTGTTCAACTGGAGCCTCCACAGCGCGTTCGGCTTCTGGGTCTGGCCGTTCCTGATCATGTGGGCGCTGACCGGAGCCTACCTGTCGTTCCCGGCGTTCTTCATCGCGATCGTCGACTACCTGGAACCGTTCGACTGGGACAACCCGGTGGAGCGGGTCGGCGACAGGGTGATGTACTGGCTCGCCTTCCTGCACTTCGGCCGGCTCGGAGGCCGGGGCATCCCCGGCTGCGGGGCGATCTGCAACGAGGTCGCCAAGGCCACCTGGGCGCTCGTCGGACTCATCCCGCCGGCGCTGTTCGTCACCGGCGTGATCATGTGGTGGAACCGCGTGGTGCGGCGCTGGCTGAATTCCGGTTGATGGAACCGCGCCGGTACTTCGCGGACGACGCTCCCGCCGACCGCGAGGAAGAGCGCCTGCGGGCGCTCGAAGCGCTGTGCGACGGCGCCACCACCCGGCGGCTCGAGGCGCTGGGCGTCGGCCCCGGCTGGCGCTGCCTGGAAGTCGCCGCCGGCCGCGGCTCCATCGCCCGCTGGCTGGCAGAGCGCGCCGGCCCCTCCGGGCGCGTCGTGGCCACCGACCTCAACACCCGCTTCCTGGGCGGCAGCGACCTCCCGGACAACATCGAGGTGCGCAAGCACGACATCCTCGCGGACGGCTTCGAGCCGCGGGCCTACGACCTCGTGCACGCGCGGGCGCTGCTCGTGCACATGCCCGACCCCGAACGCACCGTCGCGCGCCTGGCGGCGTCCGTCCGGCCCGGCGGCCGGCTGCTGCTGGAGGAAGCCGACTTCAGCATGTTCCGGGCGTCGGACGCGCGCTACCCGGGCGCGGAGCAGTTCGACCGCAGCGTCCGCCGCGTGCTCGACGCCATCGGCAGCGCCGGCATCTGGAACGGCGCCCTCGGTCACCGCATCCCCCTGTTCACGGAGCGGCTCGGCTTCGATCAGACCGGCCACGACTGCGTGCCGTTCATGGCCCGCGGCGGCGACGATCCCGGCGGCCGGTTCTGGAGCCTGACCTTCCCGCTCTCGGGCCCTCAGCTAGTCGCCGCCGGCGCCGTCGAGCATACCGACCTCGACCACGTCCAGGCCTGCCTCGCCGACCCCGAATTCCGCTTCATCGCCGGCGTCCTGTTCGGCTCCTGGGCCCGCCGGCCCTAGCCGGTTATCGCCCGCTCATTCCGCGTCCGCCGCGGGCGGCGGGATCGTGTCCGACGGGTCGCGGAACCAGACGCGGGAGAGGTAGCTGAGGGCGAGGGCCACGCCCTGGCGCTCGCGCATCGTGGCGAACAGCGGGCCGGCGATAGCCAGGAAGAACAGCAGGCCGCTGAGGAAGCCGGTGATCCGGAAGCCGAAGTAGATGGCGGCGATGCCGGCCAGGATGGGGATGCGGTCCATGACGATCCAGTACAGCCAGGTGTCGCCCTGGTTGCGCAGGTAGACCAGGCCGCAGCGCGAGCAGCGCGGATGGAACCTGATCCAGCGGGAGAAGAGCGGCCCCTCGCCGCAGTGCGGGCAGCGCCGGCGCACGCCGCGCCAGAGCACCGTCCGCACGCGCGGGCTGTAGGGGCCGGCCGCGCGCCGGGCCGTCATCTCAATAGCGTACGACGCCGCACCAGAACATCTCTTCGCCGCGCGTCGCGACGGGGAGCGTCGACCTGAAGACCAGCCGGCCGTCGGCCTCGATGTCGTACAGCGTCAGCGCGGCGGGCACGGTCTCCAGGCTGTCACCGGCGCGGATGTATCCCGGCTCGGTGCTCGCCGCGACCATCGAGCGGCCGTCGGGCGCGAACGCCATCGTCCGCACGGCGATGCTGTGGGTGTCGATGGCCTGCACAAGGGTCGGCTCGCCGGTGTCCGGATCGACATCGAATACCGCAATCGTGTTCTCGGTGCCGTTCGCCACCTGCTCGCCCTGAAACACCTGGTGGCCCCGCCCCCGGTTCGCCACGTACAACGTCCGGCCGTTGGTGGGGTGCATGCGGATCGACGAAGTCGTCTGGCCGCCGCGGTAGGCCTCCGGCGCGACCAGCGTCGTGCTGACGTACAGCGGCTCGTCGGAAAGCCTGTCGTCCGCACCTATGGCGTAGGTATGGAGCAGGTTCTGGGTCTCGATGTCGACGTAGACCCACCTGCCCGACGGATGGAAGTCGGCGTGCCGCACGCGGTACGCGAGGCCCCCGTCGGGCGCCACGGTCTGCCTGTTGGTGAGCTGGCCGTCCTCGAAGCCGTAGAGGTAGAGCCCTCCCGGGTCCTCGGTGTGGATGCCCGGCTCCGGCTCGTTGCCGCGCGCCGGCAACAGCACCGCGCGGTTCGACGGCATGAAGTACACCGCGTGGGCATAGAAGCCGGCATCCAGGCTCGCCCGCTGCTCGACCATGGCGCCGATCGATCCATCGGCGTCCAGTCGGTGCACGGTGATGGAGCTGGGGAAGCTGTGGGCCGACAGCAGGTACTCGCCTTGCTGGTCGACGGTGATGTAGATCGGCCGGTGGGGCAGGGGGACGGCGTTGCCGAACGGCTCCAGCCCTCCGGACGAATCCACGCGGAACGCGTTCAGGTAGTGATGGCGCCCGTTGCCGGGCGTCGTGCGCTGGTCGCTGCTGGCGACGTAGAAGTAGCGTCCGGACGGATGTTGCCAGGCCTCGTGCACCTGCTCGGGCAGGACCAGCGGCGGGGTCTCCCGAACCAGCCGATCACCGTCGCGGCGGATCCGGTAAAGCCGTGCGCCCACGGCGGCGTAGACCGCGCCGCGCGACGCCTCCTGGAAGGCCGCGGCGCCGGTTTCGGGCCGGCCCAGGGCCAGCCAGCCGGCCGCACCCGCCAGCAACGCGTTGAAGCGGCGGCGACCCAGCATGCGGGTTCCTAATCGACCGTCCAGAGCGTCAGCGTCGAGATGTCCTTCACGTAGATGCGGTTGCCCGAGAAGGTCGGCTGGGTCCAGGTCTCGCTGTCGGCCACGTCGTAGCGCCTGAGCGGGTTGAACATGCTGCGGCTGTGCCCCAGGACCACCAGCTCGGCGTCGTCCTCCAGCGAGAAGATGGTGCTGCCGGCCCGCTGGATGGAGGCGTGGTCGGCCTGGCGCGGGTCGCTCGTCCAGAGCACCTCGCCGGTGTCGAGATCGAGGCCGAAGTACTGGCCGCTGTTCAGGTGCGACAGGCCGTACAGCACACCCTCGTGCGCCACCGGGTTGACCATGTGCAGGGAGACCTCGTCGGTGTGCCAGACGTCCTCGGTCGTCCAGCCGCCGGCGCCCTCCGTGACGCGGAACGCCGTGACGCCGTTGCCGCGGCCGTTCTGGATCACCAGGTCGCCGTGCATCAGCGGCGTCTGCGACGTGGTCGTCGAGCGCGTGGTGAACGGCCGGCTCCAGAGCAGCGCGCCCGTCTCCAGCGACACGCCGACGAAGTGCTCCTGCGCGAAGACCACCACCTGGCGGGTGCCGCCCACCTCGAAGATCATGGGCGACCCGTAGGCCGGCCCGTCGCCGTCCCAGCTCCAGCGCACGGAGCCGTCGGCGACGTCGAACGCCGTCAGCGCGCCGTCGTCGTGGCCGCCCACGTGGAGGATCACCAGGTCGCCGTCCACGATCGGCGACTGCGACGTGTGGTAGAGCGGCTCGACGTCCCGGCCGGGCACCTGCCAGAGCTGCCGGCCCGAGTCCGCCGCGTAGGCGGTGAGGATGCCGGTGATGCCGTGCGCGAACAGCCGGCCGTCGGCATACGTCGGGGTGCCCTTCGGGCCCTCGCGGTGCGGCGCCGTCGCCGGGTTCATCGTGAACGGGGCAGGGTAGGCGGTGCGCCAGATCTGCGCGCCGGTGGCGGCGTCGTGGGCGGTCATCACCTCGTCGCCGCCCTGCCGGGTGAACATGTAGAGCCGATCGCCGACCACCACCGGCGTGGCGTAGCCGAGGCCGACGTCGATCGACCACTGGCGCTGCAGCGCGTCCGGCCAGCTCGCCGGCACGTCGAACGCGGCCACACCGTCGCGCGCCGGCCCCCGCCACTGCGGCCAGTCCTGTGCCATCAGGGCCGCTGAGAAAGTCATCATCACAGCCGCTGCCACGATCGCGCGTGTTCGCATATTCTTCATCGGTGCGTTCCCCATCTCTGTCCGGCTGGTGTGCAACGAGGGACTGCTGCGATCATACGCCCCGTATCCTCGGCAGGCGAGCCGGGCGGAGCAACTAACACCAGCCGACCGCAAGTCGGATGTCGATCTGATGGCCAGAGTCATTGCGATCTTTCTGCTGACGGCCTCCGCGGCGTTCGCGCAGACAGGCAGCGCGCCGTTTCCCTCGCCGATCGCCGCGGCCGAGGACGTGATCACGGTCGGTTTCGAGGAGTTCGCTGCGCTGCCGGACGTCGACGGCGAGGCGGCGCGCATGATGCACCTCGTGGACGAGCCGGGCACGGGACGCCTGTTCGTCAGCGACATGCGGGGACTCCTCTACAGCGTCAGCTATGACGGACGGACCGTGTCTCTCTATCTCGACCTGACCGCGGCGACCCTGGGGCTGGAGGTCGAGGCGACCGGTCGGGAGCGCGGGTTTCAAAGCTTCGCATTCCATCCGGAGTTCGGGCGGGCCGGCGCGCCGGGCTTCGGCAGGTTCTATACCTTCTTCGACACCAGCGACACGGCGCCGACCCCCGACTTCGTTCCGGGCGGCGGCGACAACACGCACGACACGGTCCTGCTGGAGTGGGTGACGGCAACGCCCGCAGCGGCCACCTATGACGGCGGCCCGCCCCGCACGCTCATGCGCTTCGAGCAACCCTTTCGCAATCACAACGGCGGCCAGATCGGTTTCAACCCGCTCGCGTCGCCCGGCGACGCCGACTACGGGCTGCTGTATGTCGGCTCGGCCGACGGCGGGAGCGGCGGCGACCCGCTCGACCTTTCCCAGGACCCCGCCTCGGTCTTCGGGAAGATCCTGCGGATCGACCCCCTCGGCTCCGCCAGCGCCAACGGCCAGTACGGCATCCCGCCCGACAACCCGTTCGCCGGCGACGGCGACCCCGCCACACACGGCGAGATCTATGCCTCGGGCGTGCGCAATCCCCAGCGTTTTGCCTGGGACCCGCACAACGGCAACATGTTCGTCGCCGATATCGGGCAGGGGGTCGTGGAAGAAATCAGCCTGGTCGAGCGCGGCGCCGATCTCGGCTGGAACGATTGGGAGGGGAGCTTTCGCTTCATCGATCGGCGCAACGTGAGCGTCGCCGATTCTCGAAGTGAGCCCGGACTCACCTACCCCGTCGCGGAATACGCGCACGGCGACCCGCTCATTCAGTCGCGGGCCGCCGTCACCGGTGTCGTGGTCTACCGCCAGGCCAGGATTCCCCAACTTGCGGACCTGGTGCTGTTCGGTGACATGCCCAGCGGCGAGGTCTTCCATGTCCAGGCCGACCGACTGCCCAGCGGCGGGCCGGGCGCCATCCGCAGGGTGCTCCTGAATGACGCCGGCGAACCGAAGACGCTCCTCCAACTGGTGCAAGCCAAGAACCGGGAACAAGGCAAGGACCCGGCGCCGCGCGTGGATCTGCGCTTCGGCGAGGGACCTGACGGTGAGCTGTTCCTCCTCAACAAGCACGACGGCACGATTCGACGGCTCCTGCCGTAGGCACAAGACCCTCCACGACCGCGCGGTGGTATGTTTCACGCAGTAGCAACAGGGAGGCAGCAATGGCCATCGACACCATGGCGAAGCTGCGTGAGGTCTATCCTCCGCCCGCCGCGCGCACCAGCCTCAGGGTGCTGGACCACCTGGACGCACGCTGCCGCGAGTTCATCGCCCTGTCGCCGTTCTACGTCATCTGCACCGCGCGCGCCGACGGCCGGGCCGACGCCTCCCCGCGGGGCGATCCGCCCGGTTCGCTGGCGTACGTGCCGGACGACAGGACGCTGCTGCTGCCCGATCGGCTGGGAAACCGTCGGGCGGACACGCTGACGAACCTGGTGGAACGCCCGTACGCGGGCCTGATGTTCTTCGTGCCGGGCCTGACCGACACGCTGCGGGTCAACGGGCGGGTGGAAATCTCTACCGACCCGGAGCTGCTGGAGCTGGTGGCCCTGGAGGGCGAGCTGCCCGTCTCCGTCCTCAAGGTGACGGTGGAAGAGGCGTTCCTGCACTGCGCCAAGGCCCTGATCCGGGCTCGGCTCTGGGAGCCGGACGCGCAGGTCGAGCGATCCCGTTACGCGACTCACGGACAGGTGGCGGCCGACCAGATCGACGGGGCCGACGCCGGCGAGGAAACCAGCGCGCGCGACGAGCTCTTCTGACCCCGCTGCGCTCAGTCGCTGATCCGGTTCCAGACGATGGTGCCCTGCACCTCCCGCCCCTGTTCGTCGATTTGCACGGGCGGCTGCAGCCTGAGCTGCGTGTCGCTCAGCTCGTAGAAGCGCTGGGCGTTGGTTTCGCTCTGGCCGGGGTCCTCGTTGCCGATGCGGTTGTGCACGAGATAGCCGCCCGCCTCGTTCACCGAGAACGGGCCGAAGTAGCTGCCGTAGCTCAGGACCGTCGCCAGCGCCTCCTCGGCGGTCGGCTCCTCGCCGGCGTACGGCATGCGGTCGGGCCGCATCAGGTGCACCGCCATATGCCCCGACGGGGCGTAGATGATGAACGCCGTCTGGTACGGGTCGACCTCGATCGGCTCGCCGGCGGTCGTCGCGCGGGTGAGCGACTCGAGGCGGTAGAAGCCGAACAGCTCGCGGTGCGTCTCGGTCAGCGCGGATTCCGGCAGGTCGGGCAGCTTCTCCCAGGTGATGAACGACTTCACGCCGTTCTCGTCGGGCGGCGGCTGCAGCGTCAGCGTGTTGCCGTCGTCGCTGAACGTGAAGAAGCGCTGGTAGTCCGAGCCGGCGCCGCTCGGGTTGAGCGCCCCTTCGAGGTGGTGGGTCACGTACCCCTCGTCCTCGTTGACGCTGAAGCGTCCGAAGTAGGAGTTGTAGGTGCCCATCTGCGCCAGGGCTTCGTCCGCGGTCGGCCCGCCCTCGGAGTAGGGCTCCCGGCCCGGGTTCATGGTGGTCACGCCCATGTAGCCGGAGGCGTGGTAGATGATGTAGCCGACCCGGTTGTCGACCACCGGCTCCGCCAGCTCGCCGTCGGCGCCGCGCCGCTCGCGCTTCACGAGCGCCCAGGCGCCCGCGAACCGCTCGGCCGGGTTGGACATGTCGGCCATCGGCGCGTCTTCCGGCTCGCCGGCCGGCCCGCCCCCGCCGCAGGCGAACGAAAGCGCGAGCGCCGCCACCGCGAGTACGCCGAATGTCGTGGTTCGCATCGTCTCCTCCATACCAAGAGTCAGGCCCGCATATTAACAGCCCCTGGCGGCGCATAGCTCCAGGCGCACGCCCGCAATCGAAACCGCGGGCCGTTTCACGATTTCATCAGCCGGATCGGTCCCCCGTAGCGTGCGACGGCGGGGTCTGCGGTCAGGAGCAGGATGCCCTCGACCCGCGCCTGGGCGATCAGCATGCGGTCGAAGGGATCCTTGTGCAATGACGGCAGGGAATCCACCGCCATGGCGTGGGAGCCGGTGATCGCGAGCTCCGTATAGCCGTTCTCCAGCAGACCCCGCCGCAGCAGACGCGCATCGACGCGGAAGTCGTCGCGGCCGAGACCGGTCTTGATGGCGACCTCCCAGATCGACGCAGCGCTGAATATGAGCTCGGTATCCGGATCCTCGATCAGGCCGCACGCCTCGTCCGTCAACCGTGCCTGCACGCCGGCCGCCCACAAGAGCACGTGGGTGTCCAGCAGGACTTTCATTCGCCGCTCTCGAACAGGGTTCGGATGGCATCCGACCCCATGCGGTCGAAGTCACGCGGCACGGCGATTTGTCCCGCCAGGAATCCTGTGCGGCGCAAGCGACCAGCCGGGGCATCGATCGCGACGACCTTGACGACGGGCTTGCCTGCACGTGCGATGACGAACGGCTCGCCGTTGGCCGCGGCCTCGACGAGCCGTGACAGATGGGTCTTTGCTACGTGCATGTTGACTGTGCGCATGACTTGGCCCCTATGGACTTAGTCATTCTAGCTTAGTTCATTCCACTCAGAAGCGGTAGCTCACACGGGAGAGCACCTGCGCCGCGTCGAAGTCGTCCCGGCTGAGCAGCACGCGCAGCCAGCGGACTTCGGCACCCACGGAGAGGCCGCGCCACAGCCGCACGTCGATGCCGCCGCCCACCACCAGGCTCAGGCCGGTTTCCGTGTATTCGTCCAGCCACGGCACGGACGGAATCTCCAGATCCCGCAGGTCGCCGTCCCAGCGGCCGCCAATCCGATGGCCGCCGTCGTCCGCGTCGTTCGACCAGGACACCGCGGCGACAGGAATCTCCCCAGCGAACGGCCCGAACGGGCTTGCGAATACGCCGCCGAACGGCTCCGTCACGCGCCCGACGCCGCCGCCGGCGGTGAAGTACGGAAAGAGGCGCTGGCCGGCCGCCGGGAACTCCACGGTGAACTTCGTCAGGAAGGTTGTCGCGCTGCGGTCCCCGTCCGGCCAAGGCGCCAGCACCGGGAACGGCAGGACGCTGCGCACGCCCGGCGGCGGGTAGTCCTCGGCCAACCCGAAGCGGGAGAACGCGACGATGTCGTCCCAGTCTCCGTCTGACTCGCCGCGGAAGTGCGCCAGCTCCACGTCGATCCCGAGATGCCGCGTGAGCCGCAGCCCCGCGCCGCCGCCGCTCGTGAAGAGCATCCCCTCGCCGAACGTGCCGCCGGCCAGACCGTAGACGCGCCCGCCCTGCTCGGGAACGGGTTGCTGCGCCGCCGCCGGCACCGCCCAGGCGAGCGCCGCGCAGGCCGCGACTACGAGATACCTCTTGCTAATCGCCGTCATGTCGTCTCCTCCATTTGTGACCCGGTTGGGCTACAGTCGCCTCCCGGACTGACACCTGCACAGGACATCCCGCCCTCCGCGGCCGCCCTCGCGCACCAGAGCAGCAAAGGCAATGCCAGACCACCGGTGGTAGACTGGGATCGTTATGAAACCAGCCATCCGCGTGGTGATCGTAGCCGGTTGCATCCTGCTGATCCCGGTCACCGCGGTCCTCACCGCCGCGGCGAAGCAACGCCTGTCGGACGGCTCGGACTTCGTGTTCTCGGGCGGCCCGCTTGTGTCCGGGGAGCTGCACACCGGCCCGGAACCCGACTGGAGCTTCACCAACGACATCGTGACCATCGAGCTGCAGTTGGAGGAGCCGCCGCGGTCCCGCACCATCTGGGTCGGCGAGCACGACGGCAAGCTCTACGTCTTCTCGGCCTACATGCGGAGTGCGGTCGGCAGGCTGTGGAAGAGCTGGCCGCGACAGGCCCAGGAGGACGGCCGCGCGGTGCTCCGCATCGACGGCAAGCGCTACGAGCGGCAGCTCCAGCGCATCGAGTCGGGTCCGAGCCTCGACGGCATCACCGCCTCGATCGCCGAAAAGTACTCGTACAACATCAGCCGTGAGATCGTCGAAAGCGGCGACGTGTGGATGTTCGAGGCGGGGCCGCGCTAGCGGCTCCGATCCACCCCATGAAGAACTTCTACTACTGCATCGCGGCGGCGCTGGTCCTGACGGTCCTCGCGGTCCTGTTCATCCCCGGCGTCGACGACTTCGTGGAGACCACCTTCCAGATGTACCTCGGCCGCGCCGCGCGGTAAAACAGCCTACTCGTGCTTGTCCAGCCAGGCGCGGAGGCGAGGGAGTTCCTCCGCGGCGGACGGGTCCAGCTCCGCCTGGTAGAGGCGGGAGCGGATCACGAAGCGTTCCAGGTCGTCCGGCGGCGTTTCCTTGTCGAGGATTTCGCGCACCTTGCGCAGGAAGAAGCTGCCCCAGTACGGGCGGCGGCCGTCCACGTCCGTGAAGCCGTACTCCTCGGCCAAGGCCCAGCTCGAGAACAGCCGGCCGCTCTTCTGCTTGACATTGGGGTCGGTCGCCAGCGCCGCCACGGCCCGGCCTACGTAGCAGGGCGTCTCCGACTCGGCGAAGTAGGGAGCCTTCTCGATGGCGTCCCGCCAGTTCGCCTCGGCGACGCCGAAGTGGTCGAGCACGTGCTCTGAACGCAGGAAGCCTGGCGTGACCGCGAGGGCGGTCACGCCAGGATGTGCGTGCAGATCCGACGCCATCGCGTAGGCGAGCCGGATGACGGCGTTCTTGGCCAGGTCGTAGAAGAGGTTGCCGCGATAGCCCATCGTGTCGCCGTCGGTCACCTCGACGATGAGCCCGGAGCCGCGCTCGACCATCAGCGGCGCGCCGTGGCGGCTGGTGATGATATGGCTGTGGACCGCCCGCTCCAGCAGCTTCCGGCCCTGGGCGACCGAAACGCCCCAGAACGGCGAGCCCCATTCGGTCAGCGCGTCGCCGCCCCAGATGTCGTTGACCAGCACGTCCAGCCGCTTCTCCTCGGCGCGTACGCGTTCGAACAGCCGCTCGACCTCCGCCTCCACGGTGTGATCCGTCCGCACGGCGATGCCGCGGCCGCCCTCCGCGGTAACCATCTCCGCCGTCTCCTCGATGGTCTCGGGCCGCCCTTCGGTAGCCGGCCCGCCCCGCACGCTGCGGCCGGTGCAGTAGACGGTGGCCCCCACCGCGCCCAGCATGCGCGCGATGCCGCGGCCCGCGCCGCGCGTGGCGCCGGCAACGACGGCCACCTGGCCATGTAGCGGCTGGTCCGGCATGGTTCAGCACACCTGCCGGGCGTCGAGGATGTCCCGCACGAGCTGCTCGACGTCCTGCTCGTCGATGAAGGGCGAGAGGATGAAGCTCTTGAGGCCGACCATCGGCTCCCCGTAGTCGGTCTCGCGGTAGCAGTCGGTCATGGAGATGTGGACGCCCTCGCCGCGCATCGCCCGCTCGTAGAGGTAGCGGAACAGGCGGCGGTTGTAGTCGTTGTGGCGCAGCAGCTCCTCGCGCGCGGCCGGGTCGGTGCGCTCGCGGTCCTTGGCCGTCCAGGTGTCCACGCCGTCGGGGTAGACCCGGAAGACGGTGACCGTGCCGACGCCGGCGGCGTTGAGCACGGTGGTCGAGTCGTGGCCTTCCAGGTGCTCGCGGAGCGTCTCCGCCATCTCGACGAGGTGGCCGAGCAGCACGCGCAGGCCCACCTGGCCGAAGAGCTGCAGGTTGGCGTAGGCCGCCAGCACCCCCGACCTGCCGCGCGACGTCTCCAGCGTGAACAC
Source organism: Vicinamibacteria bacterium (assembly GCA_022820825.1). GTDB lineage: Bacteria > Acidobacteriota > Vicinamibacteria > Vicinamibacterales > UBA8438 > JAAXGX01. Next base: position 16,508 of record JAJEEU010000050.1, read on the forward strand.
GCCGGGGTGGCGCTCGCCGCTCTGGAACAGGTACGGCATCTGCTCCCGGCCGCGGACCAGGAGCTGCATGTCGGCGCGGTCGCGCGCCAGGAACAGGCTGGAGACGTAGGGCGCGAAGCCGGTCTTGTGGAAGTCGATGCCGACGGAGTCCGCCCGGTGCAGCTTGGAAATGCGCCGCCGCGCCGAGGCCAGCGCCCGCACCGTGCGCGGGCGGAAGCCGAGCGCGTTCGCCTCGAAGTCGTAGTCGTTGAACACCGACCAGGCCCAGCCGATGACCGCGTCGGCGTGGATGTGCGGCCGGTAGTCGAGGCCGTACTCCCCGACCAGCCGGTCGCGCAGGTCGGCGATGGCGCCCAGGTCGTCGACCCCGAACGCGTCGGTCGTGCCCATCGTCGCCACCAGCGCCACGATGCGCCGCCCGCCGTCGAGCGCCTCGCGCGCCGCCGCCTCCAGCTTGTCGAGGCGGATGTCGTTCTCCAGGTGGGTCGGCACCTCCACGACGCTCTTCTCGCCGAGTCCGAGCCAGCCGGCGACGTTCAGGCGGCAGTAGTGGCTCTGGGCGGACGCGAGAATGACGCCGCCCTCCGGCACGCCGTTGTCCATCGCGTCCGGGAACGCCTTCTCGATGCCGAGCTTCGCGCCGTAGAGCACCGTGCCGGTCCCGCCGAACGTGAAGACGCCGGCCGCCAGCGCCGGGTCGTAGCCGACGAGCCGCGACACCATCGCCACGACGGCCGCCTCGGTCAGCATGAGGCCGTACGACGTATCGTCGGAAACCAGGTTCGGGTTGTAGATGGCCGGCAGCAGCGAGCCGATGACGCTGGGGATGGACGGCGGCGGGACGACGTTGATCTGCGTCCGCGGATGCCCCCAGATCGGCATGCCCTCGAGCTGCCCGACCAGCAGGCGCGCCACGTCCTCGGCGCTGCGCCCCTCCTCCGCCAGCTCGGCCCGCTCCGCGGCGGCGTAGTCGAGCGTGCGCGGCCGGCCGAGCAGCGGCACCTCCGACTTCAGGTCGTCGAGCTGATCGAGCGCGCGCAGGATGGAGAAGACGAAGTAGGCGTCGTGCATCCGGTCCGAGACCGGCGCGGGGAAGGTCTCCCGCAACTTGCCGAGGAGCTCCTGGTAGGGTCGCTGCGTCACGTGGGTCCGCTCAAGCCTCCTGCCTCCATTCTAGGCGGGCGGCGCGTCGTGGCGGGACTGCGCGCAACGCGGGTCAATCCGACCCGGTCCGGAAGTGTCCCGCGAGCAGGTAGCCGTACAGCTTCAGGACGAGCTCCGGCCGCTGCTGCTCCAGCCAGCTCCGGGTGGACGGCGTCAGCACCAGCGTGCGGCACGGCTCGTCCGCCACCATCGAGGTCACCGTTTCCGTCTCCAGGACGCCCACCGGCCGGAGCGCGTCGCCCGGCCGGCACTGGTACAGCCGCGAGCCCGCGGCATCATGGGCGGAGACCCGGCCGGCCGCCAGCAACTGCAGTCCTTCTTGCGCCGTCTCCGGTCCGGCGAGGGTCTCGCCGGCGGCGTATTCGCGGGGATCCAGCCAGTCCTTCAGCTCTTCCGTCAGCTCCTCGAATCGGATCTGCCGGTCCAGGTAGCGCTCGAGATCGTCCGAGGCCTGCTCCAGCAGGGCCGTGCGCCGGTGCCTGGCCACGTCCTCGCTCGCTTTCCAGCGCGCGATGACGATCTCCTCGCAGCGCTCCAGGGCGCGGTCCGCGTTCGGCTCGACGAGCACCTTGGCAAACACGGCGGCCGGCAGATTGCGCTCGAACGCGCGCATCAGGTGCTCCGGCGCCGCGGACAGCACCACCCGCACCCCGGCCGCGTCCACGGACTCCAGCAACTGGCACAGGACGTTCACGGCCGAAAAGTCCAGGCCGGAGACGGCCGCAAAGTCCAGCAGCAGGCAGTTGGGTCGGGTGTCGCCGCGCAGGGACGCCCGGAGGTGATCGGCCAGCGGCCGGACGGTGCCGAAGAAGATGTAGCCGCGCAGCCGGTAGGCCTGGGCGCGAGCGCCTTCCTCGAGCAGGATGGCGCGTTCGGGCACGGGCCGGGCCTTGTTGCTGCGGTGCTCCCGCGCGGTGAAGCGGGAGTCGAAGGGGTCCACGCGGCTGAGACGCAGGATGAAGAAAGCGACGGTCGCCAGCATGCCGGCCGCCACGCCTTCGAGCAGCCCGAAGGCGAATGTCGCAACGAAGATCAGCGCCACGATGCCGAACTCGGTCGGCGGCAGCCGCCGGTAGCTGGCAACCAGCCCCTGGTCGAGCATGCCGGCCCCGGCAAAGACCAGCATCCCGCCGACGAGCGCCGCCGGAACGAGCTCCAGGAACCCGTCGCCCAGCAGCAGCGGGCTGGCGATGACCAGCGCGGCCACGATGCCGGTCAAGCGCGTGTCGGCCCCCAGCAGCTTGCTGCGCAACGAGGCTGGCACGACGATGGTGGCGATCGTTCCGCCGCCGAGACCCGCGGCGAGGCTCGCGAGCCCGCCCGCACGGAATTCCCGGTCCCAGTCCAGCTCCTGTTTCGCGGCCACCTCGAGGCCGGCGATGTTCATGACGATGGCGATGAACGCAACCACGATCAGCGCCTGCATGTTGAAAAGCTGCGCCGCCAGCGCGGCCCATTCCACGCGCAGCAGATCTGCGGGCAGCAACGCCGGCCAGAGATTGCCGTCGGCCGTGCCGGTCAGCAGCAGCCCCGCCTCCCGCGCCTGTGCGCCGGAGATGCCGAGCTGCGCCAGCGCCAGGTGGTAGGCGGCGACGGCAAGCACGACGCCGATGGGCAGGATCAGGGGGTTGCGCCAGCGCTTCATGGCCCGGTACAGGGCAATCCCGAAGGCGAAGCCGAGGCCCCAGCGCCAGAGCGCGGCGGGCTCCAGCAACGCCGGAACGTTCCTCCAGTCCAGCTCCTCCACCATCAGCGACATGGCCGCCAGGCACACGGAGCCGCCAATGCCGGCGACGAAACCGGCTGCGACGGGATACGGGATGAAGCGCACCAGGTAGGCGAGGCGCAGCCGCCCGATCAACAGACAGGCGCCGCCCGCGACCAGCGCGCTGAGGATCAGCGCGGCCGACACGCTGACGAACAGGGCCTCTCCGCTGGCGTCCGTGGTGGCGGCGATGAGGGACATCCCGACGACCAGCGCGGGAGACAGGCCGGCAATCACGCCGCGATAGCCTCCCGCCAGGGCGAATACCAGGCATGCGGCGAAGTTTCCGAACAGCACGAGGCCCACGCCCTGCGAAGCGAACGGGGCCAGCGCTCCCGAGAATATGAGGGTCGCGAAGGATACCTGGGTAGCGATCAGACCCACGCCCGAGGTCATCCCCGCCGCAAGCGCGGCAATGGCTTTCGGGGACGCGACGTCGGCGCGAAGTTCCCGGACCAGATCAACCATCGACCGCTTCAACCGGTTGCGCTCCCGTGGAAACCGGATCTACACATCCTTACAAGTTATTCAAAACGAGGGCGGCAGAACATCGTGGCGTTCCAGATCCAGTTCGAGTACAGCCCCAGCAGCGAGCTGTTCGTCGTATACACTGACGATCGCGACGGAGCCCCACGTCGCGGCCCCATGTCCACCAGCACAAGCGACTCGCCGCGCTACGAGCCGCACGAAGGGCCGCCGGCGCTGCTGTCCCTGGCTCTGGGCCTCCAGTCCGCGCTGCTGATCGTCGCTCCCATCGTCCTGTTTCCGCTGATCCTGGCGCAGTCCGCCGGCGTCGACGACGCGGTCGTCTCCTGGTCCGTATTCGCGATGCTGGCCATCAACGGCGCCGCGATCATGCTGCAGGCGGTCCGCATCGGCCCGGTCGGCTGCGGGCTGATGGTCCTGACGTACCCCTCCTCGATCTCCATTCCGTTTTGCGTCGTCGCGCTGGTGGAGGGCGGACCGGCGGTGCTGGCGGCGCTGATACTGATTTCGGGACTGTTCCAGATTGGCGTATCGCTCCGCTTGTCCTACCTCAGGCGGATCGTCACGCCGACGGTCAGCGGGACCGTCATCATTCTGCTGGCCATGTCCGTCATGGCCATCGTGCTTGCGGGCGCCGACGACGTGCCGGACGGCGCGCCGGCCGCGGCCGCGCCGGCCTGCATGGCCGTGACAGGCGCCACGATCCTGGGCCTCCTGCTGCGCGGACCGCGCGCCTTGCGGATGTGGGCGCCGCTCATCGGCATCGCGGCCGGCGGCGCGACGGGCCTGGCCTTCGGCGTCTACGACCTGGGACCGGCAGGCAACGCCCCGCCTGCCGGCGTGCCGCTCGACGGCTGGCCCGGCCTGGGAATCGACTTCGGTCCCGTGTTCTGGTCGCTGCTGCCGGCCTTCCTGTTTCTCTCGGTCATCGCCGTGCTGCAGGGCAACTCCATCGCGCTCTCGGTGCAACAGGTCTCCTGGCGCCGCCAGCGCGCCCTCGACTACCGCCTGGTGCAGGGCGCCACCATCTGCACGGGCGTCGGCAACCTGCTGGCCGCCGTGGCCGCCGTCATGCCCATCACCACCGCGCCCAGGGGCACCACCTTCGTGCAGCAGACGGGCTGCGCGTCGCGCAACGTGGCGTTGATTACCGGCGCCGCGCTCATCGCAACGGCATTCCTGCCGAAGGTCTGGGGCGTGCTGGTGGGCATGCCCGGTCCCGTGAGCGCCATCTTCCTGATGGTGGTGATCAGCCCGCTGTTCGTGGAAGGCATGCGGCTGATCATGCGGGACGCGCCCGACTACCGCACCGGCCTCGTCGTCGGCGTCGCGCTGGCGGTCGGGCTGGGCTTCCAGTTCGAGCTCCTGGCGCCGCCCTTCGGGGGCGTGTGGCGCACCATGCTGCAGAACGGACTCACCGCGGGCGGCATCACCGTCATTCTGTTGACCGCCTTCACCGAGCTCGGCACGCAGGGCCGGCGGCGCATCCAGACGGAGCTGGGCGCCGGCGCGCTCGCCGAAATCAACGCATTCCTGCAGGAATTCGCGCGACGCCGCGGCTGGGATGCACGCACGGCCGATCGCCTGCAGGTCGTTGCCGACGAGGTGCTGGTCATTCTTCGCCAGGGGAGCGGGGAACCGGACGACGGCGGGCGCCGCAAGCTGTTGCTGCTCGCGTCCGGCGACGGCAAGGCGGCCGAGCTGGAATTCGTCAGCGCACCGCGCGACGCCACGAACCTGGAAGACCGGATCGCGCTCCTGACGCGACCGGCGCCGGGCGTTCTGGAGCTGGACCTGCCCGATCTGGAGTCGATGATGGAGCGCGACGCGCCGCTGCGGTTGCTGCAGCACTACGCATCCTCGGTCACCCACCGGCAGTACCACGAAACCGAGGTGATTACGGTCCGCGTCGCGGCCTCGTGAACCGGCCGCGGGGTCACGCGCCGGGAACCGAGCTCACGAATTCCCGCAGCGCCGCGGCGCATTCCCGCGGTTGCTCCAACTGCAGCAGGTGCGTCGCCTCCGGGATGAAGTCGTAGTCCACCTTCGCGATGTCGGTGCAATCGAACGTGGGCAGGTAGGAGTACGGCAACGTCGGATCCGCCCCGATTACCTTGGTCGGGCTGTGCAGCGCCTGGAAGTCGACCAGCAACCCGTACACGCCCGAGAAATCGATGATCTGCGCCTCGTACTCGCGCGGACATCTCAGCTCGTAGCCGTTCCCGTCGGCGCACGGGCGAAGCGTGGTCCTGGCGACCAGCTCATGGACGCCGGGAACGGCGCGACTGAAGACGGGAAAGAACGGCAGGAATCCGGCGAACTCCTCGCGCGACTTGAACCGGTCCGCACGCCGGCGCACCGCGGCCGCGGTGCGCGCCGCGGCCGCTTCGAACTCGTACTCGCCGACGCCCGGCCGGCACAAGGGCGGATCGAACAGCACCCGCGCCGCAAGCGCGTCGCCCTGCGCGGCGGCCAGCAGGCTCGCCAATGCGGAAGCGGAGTGGAATACACCGATCTTCGGCTTCGCTCCGTACAGGCCGTCGATGGCCTCGAGCATGCGGTCGTGGTCGAGGACGATCGTCGGCACGTTGTGCGCGCTCATGTCGCCGACCGCGTTCCAGCCGTGGTTCCGCAGGTCGTACAGCATGAGATCGAAATCGTCCTGCAGCAGGGACCAGAAGGGATAGTAGAGATCGATGGCGAGCCCGTTCCCGTGGCTCAGGACGAGCCGCGGGCCGTCCGGATTGCCGTGGCGCCGCAGGATGATGGCGGCCCCGTCCGCCATCCGGACCTCATGGATCGCAAGCGGCTCGGGTATCTCCCACGACGGGATTGACGGCGAGGTCACGGCGTCGTCACCGGCGCGGCGGCTGAATCCGCGACTTCCTCGTGGGCGACCGCGGCGGCGTATGCCGCGTTGCCCAGGTTGTGCAGCCGCCAGTTGACGTCCGGCGCCTGCGGAAAGCGAAACGTCCCCGTGGGCTTGCCGCGGCGCATCGCAGCCGGAATCTCGAACCGGGAAACGTCGCAGGACAGGCCGGCGCCGGTCGCCTTGACCAGCGCTTCCTTGAGCGTCCAGAGGGTATAGAAGAGGTGGAGCCTGCCGTCTCCCCGCGCTGCCGCGAGGTCGGCGCGCTCCCGCGGGCCGCAAACGGTCTCGCTGAGGCCGTCGATGTCGTAGCGCGCGGAGCGCTCCTCGACGTCAACCCCCACGCGTCCCCGCGGGGCCCACGCGACGAGCCCGTGGTTGCCGCTGTGACTGACGTTGAAGCTGATGGCGGCCGGCCTCCCGGCGACTTGCGCACGGGGCTTGCCGTGTTCGGCGAAGGTGAAGGCGATCTGCTCGTTGTCGGCATCGAGCGCGCCGCAGAGCAGCGCCCGCAGCGCGGCCCGGCACAACGCGTAGCGACGCCGCGGGGGGGCGTACAGGAAGCGCTTCCAGCGCGCCCGTTCGTCCTGGTCGAGCCACCCCCAGGCGGCTGCTTCGCGGCTTGCACAGGGGGTCAGGTCGACGTGCACGACGGTGGCGGCGGCCATCTCCCCGAGGGGGCGCCACCAGCACTCTGCCGAGCGATGGACCGTCACTGGCCGGGGGATACGGCGGCGCCCAACCGGGCCGGCGCCGCCGGGTGACTGTTGCGGTTAGCCGGCGTTACTGTCCAGGAAGTCGATCAACGACTGCATGTTGGGGAACTGGGCGCAATCTCCGACGTTCATCTTGACGTCGAACTCCTTCGCGACTTCCATCATGAACGAAACCGCGGCCACGGAGGAAATACCGGAGTCCGCAAACGGCGCATTCAGGTCGAGCGTGGCGCCGCTCTGACGGCCTTCGACGTTCAGGTGCTTGTCGACCAACTCCCTGAGGCGTTCTTCGGTTGATGCCATGAATGTTCTCCTGGTTTGGATCGGGACTGACGGGTGTGCACGGAACCGCAGCCGAAACTAGCACGGGGTGCCGGCCGAGTCAAACGGCCGCGGGACTTCGACTACCGCATCTCCACCCAGTGCCGGCGGCGCTGGAACGGATAGGAGGGCAGCCCGATCCGGCGGCGCGCTTCTCCGGCGAAAAGGCCGGAGAAGGCCACGTCGAGCCCCGCCTCCCAGGCCGCGGCGACCGCGGCGGCGAATCCCTCCGCGGCGCTGCCGTCGCCAATCTTCATCACCACGTCCACGGCCAGCTCTGCCAGCGCCTCCGAGCAGTCCTGTCGCGCCGCCTCGTCCCCGGCCGGACCGCTCCCGCCGACTCCCTGCAGCGCCGCGTCCAGATCGTCGACCACCCGTCCGGTCGCGCCGCTGATCAGCGGCGCGGACGGCACCGCGAGCGCGGTGTCCGTGCCGGCCGCCGACCCGGCAATCGCCAGGCGCATCCCGTCATCCAGACCGAGTGCGCCGGCCGCCTGGGCCGCCGCCAACATTCCGGCGCCGTGTCCCACCACCGCCGCCGGACCGACGCCGACGCCGCCCCACAGCGCGGTGAGCGCGCACTGCAACGCGTACAATGCCGGAGCCTCCGGCGCGGCGCCCCCGGATCCGGCGCCCGCACCGCCGGTCTCGAACATCGTGTCCAGGAGCGAGCCCCCCGTGGCGTCGCGAAACACGTCAGCGCAGCGGTCGAGCACGGCCCGCGCTACCGGCTCCGTCTCGTACAGCGTCCTCCCGGCGGCGAGCCACCGGCCGCCGTCCTCGCCATAGGTGAAGGCGATCTTGCGCGGCTCCCGCGTCGCCCCCGGTCCGCGCGCCGCCTTCACTTCCTGCAATCCGGCGCGCAGCGACGCCGCATCGTGTAACACCACCGCCGCGCGGTGGTCGAAGTGGCTCCGGCCGGCGCCGGCCGTCCACGCCATGTCCGCCAATGCC
>JAJEEU010000036.1 GCA_022820825.1 Vicinamibacteria bacterium
CGGCCGCCGATCCGCTCGCCGTGGCGGGCCGTACTCCCTCACGCCGCTTCGACGTAGTTACGACTACGCCTTCAGCGTCGTTCAGTCCGTGCGACCCACCACACCGGCGCCTCGACGCCCTCGCGACGAACGCTGGTGAGACATGCGGGTTAAAGGTCCGGAGCTGGTTGCTACTGGAAGCGGCAAGACGTGCGCCCGGCCGGTCCGGTTTTCGCAGCGAATGCGCGCCAGTCGGCCACGCCCTCGCGACGGAGCCTGGTGAGAAATAGCGCCTAGCGGGAACCCCTTCGCCCCGCGCCGGGCTTGCGGCTTCCGCGGCCGCCCTGCTACACTCGGTGCCGAAGCTACTGCCTGCGCCGCGCCATGCTCGCCGGCGCCGGCAACGCGTCGCATCGCCGTTGCGGAGATCGAATCCGGATCGCGTAAGAGCGTTCCCAGCCGCTCGACAGGCGCACCGTGGGGTACACCTGTCCGAGCGGTCTTTTTGTGTACCGGACATGGGAGCTGACAGCATCCGATGCGCTTGAACCACCTGCGAGTCACCGGCTTCAAGAGCTTTCCGGAGCAGGCGGAGCTCGCATTCGATTCCGGCGTGACCGCCATCGTCGGTCCGAACGGCTGCGGCAAGAGCAACCTCATCGACGCCATCACCTGGGTGCTCGGCGAGCAGAGCGTACGCAGCCTGCGCGGCGAGCGGATGGAGGACGTCATCTTCAGCGGCAGCGACGGGCGCCGTCCGACCGCGACGGCGGAGGTCCGGCTGCGCTTCTCCGAGGTCGCGGCCGTCGCGGTGCTCAATGGCGACGGTGCGCAGGTCAACGGATCCGGCAACGGCGCCGCTGCGCCGGACGAGGGCGACGACATCGTGCGGGACATCGAAGTCGGTCGCCGGCTGTTCCGGTCCGGTGAGAGCGAGTACCTGATCGATGGCCGGGTATGCAGGCTGCGCGACATCCAGGACCTGCTGATGGACTCGGGCGTGGGGGTCAAGGCGTACGCGGTCATCGAGCAGGGAAAGATCGGCCAGGTGCTGGGGGCGCGCCCGATGGAGCGGCGGCAGCTCATCGAGGAGGCGGCGGGCGTAACGAAGTTCAAGAGCCGCCGGCGGGCCGCCGAGTTGAAGATTGAAGCGGCCAGACAGAACCTCACCCGCGTCGACGACATCATCTACGAGATCGACAGCCAGCGGAGCACGCTCAAGCGCCAGGCGGCCAAGGCCCGCCGCTACCGGCAACTGCGCGAGGACCTGCGCCGTTGGGAGAAGGTGCAGATTGCCGGCGCGAGCGCCGCGGTAGACCGGGTCATCGAGGAAACCGGCCAGCGTCTGGATGATGCACGCGCGCGCGAGCAGGCGGCGGCCGCGCACGTGGCCGAGTTGGAGACGGCGCACGAGCGCCGCAGGATCGAGCAGGCGGAAGCCGATCGGGCGGCTACTGCCGCACGCGAGGCCGCGCATGCCCACGAGTTGAACGCCGGGCGGCTGGAGCAGCAGATCGAGTTCGAGAAGCAGCAGGTCGACCAGTTGGCGGCGTCGGCTGCAGCGCTCGAGGCAGAAAGCGAGTCGCTGGCCGCACAGCGGTCGCCGCTGCGCGCCGAGCTCGCGGAGAGGGTCGAGGCGTCACGCCGCTGCAACGCCGAACGGCAAGCCGCGGTTGCGAAGCTGGAAGCCGCGGAGGCGGAGCACGCGACGGCGCAGGCGGCGATCGACGGGCTCGAAAGCGAAGTCGAGGAGGCACGCGGCGCCGCGTTCGCGGCCGCCCGCTCCGCGGCGGTGCTGGAGCACGTGACGCGGAGCGCGGCCGAGGCGTGCGAGCGCATCGACGCCGACATCGCCCGACTTGCCGCCGAGTCCGCCGACCTGACCACGGAGCGGGCCAGGCTGGCCACCGAACGTGACGACAGTGCCGCGGCGGTGAAGCGCCTGCAGGCGGCGCTCGACGGCGTCCGCGCCGAGCGGGAGGAAAGCGAAGCGCGACTCGCGGCGGCCAACGCCGGGCACGACGCGCTGGTCGAAGACGCGCGTACCCGGGAGCAGGAGCTGGCGGCGGTTGCGGCGCGGGTTGCCTCGCTGGAGGAGCTCATCGCAGCGCGGGAGGGATACGGCGATGCCGCCCGCCTGTTGCTGACGGCGCCCGACGCCCCGTTCGAGCACATGGGCGCCGTTGCCGATCACCTGCGTGCCGACCGCGAGCACGAGCTGGTTGTCGAGGCGGGTCTGGACGACCTGCTCCACGCCCTGGTGGTCAGGTGCGAGCAGGACGCGCGCAATGCGATGGAATTCCTGGCCGAGCGCGGCGGCGGGCGCTGCGGGTTCGCCATCGCCGAGGCGCTCGAGGCCGGGGCTGCGCCCGCTGCGCCGGCTGACGCCTCCCTGGTGCCGTTCACGGACCTGGTGCGCGTGTCCGGCCCGGGCTCGGCGGCCGTGAAGGTCCTGCTGGCGCGGCACTGGCTGGCTCCGTCGTTCGAGGTGGCCTCGCAGGTGGCGCGCGCGACCGGCAGCGCGGTGGTGACGCCCGACGGCACGGTGTTCCGCGGGGCCGCGGTGATCCGCGGCGGCGGACGATCGGCGGAGCGGGGAGTCCTGCGCATGCGCGGCGAGCTCGAAGACCTTCAGGTCCGCCAGGCGTCCGCCCGGGATACGGTGCGGCGCGTCACGGAGCAACAGGCTGCACTCGCCGCCGAGGCCGCCGTCGCGGAGGCCGCGCTGAAGGCGCTCCAGGAAGACGAGCGCGCGCGCGAACGGGAGTTGCTCGACGCGGAGCACCGGATGTCGCGTTGCGACGACGACAACGCACGTCTTGCGGAGCGCTGCGAGCTGGTTCACAACGAAGAGCGCAAGGCGCGCGAGCAGCGGGCGGCGAACACGGCCAGGCAGGAAGAGACCCGCGAATCGATCTCCCGCGTGGAGCAGGAGCGGGAGACGGCCGAGCAGCACCGCGCAGGTGCGCAGGAGCGGCTGGCCGCCGCGCGTACGGCGCTGCTGGCGCTGAGCACACAGGCGAGCGCGGCGCAGGTCGCCCACGCCGAGCTGGCCGAACGGACGGCCGGTCTCGAGACCGCCGTCCGGGGGATCGAGGCCGCGGCCGCAGAGCTCGATCGCAGGGCGCAGACATGTACTGCCGACCGGCAGCAGGCAATCGACCGGCGCGACGCGCTGCTGGCGTCCATTGCGGACGCCGGAACCCGCGTCGATGAGGAGGTGCGGCAGCTCGACGCGCGGCGGTCGGATGTGCGCGACCTGGACGCGCGCGCCGCCGGGCTGCGCGCCGAGATGGCCGAACAGACGCAAGAGGTGCATGGCGCGCGGCAGGCGCTGGAGGCATGCCGCACGGAGCGCAGCGGGCTCGAGGTCGACAGGGCGCGCGCCGAGGCGGAGCGCGGGAAGCTGGAGGAAGCCTGCCGCGAAGCGTTCCAGATCGGCCTGGATCAGGTGTGCGCCGAAGTCGAGCAGCTCGAACGTGACGGCGTTATCGCGGACGACGCCCGCCGGCTGGCGGCCGACGACGACGCGGTGGAGCTGGTCGCGGAGCCTTCCCCGGGCTCGACAACTGCCGCGGATGACGCTCCGCAACGCCCGCCTGCCGCCGCGATCGTCGCCCGGCTGCGCGCGCGCGTCGAGCGTCTCGGCCCGGTCAACATGATGGCTGTCGAGCAGTTCGACGAGCTGGAGCAGCGCCACGAATTCCTGACCGCTCAGCGCGCGGACCTGCTCGAATCCATCAAGTCGACAGGTGAGGCGATCGAGCGGATCAACACCACGACGCGGGATCGGTTCCGGCAGGCTTTCCACGCTGTAAACGAACACCTGCAACACACGTTCTCGACGCTGTTCGGCGGCGGCAGCGCGAGTCTCGTTCTGCTCGACGAAGCCGACCTCCTGGAGAGCGGGATAGACATCGTCGCCCAGCCGCCCGGCAAGCGGCTCCAGAGCGTGCAACTGTTGTCGGGGGGTGAGAAGGCGCTCGCGGCCATGGCGCTGATGTTCGCGATCTTCAAGTACAGGCCGAGTCCGTTCTGTCTTCTCGACGAGATAGACGCGCCGCTCGACGACGCCAACATCGGCCGTTTCGTCGAGGTGCTGCGGGGTATGCAGGACGAAACGCAATTCGTCCTGGTGACCCACAACCGCAAGACGATGGAGATTGCCGACCGGCTCTACGGCGTCACCATGGAAGAGCCCGGGGTGTCGAAGCTCGTCTCGGTCTGGTTCAACTGAACGCGCCGGCCGGCTTCCAGCGCGCCCGTCGCACTCCCACGGTGAACGAAGACAAGGCAACGCGCTATCGGCGACTGCGGCGGCGTGCGGCGGTGCTGGGCGGCGCCGCGTGGACGGCGCTGCTCGTGGTGCTGGCGCTCGGCGGCGGGTCGCGCGCCGTTGCGGATGCGTCGGCCGGCGTCGTGGCGGTGGTTCCGGCGCCCGAGCCGGTCCACTTTCTGCTGGCGGTTGCCGGCTACGCCCTCGTTCTGGCGCTCGCCGGCCGGTTGGCGGCGGCGCCGGCGAAGTGGTACGGAGAGTTCGTGGTCGAGCGCCGCTTCGGACGTTCGCGCCAGCCGCCTGCCGCCTGGCTGGTCGAGTTCGCGCAGACCACGCTGCTCCACCTGGGCGTGTGGACCGTCGGCGCCGTGTTCTTGTACGCGGCCGTGCGCTGGTGGCCGGCCTGGTGGTGGTTGGCCGCGGGCCTGGCGTTCGCCGGCGTGACGATCGCCGCCGCCCGGCGGGCGCCGGCGCTCGTGCTGTCGCGCCGGAGCGAGTTGCAGCCGCTGGCGCCGTCTCCGCTGCGCCGGCGCCTGGAAACCCTCATCCGTCGCGCGGGCGTCCCCGACATGGCCATCCACGAATGGCGGACCGGAGCCGCCGCGCCGCAGCCGAATGCCGTGCTGGCCGGCCTTGGCCGGGACCGCTGCGTCCTGCTCACGGACGCGCTGCTGGCCGACTACAGCGACGACGAGATCGAAGTCGTCCTTGCGCACGAGCTTGCGCACTGCCTGCATCGCGATATCTGGAAGACCATCGGCTGTGAGACCGCGGCCGCGGCGCTGGCCTGCGCCGCGGCCGGGTGGGCGCTGCCGCGGCTCGCCGCCCCGCTGGGGCTCGCCGGCCCGGCTGATGTCGCGGGCCTGCCGGTCGTCGTGCTGGTCGCGGGCGGCGTCCTGCTGCTGCTGCGGCCGGCCATCAACCTGCTGTCGCGCCGGCTGGAGCGAAGGGCGGACCACTACGCCGTCGCGCTGACGGGCAATCCCCGCGCACTCGATTCAGGACTGCGGCGGTTGGCCGAGCAGACGCTGGCGGAACAGCGCCCGTCGCCGCTTGTCGAGTGGCTGTTCCACTCGCATCCGCCGCCATACGAGCGCCTGGCCGCGGTGCGCGCGCTGGCGGCCGGCGGGATTTCTACCCCTACCGCTTGACGTGCTCGCGGCTGGTCCGGTTGCGCGCCGGTGGACGGTGGCGCCGCCCGCCGCCGCCACCCGAGCCGCCGCCGCCCCGGTTGTGCATGCCGGGCTTCTTGTCGTCGCGCCCGGCCGCCGCCGGCTGCGCATCGTCCGGCACCGGCAGCAGCGCCTTGCGGCTGAGCCGGACCTTGCCGGACGGATCGACGTTGATGACCTTGACGAGCACCTGATCGCCTTCCTGCAGCTCGTCGCTCACCTCGCTGACGCGGTAGTGCGCGATCTCGGAGACGTGCAGCAGCCCGTCGATGCCCGGGAGGATCTCCACGAACGCGCCGAAGTCGGTGATGCGCTGGACCTTTCCGAGGTAGGTCTTGTTCAGCTCGGGGCTGGCCGTCAGCTCCTCGATGATCGCGATGGCTTTCTGCGCGGCGTCGCCGTCCGACGAGGCGATGTTCACCCGCCCGTCGTCCTCGACGTCGATCTTCACGCCGGTGCGGTCCACGATGCTCCGAATCGTCTTGCCGCCGGGCCCGATGACGTCGCGGATCTTGTCGACGGGTATGGTGATGGTGACGATCCGTGGGGCGTAGGTCGAGATTGAATCCCGCGGGGCGGGTATGGTCGCCTGCATCTTCTCCAGGATCGAGAGGCGTCCGACGCGGGCCTGCGCCAGCGCCTCGCGCATGACCGCCGCGGGCACGCCGGCCATCTTGATGTCCATTTGCAGGGCGGTGATCCCGTTCGCCGTGCCGGCCACCTTGAAGTCCATGTCGCCGTAATGGTCCTCGGCGCCGGCGATGTCGGAAAGGACGGCATGACGGCTGCCGCCCTCCTCCATGATCAGTCCCATCGCCACGCCGGCCACCGGCGCCTTCAGCGGTACGCCGGCATCCATCAGCGCCAGCGTGGCGCCGCAGACCGTCGCCATCGACGACGATCCGTTCGATTCGAGGATGTCGGAGACGACCCGCAAGGTGTACGGGAACTTGTCTTCACCGGGAACCATCAGGCTCAGGCTGCGTTCCGCGAGGTTGCCGTGGCCGATCTCGCGGCGGCCCGGACCGCGCAGGAACTTCACCTCGCCCACGGAGAACGGCGGGAAGTTGTAGTGCAGCAGGAAGCGCTTGTACGTCTCGCCGGCCACGTGCTCGATCTTCTGCTGGTCGTCGGCCGTGCCGAGCGTGGCCGTCACCAGCGCCTGGGTTTCTCCCCGCGTGAACACCGCGGATCCATGGACCCTGGGCAGCACGCCCACCTCCGACCAGATCTCCCGGATCTCGTCGAACCGGCGCCCGTCGAGCCGCTGGCCGCGCTCCAGCACCTCGTCGCGCAGCGCCTTCTCCTTCAGGTCCTTGACGATCCGCTTGGCAATTCCCCGGCGTTCGGCCTCCGTCTCCGGAATGCCGCCGATGAATTCGTTCACCACCTGGTCCACGCGCGCGTAGTTCTCGAGCTTGCCCCGGATGCGCATCGCGTCCGCCAGCGGCGGCAGCAGCGTGGATTCCATTTCCCGGCGCAGCTCCGGATCGTCGGCCGGCGGCTCCACCTCGATCTTGGGCGTCGCCACGGCGGCCGCCATCTCGTCGATGGTGCCGATGATCTCCCTGATGGCGTCATGGCCCGCCGCGAGCGCCTGGAGCATTTCGTCTTCCGAAACCTCCTGGGCGCCGGCTTCCACCATCACGATCGCGTCGCGGCTGCCGGCAATCACGAGGTCCAGCTTGCTCCGCGCCCGCTCGGAATACGTCGGGTTGATCAGCAGCTCGCCGTCCACCAGGCCGACGCGCACCGCGGCAATCGTCTTCTGGAAGGGGATCTTCGAAACGGCGAGGGCGGCCGATGCGCCGGTCAGCGCCAGCACATCCGGGTCGTTGTCCGCGTCGGCCGACAGGACCAGCGCGATCACCTGGGTCTCCCGGTTCCAGCCTTCCGGAAACAGCGGGCGGATAGGCCGGTCGATCACCCGGCTGGTGAGGACCTCCTTCTCCGTCGGCTTGCCTTCGCGCTTGAAAAAGCCGCCCGGGATGCGTCCCGAGGAGTACGTGTACTCCCGGTAGTCGACCGTGAGCGGCAGGAAGTCGATGCCTTCGCGCCCGGTCGGGGCGCAGCACGCGGTGACGAGGACGACCGTCTCGCCGTAGCGCACGACCACGGCCCCGTCCGCCTGCTTGGCGAGCTTGCCCGTTTCTATTCTCAGTTCGTTCCGGCCGACGTTCAGTTGGCCTGTCTGCATCGATTCAGCTCCCTCGTTTGCAACGGTGGGGAGGAGACTGGTGGGTGGGCGAGGTGGATCCGAACCGGCTTGCCTACTTGCGCAGGCCGAGCCGCTTGATCAGATCCGTGTATCGATCGGAATCCTTGCCCTTGAGGTAGTTCAGGAGGCGCCGCCGCCGTCCGACGAGCTTCAGCAGCCCGCGGCGCGAGTGGTGGTCCTTGGCGTGGATCTTGAAGTGTTCCGTCAGGCCGCTGATGCGTTCGCTGAGAATCGCAACCTGTACTTCCGGTGATCCGGTGTCGGCGTCGTGCGTGCGGTACGAGCCGATCAACTCCGTCTTTCGATCCTTGGGCAACACCACGTCAGTCTGCCTCCACGAACGGCCCAGAAAACGCCCCGTGAACCGCCTGTCCACGCGCGCACCGAACCGCCGTAACCGCCTTAAACTCTTCTGTCTCCTATGATTATCCAGCCGGGATCTTACACCAAGACGATCCGGGGATGCAAAGCCCCGCCGGGTTGCGCGGCCGCGATCGCGAGCAGGGATCCGGAGGCGTCGTACACCTTCACGTCCGCGGTTCCACTACCCGGCAGGCGACTCGCGGCCACGTCGATGTCGCCCGGACCGAGCAGGTTGCCGTGGCTCGCGCGTTGCGCCCCTTGCGCGGTGACGACGACAGCCGGCAGCTCCGGCAGCAGGCGGGCCGGGGGGATCAGCCGCTCCCACGGCGTGCGTGCGTCGTCCGCCGCGGTTTTCAGGTCCACGGCGTCCTCCAGCGCGAAGGGACCGCTGCGCTCACGCCGCAACTGCTCGAGGCAGCCGCCGCAGCCCAGCTCCCGGCCGACGTCGTGCGCCAGCGTGCGCATGTAGAACCCGGGCGAGCAGACGACGCGGCACTCGAGGCGCCCGTCGCGCAGCGCAATGACATCGAAGCCGTGGACGACGACTTCCACCGGGCGCAGGTCGACGCGCTGCTGGCGCCGCGCGAGGCGGTAGGCCCGCACGCCTCCCACCTTCTTGGCGGAGTAGGCCGGAGGCCGCTGTTCAAGGACACCCGTGAACCGGCGGCAGGCAGCGTCCGCGGCTTCCCGCTCCAGGCTGCGCGCGCGTTCTTCGGCGCCCGGCGGTCCGGGCTGCGGCGTGCCGGTCGCGTCGTACGTATCGGTCTCCAGGCCCAGCCGGATGACCGCCCTGTAGGTCTTCGATCCGCCCGCGAGGAGCGCGGCCAGTCGCGTGGCCCGGCCGACCACGAGCGGCAGGACCCCGGTGGCCAGCGGATCCAGGGTGCCGACGTGTCCGATGCGCCGCACCCCGAGCGTCCGCCGCGCCCAGGCAACGACATCGTGCGAGGTCATCCCCGCCGGCTTGTCGACTACCAGCACGCCGTCGGCCGGCGCCGGAGGATGGTCACGTCGTGCCGGCATCGACTGCTGCCGCGACGTCCGCCACGACCCGCCGCCGGGCCGCATCGAGCGGGTGCTGCACGGAGAATCCGGACGCGTTGCGGTGTCCGCCGCCGCCGTAGGCCACGGCCACCGCGCGCACGTCAATCGAGCCCTTCGAGCGGACGCTGACGCGCAACTGGCCCTCGAAGTCCTTGAACAGCAGCACCGCGCGGACGTCCGCGGCCGCCAGCGGCAGGTTGATCAGGCCTTCCAGATCGTCGAGACCGCAGCCCGCCTCGCGCAGCATGCCGTCGTCGACGTGGAGCACCGCCACGCGGCCGCCGGCCTGCAACTCCATGCCGGCCAGCAGGGCGCCGGTCAGCCGCAGCTTGCCGACGCTGCCCTGCTGGTAGACGGCCGCCGCCGCGGCGGCCGGCGAAACGCCCGCGGCAGCGATGCGCCGGCAGATGTCGAACGTCCTCGCCGTGACGTTGCCGTGCTGGAACGAGCCGGTATCGGTCAGGATTGCGACGTACAGGGGAGCGGCGATCGCGGCCGTCAGCGGAACGCCCAACCCCTGCACGATGTCGAACACCATCTCGCCGCAGGCGGCGGCTGTCTCGTCCAGCCAGTTGACCGCGCCGTACAGCGTGTTGCCGGCGTGGTGATCGACGTTGATGAGGAAGTAGCGCTGCAGACCGTCCAGCTCCGTGCGCTCGAGGGACCCGCATTCCAGCACCACGGCAGCGTCGAAGTCACCGCTCACGCGGCTGGCGTGCGTCACCTCGGACGCACCCGGCAACGACAGGCAGTATTGCGGCAGGGGATCGCGGCTGACCACCAGCGCTTCCTTGCCGAGCTGCCGCAGTGCGCCGGCCAGCGCGAGCTGCGAGCCGACGGCGTCCCCGTCGGGTCTGGCGTGGGACGCCACCACGAAGCGCCGCCGCTCGCGTACGGCGTCCAGCACGGCCTGCGGCGCGCCCTCAGGCGTCTTCTGCCGGTGGGTCATCGGTGTCCGTGACGGGCGCCGCCGCGATCTCGTCCAGCAGGCGTGCTATGCGGTCCTGCTCTTCCACGGCGTCGTCGTGCAGAAACGTGAGCTCGGGCACGTGCCGCAGCCCGATTCTGCCGAGCTGCCGCTTGAGGAATGGCCGCGCCCGCCGCAGCGCCCGCCGCACGTCGCGCACGTCGCCGGCGCCCGGCAGGGTCGTGTAGTAGACGCGTGCGAGCTCCAGATCCCGGGTCATCCGCACGCGCGTGACGGCCACGCGCCGGACGACGGGGTCCCGCACCTCGCGAGCCAGCAACGCGGCCAGCTCTGCACGGATCGCGTCTCCGACGCGCTGCGGACGTATGTCGCCGGGGCCGGGCCGGTCCATGAACCCGGTGCGCTGCGGGCCGCCGCGACCGGCTGCTAGGCGAGCCATTCGATCTCGGTGGCGATGACCAGGCCGGGATCGTGCCGCTCGATCTCGTCGACCGCGCCGCCCAGCAAGCGCTCCACGTCCACCCGCGACCCGCCGGCCGCGGCTATGCCGAGACGGCAGCGCTGGCGGAGCGACTGGTGGTCGATCTCCGCCACCGAGACGTTGAAGCGGCGCAGGCGGTCCTTCACGCTGCGCACCACGGCCCGCTTGTCCTTGAGCGAGCGGGCGTGCGGAACATGGATTTCAAGTGAGAGCAGGGCGACGGCAGGCACGCGTCACACCGTTGCCGCAACCTTCTCGACCGTGTACGACTCGATGACGTCGCCCGCCTTGATATCCGTGAACTTCTCGAAGGTGAGACCGCATTCGATCCCGGCCTTCACCTCGTTCACGTCGTCCTTGAACCGCCGCAGGGAGCCCAGCCGACCCTCGTGGATCACGACGCCGTCGCGGACGAGACGGGCCTGCGCCTCGCCGGCGCGCGTGATGTTGCCGTCGGTCACGATGCAGCCGGCCGCCAGGCCGACCTTGGGCACCTTGAACACCTCGCGCACCTCGGCCTGCCCGAGCTGCCGTTCCCGCGTGGTCGGCTCGAGCAAGCCGGTCATCGCCTTCTTGACCTCGTCGGTCACGTTGTAGATGACCGAATGCTTGCGTATGTCGACCCCTTCGCGCTCCGCGACGGCCGCCGCGTTGCGGTCCGGCCGCACGTTGAAGCCGATGATGATGGCGTTCGAGGTCGACGCGAGCAGCACGTCCCATTCGCTGACGGCGCCGACGCCGGTGTGAATGATCCGGATCCTGACCCGCTCGTCGCCAAGCTTGGTGAGCGATTCGGCCAGCACCTCCGCCGATCCCTGGACGTCGGCCTTGATGATGATCGGCAGTTCCTTCGCTTCGCCCTCGGACAGTTGCTGCTGCAGCGATTCGAGCGTCAGCCGCGTGCCGCGGCTGCCGAGCGCCTTCTCCTTGGCCTGGTTCTGCCGCAGCAGCGCGATCTGGCGCGCCTTCGCCGCGTCCGCCACCACCTGGAGCGCGTCTCCCGGCTGCGGGAGTCCCGTCAGCCCGAGCACCTCGACGGGACTGGAGGGTCCTGCCTCCTTGATCGACTGGCCGCGGTCGTCGAGCAGCGCCCTGACCCGGCCGACGTGCGTGCCGACGATGAAATTGTCGCCGACGTGCAGGGTTCCGTCCTGCACCAGTATGGTGGCCACCGGGCCGCGGCCGCGGTCGACCTTCGCTTCCAGCACCGCGCCGCTCGCGATCCGCTTGGGATTGGCCTTGTGCTCGCCCATTTCCGTGACGAGGAGGATCATCTCGAGCAGCGTGTCGAGGTTTTCGCGCTTCTTCGCGGAAACCGGCACCATCACGGTCTGGCCGCCCCAATCCTCGGGCGCCAGATCCCGCTCGGCCAGCTCCTGCTTGACGCGGTCCGGATTCGCGTCCGACTTGTCGATCTTGTTGATGGCGACCAGGATCGGGACGTCGGCCACGCGCGCGTGGTCGATCGCTTCCTGGGTCTGCGGCATGACGCCGTCGTCGGCCGCGACGACGAGCACCACGACGTCCGTCACGCTCGCGCCGCGCGCGCGCATCGTGGTGAAGGCCTCGTGACCGGGAGTGTCGAGGAAGACGATGCGGCGCTTGTTGACGGGGACCGCATAGGCGCCGACGTGCTGGGTAATGCCGCCTGCTTCCCGTTCGGCCACGCGCGCCTCACGGATGGCGTCGAGCAGCGTCGTCTTCCCGTGGTCCACGTGCCCCATCACCGTCACGACCGGGGCGCGAGGCAGGAGATCGTCGGGATCGGATACTTCCGATTCGAGGACGACCATCTCCTCCTCGAAGCTGCGCATCTTGACGTCGGCGCCGAACTCCCGCGCGATCATGGTCGCCGTGTCGGTGTCGAGCGTCGTGTTGATGGTCAGCACCATCCGTTTCTCGATGAGCTTCTTCAGGACTTCCTTGGCCTTGACCTCGATCTTCTCGGCCAGGTCCTTGACGGTCATCCCCTCGGCCAGCGTGATGGTCCGCGTAATCGGCGGCGGCGGCGCAGGGGTTCGTGCCGCCGGCTGCGGGCGCGGGCGCCGGTCGGC
>JAJEEU010000081.1 GCA_022820825.1 Vicinamibacteria bacterium
GCGTTCGTCGCGAGGGCGTCGAGGCGCCGGTGTGGTGGGTCGCACGGACTGAACGACGCTGAAGGCGTAGTCGTAACTACGTCGAAGCGGCGTGAGGGAGTACGGCCCGCCACGGCGAGCGGATCGGCGGCCGCAGCAGAAGGCTGGTGAGACATGCGGGTTCGGGTTTTCTCCGCGAATGCGGGCATGCCGGCGTGCGGATTGAGCGTGGCGGTCGGGGCGATGACGCGGCGGGCGGACCAGCCGGTCGGTGGTTGCCGGCGGGGCTGGCTGCGGGCCGCCGGCCCCCGGGGCCGGTACGGGGGAGCAGGGGGTGTACTACTTCTTCCGTTGTCGCTCCCCCACTCTCCCCCCGAAAACAAAGGGTTAATCGCAAGGCAGAAAAGCCCGTCCCCCCATTTATGCCGGCAAACCGGCGGGGACCTTCCGTCCGTTCGCATGCCGATCCATTGGCGGACCTGCGCGCATGCGCGCAGGTCCGAGCAGCCTGAGTCCGCCCCGTCACAGCGGCAGCTCCTGCACCACCCGGCCGGCCTCCAGGTAACCGGCCCACTCGTTCATCAGCCGCCGGCGCCGCTCGAAAAGGTCCGAGCGCGCATAGGCCGCCTCCGTCTGGTTCGTCACCACGTGCGCCAGCGCCGCCTCGATGACCTCCCGCGGATGCGTTGTCTCCTCGGCCGCCCAGTCCCTAAAGCTCGAGCGGAAGCCGTGCGGCACGGCGGCTATCTTGTGCACCTTCAGCAGCCGCGAGAGCCGCGTCTCGCCGATCCGACCGCCGTGCGCGCTCGGGAAGACCAGCGCGCTCGTCCCGCCCCGCAGCTTCCGCGCCGCCGAGAGAATCTCCATCGCCCGCCGGCTCAGCGGTACCCGGTGCTCGCGCTTCGACTTCGTCCGCGTCGCCGGGATCGTCCACACTCCCTGCGCCTGGTCCATCTCCGCCCACAGTGCGCCGCGCACCTCGCCCGACCTCGTGGCCGTCAGCACCAGAAACTCGAAGGCCAGCTTCACGGCCTTTGTGGCGCCGGTCGCCTGCACGGTCCGGATGGCCGCGGCCACCTCCCGGTGGCCCAGCGCCTGCATGTGCTTGACCAGGTCCTGCTGCGGTCCGAGCACCGGCGCGATGCGGTCGCACGGGTTGTCGGCCCGATACCCCATCGCCACGGCCCACTCCATCACGGCGCTGATGCGCTGGCGCAGCCGCCGTGCGGTCTCGGGCCGGATGTGCCACACGCGGCGCAGCGCGTCGAGCACGTCGGCGCTCGTCACCTCCCGCACGGCGATGCGGCCGAGCCGGGGGAAGGCGTGCTGCTCGAGGCTCGAGAGCCACTGCTGCGCGTGCCGCGGATGCCGCCAGCCGGGGCGCTTGTCCTGCCACACCCGCTCGGCGGCCTCGGCGAAGGTCGGCGCATCGGCCGCCCGGCGCCGCTCCTCCAGGGGGTCGCCGCCTGCCCGGGCCGCCTTGCGGTTGGCGTGGGCGAGAGCGCGCGCCTCTGTGAGCGAGACCAGCGGGAAGCCGCCGAGGCCCAGCTCGCGCCGTCTGCCGCGGATTACCATGCGCTGGACCCAGCTGCGCGCGCCGGAGGGTTTGACGGCCAGGTAGAGCGCGTTGCCGTCGCAGTAGCGGCCGGGCCGCGACACGCTGCGCGCGAAGCCGCTGGACAGCGCGTTCGCCGGGTGCCGGCCCCTGGGCTTACCGTTGAGCGCGCGTTTCCGATCTCCCATACCTCGTCAAGCTGTAAGACGCCCCGAGCGGGACCCGGCGCCGATGCGGCCGGCCGCAGACCACGCAGCGCGTGGCCGTAGGCCGGGAAACCGCCGCCGGGCCAGGGTCCGGGAGTCTCACCGATGGCCGGGGCCGGGGGGAAGTGTGATCCGTCACGCGGCGGCGCCGCGCGCGGTACGCGCGCTGGCGGTCGCGGTGGTCAAGACGCCCTTCGGGGCTGCGCTGATGGCGCGCCCGGGCGGCGCGCACCGACCGCCGCCGGCCGGCGGCCCGGCAGGAGATAGAGCAGTAGGCATGGCCGCGGTCACACGATGCGCAGATGGCGAAGGACTGGCTGCACTCGCGGCAGGATCGCTGGCGGAGGGACTGGTCCACGACGTCGGAGCTCGCGGGGCGAGATCCGACTGGACAACGAGCCGTAGCCGTGGCACAAAGGAGCCGACTGTCTCGGTCTGTCGGAGCTCGGGGCGGTCACGAGGGTCCGGTGGTCCAGACCGGACCCTCACCTATCGACCTGGTCCGCCAGGTAGCTACACGGGCTGCTTCCCTCTCGCCATGCGCACCGTCCTGTGCCCGGAGTAGGTCGCCGGGCCAGTCGCCAAACACCACGTGCGCATTGCAGGGTCCCGCCTGTTCCCTCCGGGACGGAGGTCTTGTATTCCGCGGGCAGCCCGGCGTAACGGACTACGCACGTAAGTGTTTGGCGAGGCCATCGTAGCACGGTTGCCGCGAGATGGTCTCGGGGCGTTTCGCGGCGGAGTTCGGCGGCCGCGGTCTGCCTGACGTGCGCGTGGAGGTCGAGCGGTCAGCGGCGAGCTACCGTATTCGGTCCCACATTCGGAGAGAGAAAGAGGCGGATCCGCCCCGTTCGGACCCGTTCGAGAGCCGATCTCTCGGCCTGACGGGGCCTCAGCAGAGCTCCAGCGCGTACAAAATCAGCGGCGACACGTTCACCCTGCCGGTCGGAAGCTCGGGATCGCTCCACTGCCAGATGGGGTCCAGGTCAGCCATGGCGCCCACCTGGTCTGCCATCCGGATTGCGGCGGGGTTCAGCGCATACATGTCGCCCTGGTCGGTCACGACGAATACGCCCGGATCGTCCGCAGGTCCAATGCAGGTCAGCTCGCCACTCTCAATGGTGAAAGGCCACGGTCCGTCGGTCCAGGTCGCGGCGCTGACTGTGCTGGATCTATTGGTGCGCGGTGCATCGACGGCCTGGCCCACCGCGTCCGGCGACGAGCAACCGGCCGGCAGCAGGCACAATCCGAGTCCGACCGTCAGAGCGCGCACATTGCGTGCGGCGCCTCCATGGAGCGGCTTGCGCACGTCGGTTGCGGACGATGGAGCTAGCCCCGCCGCCGCCGATACAGCCGCGAGCCGCCGGCCATCAGGAACAATGCCAGCAGCAACTGGCCGACCAGCGGCAGGACCGGTACGTCAGTGCTGCCGTTGACGGTGACCGCAAGCGTGTCGAAGTCCCCGAGCTCCGCACCGTTGGTGTCGACAATCCGCACCGTGGCCGTCTTCGTCTCGCCCGAGGCCAGACTCTCGTCCCCGTCGGCAACGACAGCCAGCCTGGCCGTCCCGCCGGCGCCGAGCTCGACGGCAAGCGAGCCGTCCATGTTCTCGACCAGCGGCTGGTCGCCCTGCCGGAGCGAGATTCGCGCGTCGCCCGCGGCTTCGACAGCCACGCGCATCACCTGACCGCCCAGCGGGCCCTCGGCCACGACCGCCACCGTCTGGCTGCCGCCCTCGTCAATCGCCAGTGCGTCGGTTGCAAACTCCACGACCGGAACGGGGTCGTCGTTGAGGACCTGGATGCTCGCCGGCGGACCGGCGGCCACGGTGCCGTCCCGCGTCTCGAGAGACGCGGCGACGAACGCCAGCGTGACGCTCGTGTCCCGATAGTCCGACGTGTCCGCGCAGGCCGCGAGCCGCAGCTCGGTCGGCAGCCCCTCGTAGTCCCGCAGATCCCTGTCGATGGTGATGGCTCCCGTATCGGAATCGCGCAGCAACACATCGGTCTCCGACCAGATGCGGAGCGCGAAGTTCATATCCTCATCCGCATCGCAGGCTTCGGTGGTGACCACGGCGGCCGGCTCCACTTCAAGGACGACTTCCCCGCCGCTCCCAAGCGCCGGGAAATCGTCCTCGACTTCGGGCGGCGCTATGCGGACCTCCAGCGTTGTGGAGCTGGCCTCCACGATGCGGACGTCCGTGCGGCTGAACGTGGCGGTTGCCTGGGGGCCGACTTGCGCTGACGCGCCGACCGCAGACGCCGCGAGCAACGCGCACGCGGTGAGCATGGTGAGCAGATAGTGGTATCGCATGATTTGTGATCCCGGAAGCGAAAGGGGGACCCGGCGCGACCACACCGGATCCCCCTTCCCAGTTACCGTCCCCCTGTTCGGACGATAGAGCTACTGCTGCCGCCGATAGAGCCGCGCGCCGCCTGCCGTCAGGAGCAGGGCCAGAATCAACTGGCCGACCAGCGGCAGCACGGGAACCGCGGTGGAGCCGGTCACCGTCACCGTCAGCTCCGCCGGGTCGCCGATGTTCGCGCCGCCGGCGTCCGTGATGGTCACCGTGGCCATCTTCTCCTCGCCGTCCTCCAGCGTCAGGTCCCCGAGGGCCCTGATCGTCACCTCGGCATTGGCGCCGCCGCCGAAGTCCACGGC
>JAJEEU010000092.1 GCA_022820825.1 Vicinamibacteria bacterium
CCGCCGCCCGCGCCGCCGCCGGCCGCCCCGCCGCCGCCTGCGCCGTCGGCCTCCGCGATCGGCGTCTTCGGAATCCCCGCCCGCCGCCAGCGCGCGCCAGCGGCCGAGCGCTTCCGCGTCGTCGCCGTGAATCTCGAGCCAGGTCAGCGCGTCCGCGAACGCGCCGCGGTGCAGCACCATCCGCTGCTGGCCGGGCGGCAGCCGCGGGTCGGTCAGCTTCGGCTGCAGCGCGAGCGACTGCCGCAGGCGGTCCATGTCGCGCCGCGCGACCGGCAGCTTGCCGAGCGTGACGCCGCCTTCCGCGCGCCGCGGGTCGTCCCTGCGGCGCGGCGTCAGATCGATGTCCTGCACCGGCGCGGCCAGGCTGCCCAGCAGCACGGCGTTGGTCAGGCTGGACGGTGCGGCCTCGAACCTCGCGCGGTAGGCGTCGAGCGCCGCCAGCGATTTCCAGAGCGCCGGCGAGGCGCCCCGTTCGATCTCCGGGGCGATGTGGGCCATGAGCCCCAGGTCCGTGAGGGACCGGAAGATTCCGGCGGACACGCCGCTTCTCAGAATCTTGTAGAGCTCCTCGATCATGCGCGCGGGCGAGGCGTTGGCGATCTCCGCCTTGTGCTCCGCGATGGCCTCCACGACCGGCGGATCGAGGCGGAAGTCCAGGCGCGCCGCGAACGAAGCCGCGCGCAGCATCCGCACGGGGTCCTCCACGAACCGCTCGCGCGGGTTGCCGATCGAGCGGATGACGCCGTTCCTGAGGTCTTCCAGGCCGCCGACGTAGTCGATGACCGAGAACGTGGCGATGTCGTAGAACAGCGCGTTGACGGTGAAGTCGCGCCGGAAGGCATCCTCCTCCGCGGTGCCGAACGTGTTGTCCCGGCGCGGTGGGGGGCGCCGTCCGCGGCCGTCCGCCGTCCGCTCGCCGCCGCCTGCCTGCTGCCCGCCGTCCGCTTCCGGGGCGGCGTCCGGCGGCGCGGCCTCTTCCGGCGGCACCTGGCGCCGGAACGTGGCCACCTCGATGGTCTTCTGCCCGAACTTCACGTGCGCCAGCCGGAAGCGGCGCCCGATGATCCAGCAGTTGCGGAAGATCCGCTTCACCTGCTGGGGATGCGCCGACGTGCCGATGTCGAAATCCTTGGGCCGCCGGTTCAGCAGCAGGTCGCGCACGCCGCCGCCCACCAGGTACGCCTCGTGGTCGAAAGTGCGCAGGCGGTACAGCACCTTCAGCGCGTCGGGATCGATCTGCCGGCGGGAGATCGTGTGCCCGGCTCGGGGAACGACGAGCGGCTCAGTCAGCCCTTGGCCTCCTTCCAGTTGCGGCCGATGCCGACGTCGACGGTCAGCGGCACGGCCAGCGCCACGGCGCGCTCCATGCGGTCGCGCACGAACTCCGCGACGCTCTCGGCGAGCGCTTCGGGCACCTCGAACAGGAGCTCGTCGTGCACGGTCAGAATCATGGCCGCGCCGTCCGGCAGGTCGCCGTGGATGTCGATCATGGCGCGCTTGAGGATGTCGGCTGCGGTGCCCTGGATCGGCAGGTTGACCGTCACCCGCTCGGCGGCGGCCCGGATCTGCCCGTTGCGGCTGGCCAGCTCCGGCACCGCCCGGCGCCGCCCGAACATCGTGCTCACGTAACCTGTTTCACGGGCGCGGGCGATCGTCTCGTCGATGTAGCGCCGCACGCCCGGGAAGCCGTCGAAGTAGGCGTCGATGAACTCCTGCGCCGCCTTCTGGGTGACGCCGATGTCGCGCGCCAGGGTGAACGCAGTCTTGCCGTACAGGAGCGCGTAGTTGATGATCTTGGCCCGCCGGCGGAGCTCGTGCGGGTCGAGGCCGCTGTTCGGGCCGAACACCTTGAGCGCCGTCTGGTCGTGTATGTCGTCGCCGCGTTCGAACGCCGCGACCAGGCTGTCGTCCCCCGCGAGGTGCGCGAGCACGCGCAGCTCGATCTGCGAGTAGTCCGCCGAAATCAGCACGGCGCCCTCGGCCGCCACGAACGCACCCCGGATCTCCCGGCCCAGCTCGGTCCGGATCGGGATGTTCTGCAGATTGGGGTCGCTGCTGCTCAGCCGGCCGGTTGCCGCCACCGCCTGGTTGAACGACGTGTGCACGCGGCCGGTCTCGGGGTTGACGAGCTGCGGCAGCGCGTCCACGTACGTGCCCTTGAGCTTCTGCAGGCTGCGCCAGTCGAGCACCTTGCGCGCAATCGGGTGGTCGACCGCCAGCTCCTCCAGCACGGCCACCGACGTGGACGGAACGCGCGTCTTGCCCGTGCGGCGAGACGATGGCAACTGCAGCTTCTCGAACAGCACCGCGGCAAGCTGCTTCGGCGAGTTGATGTTGAACTCCTCGCCGGCCAGCGCGTGGATGTCTTGCTGCAGCTCGGCGAGCTCGCCGTCGAGCTCCCGCGACATGCGGCCGAGCTGCTGCGTATCGACGCGGATGCCTTCCCGCTCGATGGCCGCCAGCACCGGGATCAGCGGCAGCTCCAGCTCGCGGTACAGCGCGTCCAGCCCGTCGTCCGCCAGACGCTGCTGCAGCGGGGCGGCCAGCTTGAGCGCGAGGTCGCTCCGTTCATTGCAGAACCTGACAACCGCGTCGGGCGGCAGATCGCAATAATCGAGAGCCTTGGCGCCGCGTCCGCGCAGCTCCTCGTCGGTCATCGCCTTGTAGCCGAGGTGCTCCAGGGCGAGGTCCTCGATCCGGTGCGGAGGGCGGGTGGCGTCCAGCAGGTAGCTGCTGATCATCGTGTCGGTGTCGAGACCTCCGAGCGGTGCGCCGGCGCGCGCCAGCGCCATTGCACTGCGCTTCAGGTCGTGCCCGATCTTGCGTACGGCCGGATCGGCCAGCAGGGGCCGCAGGGCGCCGAGCGCCGCCTGCGCCTCCAGGCCGGTCTCCGCACCGAGGGCGGCATGGCCGAGCGGGATGTACCGTCCGCATCCGGGCTCTGTCGACACCGCCAGGCCGACGAGCGATTCCTGCGCCGGCCGGTCGCCGTCGGCCAGCACGTACAGGCTGCAGCATCCCGCGGCGCGCGCCGCGCCGGCCAGCGCCTCGATCTCCTCGACCGACCCCGCGCTGCCGTAGTCGGTCTCGACGGCGTCGACCGTCGGGGCGTACTCCGTCACCAGCGTGCGGAAACCCAGCTCCGAGAACAGCCGGTAGCACCGCTCGGCATCCGCCCCGCCGTAGCGGAACGCCTCGGCGTCGAACCGCACCGGCACGTCCGTGCGGATGCGGACCAGCTCGCGGCTGAGGCGCGCCTCGTCGGCGTGCTGCTCGAGAGCGTTGCGGTAGCGCTTGCTCGCCACCTGCGTCGGATCGGCCAGCAGCGCATCGAGGCTTCCGTGGGCCGTGATCAACTCGCGCGCGCCCTTCTCGCCGATCCCCGGCACGCCCTTCACGTTGTCGACCGCGTCGCCCATGAGCGCCAGGACGTCGACCACCTTGTCGGGGGCGACGCCGAACTTCGCCTCGACCCCGCCCGCGTCGAGCCAGGCGCCCTCGTCGCGGGGATTGAACACCCGGACGCCGTCGCGGACGAGCTGGAAGAAGTCCTTGTCGCCGGTGACGATGCCCACGTCGCAGCCGGCCGCGCGCGCCTGCTCGGCCAGCGTGCCGATCACGTCGTCCGCCTCGTACTCGTCGTGCATCAGGATCGGCACGCCGAGCGCTTCGCACGCCTCGTGCACGGCCGGAACCTGGACCGCGAGGTCGTCGGGCATGGAGGGGCGGTTGGCCTTGTACTCCGCGTCGAGACCGGTGCGGAATGTCGGTCCGCGCGTATCGAAGGCCGCCGCGATCAGGTCGGGCCGCTGGTCGGCCAGCAGCTTCCTGAGCATGGTGACGAAACCGTACACGGCGTGGGTCGGCTTGCCGTCGGGCCCCGTCAGCGGCCGAATCGCATGGTACGCGCGGTAGAGCTGCGAGCTGCCGTCAAGGAGCAGGAGGCGGCGCGGCGCGGTCATGCCCGCGTGCCTTCGGTGAAGCAGTAGCCGTCGCGGTCGGCCAGTATCCGCGTTCCGGCGAAACCCTCGGCCGCCAGCGCCGCCCGCGCGCCGCCCGCGGCGTACTGGCGGTCGAGCTGCTGGCGGGAGAACAGCGCCCCGAGGCCGCCGCGCATCGAACGTTCGATGACCAGGCAGCGCCCCCCGGAGCGCAGCACCCGGCGGGCCTCCTGCACGCAGAAAACGCGGTCGTTCTGCCGCAACCGGCCCAGGACGTCCTTGATCACGACCACGTCGAACGAGTGCTCCTCGTACGGCAACGCCGCGAAGCCGGCGACCTTTATCTCGACCAGCACGCCGGCCCTGGCCGCGGCGCGTTCGAACGCCGCCACCTGGCCTGTCTCCTGCACCACGGCGCACGCGTGGCCGCTGAGGCCGACGACGCCCGCCAGCGCGGCGATCAGCTCTCCGTCGCCGCCGTCGAGCTGCAGGACCCGCCGGCCGAGCTTCAGCCCGGCCATCGAGACCTCCAGGTCGCGGGGGCCGCCGAGCTTTCTCAGCCTGAAGAGGGACATGCCTGCATGGCGGGCCGGCGCGGCGCGGGCCGCGCCGCAATGCCCGGGATATGCCACATGATATAGTCTCCCGCCGTGAAACGTCCTCCGCAAATCGCGCCCGCAACGGGCCGCCTGGGCGTGCTGCTCGTCGGGCTCGGCGCGGTGAGCACGACGTTCATCGCGGGCGTCCACGCCCTCCGCAAGAAGATTGCCGCCCCCACAGGTTCGCTGACGCAGATGGGCACGATCCGTCTCGGCAAGCGGACCGAGGGGCGCTCGCCGCTCATTCGCGACTTCGTGCCGCTCGCCGAGCTCGACGACCTCGTCTTCGGCGGCTGGGACATCTTCGAGGAAGACTGCTACGAGGCGGCGCGCACCGCCGGCGTGCTGGATCCCGCGCTGCTGGAGAAGATTCGGCCCGAGCTGCAGTCGATTCAACCCTGGACCGCCGTCTTCGACCAGCAGTACGTCAAGCGGTTGAGCGGTTCGAACGTCAAGCGCGGGGCCAGCAAGCGGGAGCTGGCCGACCAGGTCATCGACGACATTCGCCGCTTCAAGGCAGACAACGGACTCGAGCGCCTCGTGCTGATCTGGTGCGGGAGCACCGAGGTGTTCATGGAGGAGTCGCCGGTGCACCAGTCGCTGGCGGCGTTCGAAGCCGGGCTCGACCGCTCCGATCCCGCCATTCCGTCGAGCATGATCTACGCCTACGCGGCGATCAGGGAGGGCATTCCGTACGCCAACGCGGCTCCCAACCTGAGCGCCGATGTCCCGGCGCTCACCGCCCTCGCCGTGCAGACCGGCGCACCCCTGGCCGGCAAGGACCTGAAGACCGGGCAGACGCTGATCAAGACAATCGTCGCGCCCGGCCTCAAGGCGCGGCTGCTCGGCGTCTCGGGCTGGTACTCGACCAACATCCTCGGCAACCGGGACGGCGAGGTGCTCGACGATCCCGAGTCGTTCAAGACGAAGGAAGAGAGCAAGAAGTCGGTCCTGGACTACATCTTGCAACCGGATCTGTATCCGACGTTGTACGACGACCTCCATCACGTGGTGCGGATCAACTACTACCCCCCGCGCGGCGACAACAAGGAGGGCTGGGACAACATCGATCTGGTGGGATGGCTCGGATATCCGATGCAGCTCAAGATCAACTTCCTGTGCCGCGACAGCGTGCTGGCGGCGCCGATCGTCCTCGACCTGGTGCTGTTGCTGGACCTCGCGCAGCGGGCCGGGATGTCCGGCATACAGGAGTGGCTGTCGTTCTACTTCAAGAGTCCCATCCACGCCCCGGACATCTATCCCGAGCACGACCTGTTCATTCAGCTCATGAAGCTAAAGAACACCCTGCGCTACCTGCGCGGCGAGGAGCTGATCACGCACCTCGGCCTCGAGTACTACGACTAGATCCCCGTAACGACCGCAGCCCGGCGGTGAGGGGCATCGCCCCATGTCGTTGATAGAAACGGTCAATCTCTGGAAGACGTACAGGATCGGCGAAGAGACGATCCACGCGCTGCAGGGCGTTTCGCTCACCATCGAGCGGGGCGAGTACGTCGCCATCATGGGACCGTCGGGCTCCGGCAAGTCGACCCTCATGAACCTGATCGGCTGTCTGGACACGCCGACGCGCGGCGTCTACCGCCTCAACGGCCGCAACGTCGACCAGATGAACGACGACGAGCTGGCGCGCGTGCGCAACCAGGAGGTCGGGTTCGTCTTCCAGACGTTCAACCTGCTGCCCCGCGCGACCGCGCTGCACAACGTCGAGCTCCCGCTCGTCTATGCCGGGATGGGCCGCCGGGAGCGCGAGCAACTGGCGACGAGCGTGTTGGAGCTGGTCGAGCTGCAAGACCGCATGATGCACCGGCCGAACGAGTTGTCCGGCGGCCAGCGCCAGCGCGTGGCGATCGCGCGGGCGCTCGTCAACTCGCCGTCGCTCGTGTTGGCCGACGAGCCCACGGGCAATCTCGACAGCCGGACCGGCGAGGAGATCATCGCCCTGTTCGAGGTGCTCCACAAGGCCGGGAACACCGTGCTGCTGGTGACGCACGAGGCGGCGGTCGCGGCCCACGCCGACCGGGTGCTGGAGATCCGCGACGGCCGCATCGAGAGCGACACCCGCCACACGGACCAGGTGGGCTAGCTCTGTTCCTGGTATTCCCCGAAGACGTTGCGCAGGGTGTCGGCTATCTCGCCGACCGTCGCATGGCTCTCGACGGCCTCGATGATCGGCGGGACCAGGTTCGCCTCGCCGCGCGCCGCGCGCTCCACCCGATCGAGGGCGGCCCGCCAGCGGACGCGGTCGCGGGACGCCCGCACTTCCCGGACGCGCGCGATCTGCGCCGCCTCCAGTTGCGGATCGATCTGCTGGGCCTCTATCGGCGGTTCTTCCGCGGCATACCGGTTGACGCCGACGACGGTCGCCGCGCCGGAGTCGACAGCCTGCTGCGCCTGGTAGGCCGAGCGCTGGATCTCCTGCTGGATGAAGCCGGTCTCCACGGCCGTGAGGCCCCCGCCCAGCTCGTGGATGCGATCGAGCAATGCGGTCGCTTCGCTCTCGACCCGGTTGGTGAGATCCTCGATGGCCCACGCGCCGCCGGCCGGATCGACCGTCTGCGCCACACCGGTCTCGGCCGCGATGATCTGCTGCGTCCGCAGCGCGAGCTGCGCGGCCTCCTCCGTCGGCAGGCCGAGCGCTTCGTCCCGCCCGTTGCAGTGCAGCGACTGCGTGCCGCCCAGCACCGCCGCGAGCGCCTGCAGCGCGACGCGCACGATGTTGTTGTCCGGCTGCTGCGCGGTCAGCGTGCTGCCGGCCGTCTGCACGTGGAAGCGGAGCTGGAGCGCCCGCGGCTCGGTCACGCCGAAGCGGTCGCGCATGATGCGCGCCCACAGCCGCCGCGCCGCCCGGAACTTCGCGATCTCCTCGAGGAAATCGTTGTGCGCGTTGAAGAAGAACGACAACCGCCGCCCGAACGAGTTCACGTCGAGGCCGGCATCGATGG
The DNA here is from genome assembly GCA_022820825.1 of Vicinamibacteria bacterium. GTDB lineage: Bacteria > Acidobacteriota > Vicinamibacteria > Vicinamibacterales > UBA8438 > JAAXGX01. Next base: position 7,504 of record JAJEEU010000092.1, read on the forward strand.
CCGACTGGACGTACACCATTGCGTGCGCGAACGTGAACGCCACCTCCTGGGCCGCCGTGGAGCCCGCCTCCCGGATGTGATAGCCGCTGATCGAGACGGGATGCCAGCCCGGGAGCTCGGCGTCGCAGTAGCCGAACACGTCGATTGCAAGGCGCAGCGACGGACGCGGGGGATAGATGTACGTGCCGCGCGCCGCGTACTCCTTGAGGATGTCGTTCTGCACGGTGCCCGCCAGCTTCCGCGGGTCCACGCCGTGCCGCCTGGCCACCGCCACGTACAGCGCCAGCAGTATGGCGGCGGTGGCGTTGATCGTCATCGAAGTGGAAACGCGGTCCAGCGGAATGCCGCCGAACAGCTCCGCCATGTCCTCTATCGAGTCGATCGCCACGCCGACGCGTCCGATCTCGCCGGCGGCGAGCGCGTGGTCGGAGTCGTAGCCGATCTGCGTCGGCAGGTCGAACGCCACGCTCAGGCCGCTGACCCCCTGGTCGAGCAGGTAGCGGTAGCGCCGGTTGGAGTCCGCCGCAGTACCGAATCCGGCGTACTGCCGCATCGTCCAGAGCCGGCCGCGGTACATCGAAGGGTAGATGCCCCTCGTGTAGGGAAACTCGCCGGGGGCGCCGAGCTCGGACTCGGGGCTCCAGCCGGCGAGATCCGACGGCGTGCGGGTAACGGAATCCATGTCGCACCGGATTGTACTTGACCATTCCCGGCCGCCCTTCTAGAATCTCGATTCATCTCAAACAGCCCATTCTTCCGGGCGTTGCAGGTCGGGCGCGACGAGGGGCGCAGCGGGAGATCCCGGTGGCTTGGGGGGTTCCGGCATGGATGATGTCGTGAATCAGCTCGCGCACGAACTGGCTGCCGCCATGGGAGCCGCCGTTGCGCGGGATTCGGAAGTGGCGGCCTGCCGCGACAAGGCGCGGGCCGCGGGCTACGAGATGCAGGTCGCGCTCGAGGCGGTCGTCGGTTTCGGGCTGCGCGCCAGGTCGGAGGCGCCGGCCGAAACGGAAACGCCCGCCGCGGAGCAGGGCGCCGAGCAGCAGATGAAGATCACGGCTGACGACCGGCGGTTCCTGCGTTCGCTACGCATCGCAACCGGCGAGATCGGCCAGCACGTCGAGTAGGCCCGATTACTCCGCCCAGGTTCTGAGGTCCGCACCGGTCATCTCGCCCGGCGGCGCGATTCCCAGCATTCCCAGCATCGTCGGCGCCACGTCGCGCAGCGAGCCGTCGCGCAGGCGGCGGCCGCGGCCGCGCAAGTCGCGCTGCACGACCAGGACCGGGACGGGGTTGGTCGTGTGGGCGGTATGCGGCTCCTGGCGCTCCGCGTCCCACATCTGCTCGGCGTTGCCGTGGTCCGCGGTGATGACGAGCGCGCCGCCCGCCTTCTCCACCGTGTCGACGATCCTGTGCAGGCAGCGGTCCAGGGTGGAGACGGCCTCGACGGCCGCCTCGATGCGCCCGGTGTGGCCGACCATGTCGGCGTTCGCGAAATTGCAGATGACCACATCGTGGCGCGCCGCCAGAATGTCGGCGACGAGCTGCTCGGTAATGCCCGGCGCGCTCATCTCCGGCTTCATGTCGTAGGTGGGCACTTTCTGCGACGGCACTAGGATCCGGTCCTCGCCGCCGTACGGGCGTTCCTCGCCGCAATTGAAGAAATAGGTGACGTGCGCGTATTTTTCGGTTTCGGCCAGGCGAAGCGTGGTCAACCCCCTGCCGGCGAGCACCTCGGCGAGGCTTGCCGACATTGCGGCGGGCGGGAACGCCGCGGGCAAATCGAACGTGGCGTCGTACTCGGTCATCGTGGTGCACTGCACGCGCGGCCGCACTACGCGCTCGAAACCATCGAACTGCTCGTGCGCCAGCGCCCGCGTCACCTGCCGCGCGCGGTCGGCCCGGAAGTTGAAGAGCACTACCGAGTCGCCGTCCTCGACGACGCCCGCGGGCTGGCCGCCGCTGTCGACGACCACGCCGGGCTCGATGAACTCGTCGGTCGTCCCGGCCGCATACGCGTCTTCGAGCAGCGCCCCGGCCGTAGCGGCGGTCCGGCCGCGGCCGCGGGTCAGCGCGTCGTAGGCGCGCGCCGTGCGCTGCCAGCGCCGGTCGCGGTCCATGGCGTAGTAGCGGCCGGTCACGGTTGCGATGCGCCCGATGCCGGCAGCCGCGAGCGTCCGTTCGAGCTCGGAGACGTACCCCGCGCCGCCGGTCGGCGGGGTGTCCCGCCCGTCCGTCACCACGTGCACGAACAGCCGCTCCACGCGCGTCCGCCGCGCCATCTCGACCAGTGCGTGGAGGTGGCGCTGATGGCTGTGCACGCCGCCGTCCGACACCAGGCCGACCAGGTGGAGCGCGTGCCGCCCGCCCGTGCAGCGATCCATCGCCGCCGCCAGCGCGGCGTTCTCGAAAAAGCCGCCGCCCGCGATGCTGCGGTCGATCCGGGTGAGATCCTGGTACACGATCCGGCCCGCGCCCAGGTTCATGTGGCCCACCTCGGAGTTGCCCATCTGGCCGTCCGGCAGGCCGACGGCCGCGCCGCTCGTCACCAGCGATGCGTGCGGGTAGTGGTCGATCAGCGCCGAGTACGCAGGAGTGTCGGCGCGCGCGATCGCGTTGTCGCCGGCGGGTTCGCCGAGACCCCAGCCGTCGAGCACGACGAGCACCAGGGGCGGCGAATGCTGCGGCAGGGGACCCAAGCAGCGCATATTACCACGGCCGCAACCGGCCGGTCGATGCAAAGTCAATGTTTTCAACAGGTTGAAGATGCCAACCGCGGTTGACTTGCCGCGCGGGGCTCGCCTATGATCGACGTGTCTGCAACCACGATCCGACTTGAGCCCAGGAGAGCAACTCCCATGACCCAGATGTTTCGTCGACAGTTGGCTTCCGCCGCGTGCTGGACGGTGGCTGTCCTTGTATGCGCCGCGCCGGTAGCGGGACAGGAAGCGCCGCAGCCGCGCGAGCTCGCGGACTGGGAGCGGGAGGAGTTGCAGGCGCTGGTGGAGGTTGTGACCGCCGCGCGCACGGGCGAGCTCGAGCAAGCCGCGGATCCGTTCGATCTGGCGCCCAGTTACCTCAAGGGGACCGACGGCAACACCTACGTGCCCTTCACGCTGGACATCGATCCGGCGACGATCGATGGTTCCAGCGTGGCGGTCTACCTGTACGTCGACGATCCGGCCGCCGCCGCAGCAGCAGCGGAGGACGAGGACGCGGACGACGCTGAGCCGGAGGCCGTCTTCGAGGACGCCTATTTCATCCAGCTCGAGGAACCTGCCGATGGCGAGCCGGTACGCATCAACCGCGCGTTCTCTGCGCCCGGGGGCGAGTACGACGTGTACGTCGCGCTGCGGAGGAGCCTGGGCCCGGAGTCCGACGACGACGAGCTGGAGGCGCTACCGGTGATGCTGCTCAAGCGCACGGTGCCGGTGCCCGACCTGTGGACCGAGGAGCTGCAGACGAGCACCGTGCTGATCGCCCGGGAGGTAGAGCCGCTCGCCGCGCCGCTGTCGCCGGAGGAGCAGATCGAGCATCCGTACACGCTCGGCACCACCCGCATCGTGCCGAAGTTCGACCGCGTCTTCGGCAGTCAGGAGGATCTGAACCTGCTGATGCTGGTGTACAACCCGCGGCTCGCGGAAGGCATGCCGAACATCACGGTCGAGTACAACTTCCACACCCGGACCGACGCGGGTGAGGAGTTCTTCAACAAGACCAACCCGCAGGAATTCAACGCGCAGACACTGCCGCCCGGCTTCAGCGTCGAGGCCGGGCACCAGATCGTGGCGGGGCAGTCCGTGCCGTTGAGCCTGTTTCCCGCGGGCGACTACCGTCTGGAGATTGCAATAACGGACAACGAAGCGGGCACCAACCTGACCCGCGACGTAAACTTCACGATCGAGGCAAGCTAGCAGCCCGGGCGCGGCCCCGAGCTAAGGACCGGCGCCCCGAGGAACGGTCGAATCAGCGAGGGGACGGCGAGCATGAAGGCGGCCGTTCCCAGGCCGCGCACGGCGCGGCCCGGCGGCAGCGGCGCGGGGCGAAGGGGCCCCGCTAGCAGCCGCCGGGGGTTTGGGGCGAAGCCCCATCTAAAGAAGATGCTGCAGCCGAGTCGCCGTGTCGTTGTCGCGCTCGTCGTTGCGCTCGTCGCCGGTGCGGCGGGCAGCGTCCACGCCGAGCAGCGGCGCGTGTGGGCGGCTGCCGCAACGGCGCGCACGATGGCGGCGCTGCCCGACGCCGGGGCGACCGGACGGCTGCTGGGCACGGTGCGGCGCGGGGCCGGCGCCCACGGCGGCACGATCGTGGTCTCCGCCTCCGGTCCCGCCGGGACGGCGGTGGCCACCTGCGACGCAGCGGGCAGATTCGAGTTTCCGGATCTGCCGGTAGGCGTCTATTTGCTGCGCGCCCATCTTTCGGGGACTTCCGTAGCCGGGCGGGCCGTGGTCGCGATCAAGCCCGGCATCTCCACATTCCACGCGCTGCACCTGGAGCGTGCCGGCGCCTATGCGGGCGAGCGTGCCGTGCTGGCGGCCGGCATTGCCGAAGGTCTGAACCAGGAACTCATTCCGGGGCTCGGCGGCGACTCGGAAGAGGAGCCGCGTGCGGCCGAGCCCGCGGACGACGCGCCGGCGCACAGCCATGCCGAGAAGTTGTGGCGGCTGCGACGCGCGCGGCGCAGCGTGCTGAAGGATCAAGCCGCGCTGCTGCAGCCCGACGCCGCGGAGCCGGATCGCTGGCGCAACGCCGCGGACGCGCGCTGGGCGCAGTCAGGCGGGCCGGCGTCCGACATCATGGGCGCCTTCCCGCTGTCCGGACAGGTGCACCTGCTGACGCGGATGCACATCGATGCCGCGGGCGCACCCTGGTCCATCAACCGGGTGCCGGGACAGGTCACCTATCTCGACATCGGGCCGGCCGCCGGCGGGGCCGGTCAGGACGGATGGGGTGTCCGGGGCGCGGTGACCGCCGGTGCAAGCGGGTCGTGGGTGCTCGCCGGTACGTATTCCACCAGCCCGTCCCCCGCTCACGATATCGCTGTCGAGGCGTCGTACAGCCGGCAACGGTCGCCGCGGGACGGCGCGGCGCAGGACCCGGCCGGGGAGGCCGTCGCCGATCTCCTCCATCGCAGCCGCGAGGCCGGCAGCGTCGCGGCGGGCGGCAGATGGGCGATTTCCCCGCGCGTGTCGCTCGACTACGGCGCGACGGTTGCCCACTACGGGTACCTGGAAGATTCGCAACTGTTGAGCCCGCGCCTGGAGGTGGTCGTCGAAGCGGTCGCGGGCACGCGTGTGCGGACGGCGGTCATCCGCAACGTGTCGGCTCCCGGCGGCCAGGAGTTCCTGCGGCCCGTGTCGGGCGCCTGGCTGCCGCCCGAGCGGACCTTCGCGCCGCTGTCCGCGTCCGGGCTGCTCCGGGCGGAGCGCACGCGCCACGTCGAGGTGGGGATCGAGCGCGACCTCGGGCCGGCTTCCGTCATCGGCGTGCGCCGCTATTCCCAGACCATCAGCGACCAGATGGTCACCCTCTTCGGGTTGCCGCCGGGCGCAGCGGTTGCCGACCACTACTACCTGGCGAACGCCGGCGGGGCCCGCGCCGACGGCTGGGGCGTCCGTTTCGAGCACGAGCTGCCGGGACGGGTCCACGGGGTGGTCGACTACAGCACCGCGCACGCCCGGTGGGCGCCCTGGGCAGCCGCGGAATGGGCCCCGGCGGCGCTCGGCATCGGCGGTCACGCTCCGGAACGGATACACGACATCACGACATCGGTCGAGACGGAGATTCCGGAGACCGCCACGCGCGTCGTCGTCCTGGCCCGCGTCAACTCGTCGTTCACCCGCGCCGACGCCGGATCGGTCGGTAGCGGGCTGGATACCCGCTTCGCGTTCCGCGTGAAGCAGGCGTTGCCGTTCACCCCGTTCAGCGGCAGCGAATGGGAAGTGCTGGTCGATGTGCGGAACCTGTTCTACGAGCAGGTGGCCGGCGCGTCGATCTACGACGAGTTGCTCGTCCTGAACCCGCCCAAGCAGGTCGTGGGCGGACTCGTCGTGCACTTCTGACGGCTTTCTTCCGGCGCTTCGCTCATGTCTGGGCCTGTCCGCTCGCCCCGTCCGCCCGTCAGTCTGGCGCACCGCCTCCTCGGTTGGTGCCAGGCGCTGCTCGCCGTCGTGCTGGTCGCGGTGCTGCTGGGACTGGCGGCGGCCAACGTCCTGCGCGCCAGGTGGTCGGAGGTCGAGGACGGCGTGCTGTGGGTCGACCGCCCGGGCGGCCCGGTGGCGGCCGAGGTATCGCCCGGCTCTCCGGCCGCGCTCGCCGGGATCGCGGCGGGCGACGTGCTGCTGGCCGTGGACGGCGCGCCCGTCGAAGCGGCGGACGACCTGGTCGGCACCCTGCACGCCCGCAGCGAGGGGGCCGCGCTCACCTACACGCTGCTGCGCCTTGACGACCGGCAACTGCGCGAGCTGACGCTGCGGCCGATTCCGGGCGGCAAGCCGCGGATGTATCCGGTGCTGGCCGCCATCGGGGTCTTCACGCTGCTGATCGGGGCCGCGGTCAGGCTGGGGAGTCCCCATCACCAGGCAACGCTGCACTTCTTCTGGCTCACCGTAGCGTTCTTCGGCGTCTTCGCGTTCTCGTTCAGCGGCCGGCTGGACACCCTCGACTGGGTGTTCTTCTGGGCGGACGAAGTGGCGATCCTGCTGCTGGCGCCGCTCTTCATGCACTTCGCCCTGGTGTTTCCCGAGCGCCCGCCAGGCGCCGCCCGGCGGCGGCTCGGGAAGTGGCTGTACGCGCTGGTGTACGCGCCGTCGCTGCTGCTCGGCGTGACCGAGGTCGCCGTCCTCGCGGGGAACACGGCCACGCGGCAGTCGATGCGGGTGGTCGAGGTGATCTGGCAGTTGGAGATCGCGTATCTGGCCGCCTGCGTCATCGGCGGGCTCGCAATCGTGATCCGCGCGTTGCGCCGCGCGCCGACCGTCAGCGCCAGGCTCCAGTTGCGGTGGATTGTCTCGGGCGCGCTGCTGGGCGGCGGCCCGTTCGTGCTCGGCTACGCCGTGCCCTGGTTGCTCGGCTTCGGTACCGAGCAGTTGCAGTTGACGGCGATTGCGCTGGTGCTCATGCCGCTCGCGTTCGCCTCCGCCATCGTGCGCTACCGCCTGCGCGATGTCGAGGTGATCGTCAAGCGCGCCCTCGTGTATACGGTCGCCGTGGCGGCGATGGCGGCGATCTACCTGATTCTCGAGACGCTCGCCACCGACGTGTTCCTGGACGGGTCCGACCAGCACAGCTCGATCATCGCGCTGCTGGCCACGCTGGTGGTCGTGCTGCTCGCCCGGCCGGTGCGCGACGGCATCCAGACCGCGCTCGACCGCGTCTACTACCGCGACCGCTACGACTACCGGCGGGCCCTGGTCAACTTCGCCCGTGACCTCAACAGCGATCTCAACCTCGGCCGACTGGCCGACAACCTGGTGACCCGCGTCTCCGAGACGCTGGACGTCGAACGGATGATGCTGCTGCAGGGAGCGGCCGACGGCGAGGCGCCGCAGGACGCGTTCCGGCCGGTCAGTTGGTCGGGATTCGAGAGCGAGCCGCCCCCGCTGCGCACCGGGACCAGCATGGAACGCCTGCTGCGGAAGCACCGCGCCGTTGCGCTCGACGACCCGGCGGCACGGGAGCGTCTCGACCCCGACGAGGCGGCCCTCTGGGGGCGGCACGGGATCTACTGCTTCGTTCCCTGCGTCGCACAGGAGAAGACGATTGCGGTCATGGCCCTGGGCCGCCGGCAGTCGGGGGAGCCGCTGAGCAGCGAGGACATGGCGTTGCTGGAGGCCGTAGCCGGCCAGGTCGCCACGGCGATCGAGAACGGCCGGCTCTACGGCCGGCTGCAGCGCAAGGCGGCCGAGCTCGACCAGATGCACCAGTTCAGCCAGAACATCATCACGTCGCTGAGCGACGGCCTGCTGGCGGTCGACCTCAACGGCCGCGTCAACTTCTGGAACGCCGCGCTCGAACGGCTCTACGGGGTGGCGCACGACGATGCGGTCGGCCGCACGCTGGACGATCTCTTCGACGCGCCGACGGTCGAACGGCTGCGGCAGGACGGCGGCGGGAGTCCCACCACCTGCTACCGCGTCCCGCTGCTGTCCAGGCATGCCGCCGGCCGCCGCCGCCTGCTGGTCAATCTGGCCGCCGCACCGCTGCGCACGCAGGGCGGCGATACCAGCGGCATGATAGTCATCGTCGAGGACATCACGGAACGCGTCCAGCTCGAGGAGCAACTGCAGACGTCGGAGAAGATGGCGTCGGTCGGCCTGCTCGCCGCCGGCGTGGCGCACGAGGTGAACACGCCGCTGACCGGCATATCGAGTTATACGCAGATGCTGCTCGATGAAGCCGATCCGGACGACCCTCGCACCGGCGTGCTCAAGAAGATCGAGCGGCAGACGTTCCGGGCGGCGAAGATCGTCACCGGCCTCCTGAACCTGGCCCGTCCCGGGCGCTCGGACACCGCCACCCGCGTGGACATCAACAGCGTCGTGAACGAGGTGCTGGCGCAGATCGAACCGCAGTTGGCGGCCGCCAGCGTCAAGGTTCGGCGGGAGCTGGTCGGCGCCCCGGTCATGGTGCAGGGTGTCGAGTTCAAGCTGCAGCAGGTGTTCCTGAACCTGTTTCTCAACGCGCGCGACGCCATGCCGAACGGCGGCTGGCTCACCGTGCTCACGCGCGTCCCCGGCAACGAGGCCATCGTCGAGGTGGCCGATACCGGCTCCGGGATTGCGCCGAACATCCTGCCGCGCATCTACGATCCGTTCTTCACCACCAAGGCGATGGGGAAGGGCACCGGCCTGGGCCTTTCCGTCACGTACGGCGTCGTGCGGGAGCATCGCGGCGTAATCACGTGCGAGAGCGAGCCCGATCGCGGCACGCGGTTCACGCTGGCGTTCCCGCTGGCCGCGGCGCGCGACCGCAGCGCCGCCGCCGCCGGCTGATCGCGTGCATCCGGACATGCTGCACAACTCTTCCGTGCTGATCGTCGACGACGAAGAGGTCATGCGCGACGTGCTCGAGTCCCTGCTCGCGCGCGAGGGTTGCCGCGTCCGGCTGGCCGCCTCCGGCGAGGAGGCAATCGAAGCCGCCGAGGCGGAGTCCCTCGACGTTGCGATCGTCGACGTGATGCTGCCGGACATCAACGGCATCGACGTGCTGGAGCGGCTGAAGGCCATCGATCCCGAGCTGCCGGTCGTCATGATCACGGCGTTCGGCACCGCGGCCAACACGCGCGAGGCATTCAAGCGCGGCGCGTTCGACTTCATCGAGAAGCCGTTCAAGAACGACGAGGTGCTCGTGGTGCTGCGCAACGCGGTCGAGCAGCACCGCCTGGTCACCGAGAACCGCACGCTGCGCCAGAGCCTGAAGCTGCAGGGCCACCGCTTCAGCGAGCTGGTGGGCCGCAGCTCGCGCATGCAGCGGGTGTTCGATCTCGTCAGCCAGGCGGCGCCGACCCGCACGACCATCCTGATCCAGGGCGAGAGCGGAACCGGCAAGGAGCTGGTGGCGCGGGCGATTCACGCCAAGTCGCTGCGCAGCGACCGGCCGTTCATCACGGTCAACTCCGGCAGCCTGCCCCCCGACCTGTTCGAATCCAACCTCTTCGGCCACGTGAAGGGGGCGTTCACGGGCGCCGTCTCGCCGAAGAAGGGGCTGTTCGAGCTGGCCGACCGCGGCAGCATCTTCTTCGACGAGATCGGGATCGTGCCCCTGGAGACGCAGGCGAAGCTGCTCCGCGTGATTCAGGAGCGCGAGTTCATGCGTCTGGGCGGCGTCGACACGCTGAAGGTGGACGTGCGCATCATCGCCGCCACCAACATCGACCTGAAGCAGCTCGTCGACGCCGGCCGGTTCAGGGAAGACCTCTATTACCGCCTGCACGTCATCACCGTCGAGCTTCCGGGGCTGCGTGACCGGCCGGAAGACATCCCGCTGCTTGCGCAGCACTTCCTGACCAAGTACGGCGAGGAGAACCACAAGCCGGGACTGGATCTGGCGCCCGAAGCCATCCGCCTGATGGAGGACTACCACTGGCCGGGCAACGTGAGAGAGCTCGAGAACGCGATTGAGCGCGCGGTCGTATTTGCGACCGGAACGACGATCAGCGCCGATCTGATGCCCGAGGCGGTCAGAAGCTCGCAACGGCTGCCGCCGCCCGCTTTCGAGATGCCGCCCGGCGGGCTCCCGCTCCGCAAGGTGATGGAAGAAATGGAGACGATGCTGATATCGCGGTCCCTGGAGGCGGCCGGGGGCGTCCAAAAGCGGGCCGCGGAGCTGCTGCAGGTGAAGCCGACGACGCTCAACGAGATGATCAAGCGCTACGGGATCCATCCTCGCGGCAGTCGCGGCCCGGCGCCGTCGACGCGGGACGATCCGCCGGAGCGGGTGCCCGCACGGGCGCGGCACGGCAACCGTGCGGAGTCGATTGCCGCCGACCTGCTGGAGAGACGGCTCTCGCCGCGCGGCTAGCTCTTGCTCGCCTGACGCGTGCGGCGCGGCCGGCCCTTTCCGCCTCGCGATCGCCCTGTCGCGCGGCGTGCGCCGCGGCGCGGCGCCACCGCCGCGATCAGTTCGTCGTACTTCTCGAGAACGACCGGCCAGCAGTGCTGCTCCTCGACGTAGCGCCGGCCGTTGCGGCCCATCTTTTCCCGCAGCTCGGCGTTGTTCATCAACAGCCGCAGGCACTCGACGAACTCGTCGCCGTCGGCGTAGTACAGGCCGGCGTCGCTGCGCTGGCAATGGTGCGTCAACACGTCGCTGCGTCCATTCGCCAGCACCGGCGTACCGGCCGCAAACGCTTCCAGCACGTGCAATGAGGTGCTCTCCTCGGGGGCGGGGGCCAGCACGACGCTGGCGGCGGCGAACGCCTCCAGTCGATCGTTCTCAGCCAGCGTGCCCGCAAAGCGGATGAACGGTTCGTCGGGAATTTCCATCAGCTTGACGCCCATCAAGGCCAGATCGGCATCTCCGTGCTGCGCCGCGTACCGTCCGAAGTACTCGATCAGTTCCTCGCAGCCCCATCCCGAACGGACCCTGGCGCTGCAGAGGGCGAACGGTCCGAACAGGCGGTGGCGGCGCCGGAAGCCGGCGCCGGGCCCGCCGGCGTTCCAGACCGCTCCCACCGCGGGCGCGTCGTCGTCAACCTCGTCGTCCGGCGGGTCCGGCTGCGCCGGATCCAGTCCGGGAGGCAGGTCGACGCCGCACCCGACCACCTCCTCGACCGGTGCCCGGGTCGCGAAGCGGCTCCGCAGGAAGCCGCTCTCGACGGCCGTTGCATAGGCGATGGCGGCCGGCCGGGCGAACACTTCCTTGCAGAACTCGAGGCCGAGCGCAGGATGCTCGCGCACCGCCGGCACCAGGATGCTCCGCCGCGGGGCGACGCGCAGGCCCAGGACGGTCGGGGCGTGGAGGCAGGAGAAGAAGATCAGCGCGTCATAGCTCCGGTGCTCCTGTTCCAGGTGCTCTATGAGCGCCGGACACCAGGGGCCATGCTGCCGCAGCCAGGTCTCTTCGTCCTGCGCCGTGTGCGGCGCGCCGAACACCCGCTCCGAGCAGGCGCGGAACGCCGCGGCGTCGCGGGTCTCCGCATTGGCGAAGCGCCGCACGGTCACGCCGCGGATTCGATCTGTGCCCGCGGAGTAGGCGTTGGCCCAGGTCGTGTCGTCGCGCGCGCATGTCGTCAGCACCTCCACCGTGTGGACCGCCGACAGGCGTTCGGCGACCAGCCGGCAGTAAAGCTCCGGCCCGCCGAGGATCTCGGCGCCGTAACGCGGCGCTATGCAGGCGATTCTCACGGCGGTTACGCGCTCCCGGCGGGGGCGCGCCGCTTCCCGTCCGGCATCACCGGACCGCGCGCCGCGCGCTCCAGTACGGTGTTTGCGGGAGGGCACTGGCGCCGGCGCCGCGCGAGCCAGCCGGGCAGCGGCTCGATCGTAGTGTCGGTCGCCGCGGCTTCGTCTTTCTGAAGCTGCCGGAGCAACTCCAGGTATTTCTGCTCGATGACGGGCCACGCGTAGTGCTGGCGGAAGTAGCGGCGGCCGTTGGCGCCCAGCGCGGAGCGCAGCCGCCGGTTGCTTTCCAGCAGGCGCAGCGCCTCGGCGAACTCTTCATAGCTGGCGTAGTACAGGCCGGCGTTGCTGCGGACCGCCTGGCCGTGGAGCACCTCGCACAGGCCGTTGACCAGCACCGGCAGCCCCATGGCCCACGCCTCCAGCGTCACCATCGACAGGCTCTCGTATTGCGAGGGCATGATCAGGAGGTCCGCCGCGGCCAGCGCGTCGTACTTCTCCTCTTCCGACACGAAGCCGAGGTAGTGGATGCGCGGGCTGTCGGGCACCGGGATGATCGCTGCTCCGCAGAGCACGAGATCGAGCCGCCCGCCGTCCTCCGCGTAGCGCTCGTAGTGGCTGAACAGGTCGGCGCACCCCTTGTTCCTGTCGATGCGCCCGACGTACAGCGCGAAGCGGCGCCTGATGCCGGTCCGCTCGCGAAACCGCCGCGCGCTCGCCCTTGACGGCACCTCGGATCCGACGCCGACCACGACCCCCGGCACTTCCTCGTTGCCCGCGATCTCCTGTATGAGGGCGCGCTCCTCGAACGAGTTGTAGAAGATCGCCCGTACACCCCGGAACGTCGGGCCGAAGATGGCCAGACCAAGCGCCGGATCGCGTTCCGCGGTCGGCACGAGCAGCGCGCGTCCGGGCAGGGCGCGGATGCCGTGATAGGCGTGGTAGTAGCGGTAGCTGAAGAACAGGCAGAAGTCGTACTCGCGCGCGTGGTCGCGAAGGTGCGCCAGGAGGGCCGGACTCGTCGGACCCTCGCTGGACAGCCAGCGGAGCTCGTCCTCGATCGAATGCCGGCGCGTGAACACCTTGTCCGACCGGCGTGCGAAGTCGACCGGCCTGCGCGGCCGGCTGACGGGGAACCGGCGCACCGTCAGTCCGTGGATCGACTCGGACCCCGGCTGGTATTCATTCCGCCAGGTGACGTAGTCCCGCGCGCAGGTCGTGAGGACCTCTACCTCGGCGTGACGCGCGAGCCGCTCGGCGATGTAGCGCGCATGGAGCTCCGCGCCGCCGTTGATCTCGAGACCGTAGCGCTGGACGACCACTGCCAACTTCATGGTCCGACAGGCCGTCAGGTCTCTGGTTCAGGGGCGGGGGCGGGTTTGGGTGGTTCCGATTGTGCTTCGCCGCCGGTCGCTGGCGCCGTCTCGCCGCCGTCCGGGGCTGTCGTCGCGGGCTCGCTGGCCGGTGCCGTCTCGCCGCTGGCCGGGGTTGCCGCGGCCGTCTCGCCGGCCGTTGGCGTCGCGCCCACGTCGGGAGCTGCTGCCGCGGGCGCGCCCTCCGGTGGTTGCGGGGTCGGTTCGGGCGCTTCGGACGGGCCGTCGGCCGCCGCCGCGCTGCCAGCCGTTTCCGTCGAGTTGTTTCCGGATGTTTCGGCCGGCGTCTCCGCAGCCTCGGCCGCGCGACCCGAACGCCGCCGCCCGCGCCGCCGCCGCCGCCGCGTGGGCTCCGCGCCCTCCGTCCGGCCTTCCGCGCCCGGTTGTTCCGCGGCCTGGGAACTCGCTCGCGCCTGCCCGCCCGCCTCCCTCGCCCGCGCCTGACGCTCGAAGAAGTCCAGCCGCGCGGACACGGATTCCACGAGCGCGCGGTGATTCTTCATCTCGACGGACAGGCGCGTCATCTCCGCGACGAGGTCGAGCATGACCTGGTGGTTCAGCTTGTCGATCTCTTCCCGCGCCTCCAGCCTGGCGCTGCTCGAATCGAACAGCCGCGCCACGCGGTCGTCGAACGCCGCCTGCTGCCTGTTGAGCCTGGACTGCACGGCGAGCGCGTGCGCGACCGGCTGGATGTTGAAGAAGAACTTCAGCAGCGGACTCAGCAGCTTGCGGACGCCGTACAGGACGCGTCCGATCGCGCCGCGCGACGACCGGTAGATCGTGTCCTGGTCGAAATCGAACGACTCGGACGGGCGCGGGGCGGGCTCTGCCCGTTCCGGTTGCGGTCGCGCGGCGAGCGCCGACCGGGCGCCGGCGGGATCGACCACCTGCGCCGCCCTGGAGCCCGCCTGCTGCCGGATCTCGGCGTCCGAGGCTTCCGCGCCGCGGTTGGCCCGGATGCGAGCGCGGATCTGCTCCATGATGCGCTCGACGTCGACGCCTTCTGACTCTACGGAGAATTCGGACATGAGGCACCCTCGAAGAACCGCTCGCCACCCTTACGGCGGCAGGATCGCCGGCCGGCGCGTCCGCCCGGGAGGCAGGAGTGACGCACCCGTGGGACGGGAAGGCGGCCGTCAGCCGCCGAAGCTGGCGACGGCGTCCGACTCCGACTCGTACGTGTCGAACACCGTGAGCAGCTTGGTGATGGACAGCAGGTCTTCGATGCGGCTGGTCAGGCCCAGCAGCTTGAGGCTGCCGCCTTCGCGGCTGACCGTCGTATAGCTGCTGACGATGGCGCCGAGACCAGCGCTGTCCACGTACGGCACAGCGGCAAGGTTCAGCAGGAGATTCTTGTGGCCCTGCTGAATCAGGCTGTGGATCTTGTCCTTCAGCAACTCGTCACCGCTGCCGATGGTCAGCTTGCCCCTGAGATCCAGGATGATGACATCGCCGCTGGGGCGCTGTTCGATCTCCATTGTGCATTACCCTCCGACGTCCGAGCCGCCCGTGCGCGGCTAGCAGCCCGTGGCAAAAGCCCCGCTGCATTCGAGCGACGATGCATCACGCCTGACGGCGTTGCTCGTCGCTCACATATGGTTGAATATGCTCGCTTCTCGCGCCTTGTCAGCCGCGCGCCTCGCCGCTCTCGGTGCGACGCGGGGTTTCACCACGGACTGCTAGTCGGACTCGCGCCGCATCTTCTTGCGGCTGCGTTTCCGGGCCAGGGCCTGCTTTGCGCGGCGCTTGTCTCCCGGTTTCAGATAGTAGGAATGCTTCTTGATATCCTTGATGATATCTTCCTGCTGGACTTTCCGCTTGAAACGCCGAAGCGCGCCCTCGATTGACTCGCCTTGCTGAATTCTGACTTCCGCCAACTGCGTTGTCACCCCCTCGGGCGGTTGAACGCTCCCACGCGGGACCGCGCGGAAGCGCGAACCGAACCACAGATGTTAGGCGGAAAGCCGCGGCGGTTGCAAGCGCACGGAGTATGCAGATGAAAGTGCTGTTGGTAGGAAGCGGGGCGCGCGAGCATGCCCTCGCGTGGAAGCTGTGCGGCGAAGCAACGGTGCGCGAGCTGGTGTGCGGCCCGGGCAACGCCGGAATCGCCGGCCTGGCCCGCTGCGTGCCGCTGGACGTCGCCGATCCCGCGGCGATCCTCGCGGCCGCGGAGCGGGAGCAGGTCGATTTCACGGTGGTCGGTCCCGAGCTGCCGCTCGCCAACGGGGTGGCGGACGTGTTTGCCGCCGCCGGCCGGCCGCTGTTCGGACCGCGCCGGGCCGCGGCGCGGCTCGAGAGCAGCAAGGTGTACGCCAAGCAGTTCATGGCCCGGCACGGCATACCCACGGCCCGCTTTCGGGTGTGCGACACGCCGGCCGCGGCACTCGCCGCCGTGGCCGGAGACGAGTTCGGTTTTCCGGTTGTCGTCAAGGCCGACGGGCTGGCCGCGGGCAAGGGCGTGACCGTGGCGCCGGACCGCGCGGCCGCGGAGGCGGCAGTGCGCGCGGCCATGGTGGACGGGCGCTTCGGCGCGGCCGGCGCCACGGTGGTGATCGAGGAATGCCTCGCCGGCGACGAGGCGTCGTTCTTCGTGCTCTGCGACGGCCGGCGCGGGTTGGCGCTGCCGTCGGCCCAGGACCACAAGCGGGCGTTCGACGGCGACCAGGGGCCGAATACGGGCGGCATGGGCGCCTTCGCGCCCAGCCCGCTGGTTTCGGAGGCGCTCGCCGCCCGCGTGATGCGGGAGATCGTCCAGCCGGTCCTGGACGGGTTGCGCGCGGAAGGCGAGGAGTACCGCGGCGTGCTCTATGTCGGTCTGATGCTGACGCGCGACGGCCCGCAGGTGATCGAGTTCAATGTCCGTTTCGGCGACCCGGAAGCGCAGGTCGTGCTGCCGATGATCGAGACGGATCTCGCGCCCGTGCTGCACGCGGCGGCAACCGGCGACCTGGGAGGGGCGTCCTGGCGCACGTCGGGCAACCCGCACGTCGGCGTCGTCGTGGCGTCGGGCGGCTATCCCGGCGCTTACCGGACGGGCCATGAGATCGGCGGCCTGGAGGCCGCGGGCGCGGTGCCCGGCGTGGTCGTCTTCCACGCCGGCTCGCGCGTGCTGGACGGCCGTATCGTAACGAGCGGGGGCAGGGTGCTGACCGTGGTCGCGCGCGGCGGCACGTTCAGCGAGGCGCGCGACCGGGCGTACGAGGCCGCGGCGTGCATTTCCTTTCCGGACAAGCACGTCCGGACCGACATTGGCAGGAAGGCCATACCAACGGCGGAGGTCGAGGAAGAGTAATGGCGAAGCGACAGGTGCAGATTCTGATGGGTTCCGATTCCGATGCGGCAGTGATGCAGCGCGCGGTCAACCAGTTGCAGGAGTTCGGGATCGAATGCGGGATGACGGTGGCCTCGGCGCACCGCTCGCCCGACCGCGTCCACCGGCTGGTGCAGCAGGCGCGCGAGGAGGGCGTGGGCGTGTTCATCGTCGGCGCCGGCGCCGCGGCGCATCTGGCCGGCGTCGTGGCGGCCCATGCCACGCAGCCCGTTATCGGCGTGCCGATCGACTCCTCGCCCCTCAAGGGGTGGGACGCGCTGCTCGCCACCGTGCAGATGCCGCCCGGCGTGCCGGTGGCCACCGTTTCGGTGGGCGCCGCGGGCGCGACGAACGCGGCGGTGCTGGCCGCCCAGATCCTGGCGGTCGGCGACCCGCGGATCGCCGCGGCGCTCGACGAGTACAAGCAGAAGCTCGCCCGCAAGGTCGAAGCGGCGGCCGCGCGCGTAGAAGGCGGCGGCGCCTAGCTCTACCGCGCCGGCAGGACGCTCGCGCGGAGGCGGCGGGCCGCCGCGGCAAGGGTGTCGCGGCTGCGACAGAAGGCGAAGCGCAGGTAGCGGTCGCCGCCGTCGGCGGCGTAGAAGTTGTCGCCGGGCACCGCCGCCACGCCGGCGTGCTCGATCAGGTGCAGGGCGGCGGCCATCGGCTCCAATTGGCCGACGGCGGGGACGGCCCGGTAGTCCGCAAAGAAGTAGTAGGCGCCGTGCGGCTCGCTGATCCGGAAGCCTGCGGCGCGCAGCGCGTCGCCGAGTAACGCGCGCTTGCCAGCATACGCACGCGCAAGGCCGTGGAAGAACGCTTCGGGCAGCGCCAGCAGCTCGACGGCCGCGCGCTGCAGCGGGGTGGGCGCCTGAATCACCAGCGTATCGTGCACCGCGCGAATGCGCGGCGTCAGGTGCGCCGGCGCCAGCACCCAGCCGACCCGCCAGCCGGTGGCGTTGGCCGTCTTGGAGATTGAGTTCACGACGACGGTCCGCTCGCGCATGCCGGGCAGGGTGGCGATGGAGCGGTGGCGCGCGCCGTCGAACACGATGTGCTCGTAGATCTCGTCCGTGACGACGATGAGATCCTCGGCGCGCGCGACCTCGGCCAGCGTCTCGAGCTCGCTGGCGTCGAACACCTTGCCAGTGGGGTTGTGCGGCGAGTTCAGGATGAGCAGGCGGGCGCCGGCCGCCGCGCGGCGCAACTCGTCGGCGTCGAGCCGCCAGGCGCCGTCGCGTGCAGACTCCCGCAGCCGCACGTAGCGCGGCGTCAGCCCGAACACCGCCGCCTGCGCCGGGTACATTTCGTGGAACGGCTCGATGACGACTAGGCCGTCGCCGCGGCGGCCGGCGGCCGCAAGCACCGCCGCGAGCCCCTCCGTGGAGCCGAGCACCACGGTCGTCTCGGTTTCCGGATCGGGCTCGAAGCCGCTCCAGCGCGCGGTGTAGGCGGCGATGGCGCGGCGCAGCCCGGGCAGGCCGAACGGGTAGGAATACTGGTTCAGCTCGTCGCGGCCGCCCTGCAGGCCCCGGAGCGCTTCCCGCAGCAGCACGGGCGCGTCCCGGCCGCCGTCTCCGGGCGAATCGGTCACCGCGGCCCGATCGAGGCGCTCGATGCCGGCGTCGCTGCCGCCGAGCAGCGCCGCGATCGCGCCCCAGACCAGCGCATAGGGCGGCGGCTCGTCCGTGAATCCCTGCGCGAGATTGATCGCGCCGTGCTCAGCCGCGAGCCGCGTCATTCTGCGAATGACCGATTCGCTCACCGGCATGGTGGTAGCAGTCCGTGGCGAAAACCCGCGTCGCACCGAGACCGGTCAGGCGCCCGGCTGACAAGGCGTGACGAGCGAGCATACTTGCATAGTATGTGAGCGAGGAACAACACAGTCAGGCGGGATGCATGGCCGGTCGAATGCAGCGGGGCTTTCGCCACGGGCTGCTAGTCCTCGAAGAGCATCACCAGGAGGGCCTTGCCGGTGTGCAGCCGGTTCTCGGCCTGGTCGAATACGACCGAAGCCGGTCCGTCGATCACCGCGTCGGTGACCTCCTCGCCGCGATGCGCCGGCAGGCAGTGCAGGAAGCAGACGTCGGCGCCGGCGTGCGCCAGCAGTGCCTCGTTGACCTGAAACGGCGCGAACAGCCGGTTGCGTTCCGCCTGCTCGCCCTCGCGGCCCATCGACGTCCAGACGTCCGTATAGACCGCGTCGACGCCGCGCACCGCGGCAACCGGGTCGGTGAACTGCACGAGCTCGGCGCCGTGCCGCGCGATCCGCTCGACGTCGGCGCCGACCTGCGCCGGCAGCGCAAAGCCTTCCGGCGTCGCGACGTGCACGGTTACGCCGAGCATCGTCGCCGCCTGGGCGAACGAGGTCGCCACGTTGTTGCCGTCGCCCACGAAGGCGACGCGCCGCCCCCGCAGCGTGCCCCAGCGCTCCTGCAGCGTGAGGCAGTCGGCGAGCGCCTGGCACGGGTGCTCGTCGTTGCTCAGCGCGTTGATCACGCGCAACTCGCTGGTGGCCATGGCGAGATCGACGATGCGCGCCTGGTCGTACGTCCGCACGACCGCGCCTTCGACCCAGCGCTCGAGACTGCGGCCCACGTCGGCCAGCGACTCGCGCGTTCCCAGGGCCACGTCGGCCGACGGATCGATGAAGTCGCCGCCCAACTCCCGAATCGCGATCTCGAACGTCGAGCGCGTCCGCAGGGACGGCTTCTCGAACAGGATGGCGACGTAGGTGCCCTGCAATGCGGCGGAGGTGGCCGCCTCGCGGCCCAGGCGGCGATCCCGCTTGAGCGTCGCGGCCAGCGCGAGGTGGTGTTCCAGGTCGTCGGGACTGAAGTCGAGCACCGACAGGAAGCAGCGGCCGGCGAGCGTACCAGTGTTCATGTCCGGTAGTCGGCGTTGATGCGGACGTATTCCGCGCTGAGATCGCACGTCCAGACGGTCGCGTCATGACCGCCGCCCGTGCCGAGGTCCACGGCCACTTCGACCTCGCTGCCGGCGAGGTGCGCCACCGCGTCCGGCTCCCGGTCTTCGAACACCGTGTCGTCCGCGAACAGCACCGCGGGCCCGATGCGCACCTGGGCGCGGACGGGATCCAGCGCCACGCCGGCCCGGCCGGCCACGGCAATCAGCCGGCCCCAGTTCGGGTCGCCGCCGTTCAACGCCGTCTTGACCAGCAGCGAATTGGCGATGTCGCGCGCCGCGCGCCGCGCGTCGGCGTCCGACGCCGCGCCGGTCACGCGGACGGAGACAAGCTTCGTCGCGCCCTCGCCGCCGCGGACAATCTCGCGCGCCAGCGTGCCGCATACCTCCCGCAGCGCGTCCACGAAGGGCGCGTGCGCGGCGTCGTCGATCGCGACGCCGCTGGCGCCGCTGGCCAGGAGGAACACGGCGTCGTTCGTCGAGCTTTCGCCGTCCACCGTGATTGCGTTGAACGTGTCCGCGACCGCCGCGGACAATGCCCGCTTGAGCCGCGCGGGCTCGACCGCGGCATCGGTCGTCAGGAAGCCGAGCATCGTGGCCATGTTCGGCTCGATCATGCCGGCGCCCTTGACCATCCCGCCGATGGTGAACGCGCCTGCCGGCGTGTCCACCCGCAGCGCCGCTTCCTTGGGTGCGACGTCGGTGGTCATGATGGCCTCGGCCGCGGCGGCATGGGCGTCGCGTCCGAGCAGCGGAACTGCCGCCGCCACCCCGCGCGCGATCCTTGCCGAGTCCAGGTGCTGGCCGATGACGCCGGTCGAGGCGATGAGCACCTGTTCGAGCGGACAACCGACCTCGCGCGCGACCACCGCGGCCATGGCGTCCGCCGCGGCCAAGCCTCGAGCGCCCGTGCAGGCGTTGGCGCAGCCGCTGTTGACGGCGATGGCGCGGGCCCTGCCGCCCGACGCCGCCAGGTGGCGCTGTGCGACGAGCACCGGCGCGGCCACCACAAGGTTGGTCGTGAACACGGCCGCCGCGCTGGCCGCGTCGTCGGCGGCGATGAGCGCCAGGTCGAGCATGTCCTTCTTGAGGCCGCACGCCACGGCCGCCGTCCGGAAGCCTGCCGCCGCCGTGATGCCGCCGCCGATCGGCCTGGTCACGGCCGGTCCGCCTTCGGCTGCAGGTCGAGGATGACGGCGTACTGCCGGCAGCGCCGGAACCAGACGCAGTCGTGGCAGTCGGTCGCTATCTTCTCGGGCACCCACTGGTGCGGCACGATGGAGAAACCAATGCGGATGAAGGGGCGCGGGTCGTGCGTGAAGGCGCACAGCCGCGGGTAGCCCTGCTCCCGTGCGCGCGCCACGATGGCGTTCAGCAGCAGCGTGCCGATGCCGTGCCGGCGGTGCTCCGCCGAAACGACGAGCGAGCGCACCTCCGCGACCCGCGGCCCCAACCGCGCCAGCTCGGCGCAGCCGGCGATGCCGTCCGGGGCGGCCGCGACCAGGAAGCGCGGCACGTGCAACACCACTTCTCCCAGCGGCCGGGGCAGCAGGTGTCCAACCTCCAGGTTGTCCGTGATCAACTGGAAGAGGATGGGCGCCTCGTCGGCGCCGGCCGGGCGGATAGCGACCACGTCGTTCCGGGTCTCCGCCGCGGCTGCTGGTATCGTCATCGTCGCCGTCCCGCTCATGAGGCGTCCTCGAGCGCCGCGCCCAGCCGCGCGAGTCCCTCGTCGATATCCGCGTCGGATATGGTCAGCGGCGGCAACAGCCGGACCACGGTGCCGGCCGTCCGATTGACGATCACGCCGCGCTCGAGGCCGGCGGCGACGATCCCGTCGGCAACCTCGGGCGCGACCTCGAAGCCCCGCATCAGTCCGGCGCCGCGAATTTCACCGACCGTCGCATGCTGCGCTGCCAGCCGCCGCAATCCGCGCTCCAGGTGCGCGCCGGCCTCGGCGACGCGCTCCGTGAGGCCGTTCTCGAGCGCATCCACGAACACGAGCGCCGCGCGGCAGGCGAGCAGGTTGCCGCCGTAAGTGCTGCCGTGGTCGCCGAAGGCGACGTTGGCGGCGACCCGCTCGCTCAGCAGCGCCGCGCCGACCGGCACGCCGCCGCCCAGCGCCTTGCCCAGGGCCATAAGGTCGGGACGCAGCCCCAGCGCGGCCGAGTGGAACGGCCGGCCCGTGCGGCCCAGCCCGCACTGGATCTCGTCGGCGATCAGCAACGTGCCCGTCTCCTCGCACACGGCGGTCAGCGCGTCGGCCATCGTCCGCGACAGCGGCCAGACGCCCCCTTCCCCTTGTATCGGCTCGACGATGACCGCGGCGGTTGCGGAGGTGACCGCCGCGCGGAGCGCCTCGGGGTCGTCCGGCGGCACGAAGCGCACGCCGGGCACGAGCGGCGCGAAGGGCTCCCGGTAGGGCGCCCCGGACGTCACCGACAGCGAGCCGAACGTGCGGCCGTGGAACGCGCGCTCGAACGCCACGATCTCCGTGCGGCCGCGGCTGCCCGCCGTGTGCCAGTAGCGCCGTGCGAATTTGAGGCATGCCTCGACGGCTTCCGTGCCGCTGTTGCAGAAGAAGGCGCGCGGCAGCCCCGACAGGCGCGACAGCCGTGCGGCGAGCTGTCCCTGCAGGGGGTGGAAGAACAGGTTCGACGTGTGAAGCAACTCCTCCGCCTGCGCCGCGATTGCCCGCGTCAGTCCGGTATGTCCATGGCCCAGCGACACCACCCCGATGCCCGACAGCAGGTCGATGTACTCGCGGCCGTCGCAGTCGGTGACGCGCGCGCCGGCGCCGCGCACCAGCACCAGCGGCAGGCGCTTGTACACCTGCAGGATATGCGCCGCCTCGACACTCAGCACCTGGTCCGCCGCCGTCGTCATCGCCTGCTCCTCCGCCGCCCGCACGCCGTTACGCGCGTAGCGGCTGTCTGCAACTCGTCGTCCAGCGCGCCGCGCCGCCGCCCGTCGACGATGCGGACTTCGTCCACGCGGCCGCGGCCCGCGGCCCGGCAGGCCAGCAGCTTGGCGATCATGCCGGCGCTCGCGTGGCCCTCATGAATGAGCCGATCGAGCCGTTCGTCGTCCACGACCGGGATGGTCGCCCCGGAAGCGTCCAGCACACCGGCTGTCGTGCCGGCTATCGTCAGCCGCATCGCGCCGGCGCGCGCCGCGAGGTCGGCGGCCAGGGTGTCGGCGTTGACGTTGAACAGCCGGCCCTTGCCGTCGGTCCCGATGCTGGCCACCACCGGTATGTGACCGGCGTCCGTCAACGTGTTCAACAGCTCGGGCGGGCGGCGCGCCCGCCCCGGCAGGCCGACGAACCCCAGGTCGACGGACGTCCCGTCGGTCGCCCGGTAGCTCCGCGCGGGCTTGACGATGGCCAGGCCGGCGTCGACGCCGGTCAGGCCGATGGCGCTGGCCCCGGCGGCGCCGAGCGCGGCCACCAGCCGTGTATTCACCCGGCCGGCCAGCACGCCCAGCACGATGTCCAGCGTGGCGGCGTCCGTGATCCTGACGCCGTCGACGGTCCGCTTGGGGATGCCGAGGCGCGCCAGATCGGCATCGACCTCCCGGCCGCCGCCGTGCACGACCACCACGCGCCGCGTGGCCGCGGCCGCACACACCGCGCGCGCGATCCGCCGCCGCTGGCGCGGCTCGTCCAGCAGCTCGCCGCCGAACTTGATGACATGGAGAGAGTTCTTCAGAGCAACCCCGCCTGCTCTTCCAGGCCGAACGCCACGTTGAGGTTCTGGATGGCCTGGCCCGCCGCGCCCTTCCCGAGGTTGTCCAGGCACGAGACCAGCACCAGGCGCCCGCTGCCGGCATCCAGCTTCCACCCGATGTCGCAGAAGTTGGTGTACGCCACCTGCTTGATGTCCGGCAGCGCGGCGTGCCGCAGCCGGACCAGCGGGGCGTCGCCGTACGCCTGCTCCAGCAGCCCGGCGACCTCGTCCTCCCCGGTGCCGGGACGCACGCGGGCGTAGATCGTCGCCAGGATGCCGCGATCCAGCGGCACCAGATGCGGAACGAACGTGACCTCCCGATCCAGCTCCTGCTCGATCTCCGCGGAATGGCGGTGCGCCAGCACGCCGTAGGCGGCGACGCTGCCGTGGCGCTCCGAGAAATGCGTCTTCTCGCTCGGGGTCTTGCCGGCCCCGGAGATGCCGGACTTGGCGTCGATCACCACGTCCCCCGCGATGGCCCCGGCGTCCGCGAGCGGCTGCAGCGCCAGGAGCGCCGCGGTCGGATAGCATCCCGGACACGTGACGACGCGCGCGCCGGCGAGCGCCGTGCGGCAGCGCTCCGTCAGTCCATAGAGGACCGGCAGGTCCAGGTCCGGCGTCCTGGGGTACCAGCGCGCCCGCGCGGCGGCGCTCCGCAGCCGGAATGCGCCCGACAGATCGAAGACGCGCGTGCCGCGTGCGGCGAGCTCGGGCACCAGCTCGGCGCTGGCCGCTTCGGGCAGTGCGAGGAACACGGCGTCCGTGGAGCGCGCGAGATCTGCGGCGGACAGCGGCTCCACGTCGCCCGCCCAGAGGCCGGTCAGCGCCGGCAGCGCCCGCTCGCCTTCACGGGCGCTGGACGCCATGGCCGCCGTGACCTCCAGGCCCGGGTGCCGCGCCGCCAGGCGCAGCAGCTCCTGCCCGCCGTAGCCGGTCACGCCCGCGATGCCAACACGAATGCCAGACATGAGTAAGTATTCTTTGAAGCGGTAGATTATACGCGGCAGGTTGCGCACGATCAACCGCGTGGATACGCTGGTTCGAAAAATTTATCGTTTTATTGGCCGGTTATCAACGGTTGATCGAACCGCCGCGTTATGTATAATGATGCACCTTTAGGGATAATAATGAAACGCTACAGGCAGTCGGCGATCCTCGAGCTCGTCACGCACGAGTCGGTGTGCAGCCAGGAGGAGTTGTGCCGCAGGCTGCGCGCCCGCGGCTTCCACGCCACGCAGGCGACGATTTCGAGGGACATCAAGGAGCTGCAGCTCGTCAAGCGGGCGGCGGACGGCGCGTACCAGAAGCCCGGCGTGCCGCCCGGGGGGCGCGACGCCGGCGGCGACGGCCTCCAGAAGGCGGTCGCGGACTATCTGCGCCGGCTGGATCAGGTCCAGCAGTTGCTGGTGCTGCGGACGGATCCCGGCCAGGCGCCGCCGCTCGCGGTGGCCATCGACCGCGCGGCGTTGCCGGAGGTCGTCGGCACGGTCGCCGGTGACGACACGATCCTGATAATCACGCGGCACGCGCGCGCCGGCCGGGAGGTCAGCCGCATGCTGGAAGGCTGGGCGCGGGGCTAGCAAGGAGCAAAGGAGTTGGCATGGAGCGCATAGTGTTGGCGTACTCGGGCGGGCTGGACACCTCCGTGGCCGTCCGCTGGTTGGCCGAGCGGTACGACGCCGAGGTGGTCGCGGTCACGATGGACCTGGGGCAGGGCAAGGAGCTCGACGACATCCGCGAGCGCGCCCTGGGCGTGGGCGCGGTCCGCTCGCACGTCGTGGACGTGCGCGAGGAGTTCGCGCAGGATTACGTGCTGCCGGCGCTGCAGGCCGGGGCCGTCTACGAAGGCAAGTATCCGCTGGCGACCGCGCTCGGCCGCCCGCTCATCACGCAGAAGCTGGTCGAGATTGCCGAGTTCGAGAACGCCGGCATCATCGCCCACGGCTGCACCGGCAAGGGCAACGACCAGGTCCGCATGGACGTATCCGCGCGAGCGCTGAATCCCGACATCCGGGTGGTCGCGCCGGCCCGCGAGTGGGGCATGACCCGCCCCGACGAGATCGAGTACGCCCGCGCGCACGGCATCCCGATCCCGGCATCGGTCGACAACCCGTACAGCACCGACGCGAATCTGTGGGGACGCTCCATCGAGTGCGGCGTCCTCGAGGATCCGTGGACGGAGCCGCCGGAAGAGATCTACATGCTGACGAAGGCGCCCGAGGAATGCCCGGACGCGCCCGCCTACGTCGAGGTGGAGTTCGAGGCCGGCGTACCCACGAAGGTCAACGGCGTGGCGATGCCGCTGACCGAGCTCATCAACTCGCTGGACACGATCGCCGGCGCGCACGGCGTCGGCCGCATCGACATGCTGGAGAACCGGCTGGTCGGCATCAAGTCGCGGGAGATCTACGAAGCGCCTGCGGCCACGCTGCTGCATACGGCGCACCGCGAGCTGGAGGCGATCGTCATTCCGAAGGACCTGGAACGCATCAAGCACGACATGGGGCGCACCTACGCGGACCTCGTCTACAACGGCCTGTGGTTCACCCCGGCGCGCGAAGCGATCGACGCCTTCGTCGCCAAGGTGCAGGAGCGCGTCAACGGCGTCACGCGGTTGAAGCTGTACCGCGGCGACTGCCGCGTGGTCGGCCGCAAGTCGCCGAACGCGCTGTACGAAACCGGTCTGGCCACCTATGACGAGGGGGACCAGTTCGACCACACGGCCGCGGAAGGTTTCATCAGGATCTGGGGCCTGCCGCTCGAGACCACGGCCCGCCAGTCGCGGCGGCGGGCGGCCGCCAACTCCTGATGCCATGACGGACGAGCAGCACCTGTGGTCCGGCCGGTTCGCGTCCGCGCCGGACGCCGCCGTCTTCCGCTTCCAGGCGTCGTTCGCTTTCGACCGCCGCCTGTTCGAGGACGACGTGGAGGGCAGCCTGGCGTGGGCGGAGGCGCTGGCGCGGGCCGGCGTGCTGTCCGCGGCGGACGCGGACGCCATCCGCGAGGGGCTGTCCGCGATCCTCGAGGCCGGGCGGGGCGACCCCGCGTTCTTCGAGGGCGCCGACGAGGACGTGCACGCTTTCGTCGAGCGCAAGCTGATCGAGCGCGTGGGCGACGTGGGGCGGCGGCTCCACACCGGCCGCTCCCGCAACGAGCAGGTGTCGCTCGACCTGCGGTTGTACTTGCGGCGGCGGCTGCCGCTGGTCCAGCGTGACGTGGCAGGGCTGGTCGACGCGCTGGCCGGGCGCGCGGCCGCGGCCGGCGCGACACTGATGCCGGCGTACACGCACCTGCGGCGCGCGCAGCCCGTGCTGGCGGCGCACTTCTTCCTCGCGCACGCCGCGGCGCTGCGGCGCGACCACGCCCGCATCGGCGCCGTCATGGACGAGACGGACGCGCTGCCGCTCGGCTCCGGGGCGGTCACGGGCACCAGCTATCCGGTCGACGTCGAGGAGCTGGCGCGGCGGCTGGGGTTCTCGCGCGTGGCCGCCAACAGCCTGGACACGTCGTCGGACCGCGACTTCGTCTCCTCGATGCTGCATGCCTCGGCGCTCGTGATGGTGCATCTCAGCCGCCTGGCGGAGGACCTGATCATCTTCACGGGCGACGAGTTCGGCTTCTTCGAGATCGCCGACAGCGTCGCGACCGGCAGCAGCCTGATGCCGCAGAAGAAGAATCCCGATCCGTTGGAGCTCGTGCGCGGCAAGACGGGCCGGGTGGTGGGGCGGGCCGCCGGGTGGCTGACGACCATGAAGGGGCTGCCGAGCGGCTACAACAAGGACCTCCAGGAGGACAAGGAGGCAGTGTTCGAGGTCGAGGACACGGTAGTCGGATCGCTCCAGGCGCTGGCGGCGGTGACCGCCGGCCTGGAGATCCGCCCGGCGGATGACGAGGCGGCGGCTGGCGGAATGCTGCTGGCCACCGACGTGGCCGACTATCTCGTCCACCAGGGCCTGCCGTTCCGCCGCGCGCACGAGGTGGTGGGCGGCATCGTGCGCGACCTAGTGGCGGCGGACCGCAACTTCACGTCGCTGACGCCGGCCGAGTGGCGCGGCTACCACGATCTGTTCGAGGCGGACGTGGTGCAGCGCATCACCGCCCGCGGCGCGGTCGAGGCGCGCACCACGCCGCAGTCGACCAATCCGGAGGCCGTGCAGGCGGCGCTCGACGAGACCCGCCGCTGGGCGGCTGCTCACCGCTAGCGCTTACGGTTTGCGTCCAATTTGCAGCGTCTGCTAGACTATGCCTTCCCGTGCGGTGGCATTCCCTTTACCGCCTCAGGCCTGCGGGCAACTGATCAGCGCCTAGATCGTACGGGAGCGCACACGTCCCGCTGGAACACCGTGTTATCAGTTGCAATCGTGGCCTTGGCGGCCGCGCCCGTGACCGAACAGACCAGATGAGCGAGCAGGACCCCTCGGCGCGTCAGCCGGACCAACCCGATCCGGCCGTCGAGTCGCCCGAAGAGTCGACCGCTGCGGAGCAGCAGCCCGATCCGGCCGAGGAATGGCCGGTGCGCCGGGCGTTGATCCGGGCCACACTCACGCCGCAGGACGGTGCGCCGCCCGCGCAGCGCGAGCCGCCGGTGTTCACCATGCACCAGCAGACGCGCGGCGGAGCCGGGGGCAACCGCGCCAACGGCAACGTGCGCAACAGCCGCTCCGCCTGGGACAACGGCAATTCCAACCGGGGGAACGAGAAGGGCAATTCGTCCCGTGCGTCCCGGCGCAATGACCGGGGCGGACAGCCCCGCAACGGGTCGCAGTCCCGGTCGGCGTCGTCACGCCGCGGCCGGGGCCGCTCGCGCTGACCCCCTCGATGGGCGCCCTCGACGGCAAGACCGGCCTCGTCGTCGGCATCGCCAACAAGCGCTCGCTCGCCTGGGCCATCGCGCAGGCCGCCGACGCCGCCGGCGCCCGCCTGACGCTCAGTTACGCCAACGAGCGGTTCGGCGAGAAAACGCGCGCCCTGGCCGAGACCCTGAGCCGGCCCGCGCACCTGGTCGGCTGCGACCTGACGCGCGACGAGGAGATCGACGCGCTGTTCGCGGCCGTCGAGGCGGAGCACGGCGGGCTGGACTTCCTGGTGCACGGTGTCGCCTTCGCGTCGCGCGAGGCCATCTCGGAGCCGTTCTCGCAGACCATTCGCGCCGATTTCCTGCAGGCGCTCGACATCAGCACCTATTCGCTGGTGGCCCTGGCCCGCGGAGCCGCGCCGCTGATGGAGCGCCGCGGCGGCGGCAGCATCGTGACGCTGACCTACCTCGGCAGCGATCGCGTCTTCCCGAACTACAACGTCATGGGCGTGGCGAAGGCGGCGCTGGAGGCTGCGGTCCGCTACCTGGCGGCCGACCTCGGCCCGCGCAACATCCGCGTCAACGCCGTCTCGGCCGGGCCGATCAAGACGCTGGCAGCGGCCGGCATCTCGGGCTTCGGCAGCATCCTGCAGCACTACCGTGACAGGGCGCCGCTGCGGCGCACGGTGGATGCGGCGGAGGTGGCCGACGCTGCGGCGTTCCTGCTCTCTCCGGGAAGCCGCGCCGTGACCGGTGAGGTGTTCATGGTCGACGCGGGCTACCACACCACCGGCATGTAGGCGCCAACCATGTCCGGCCTGCGTCGCGCGCGCGGTCTGCTGCTGCGCGTGGCGTTCGCCCGCAGCGCCGCGGTCGCGGCCGGCGTCATGCTGCTGGCCGTCTTCGGCGTGCTGCGCGTGTTCGACTTCGGTTGGGAGTCCTGGGTGTCGGACGGGGTCGCGCTGGTGCTCGGAGCCTCCGGGGCCGCGCTCCTGCTGGCCGCTGCAACCGGCCGCCGTCCCGACTGGATCGACCCCGACGACCCGCCGGACGGCGGATCGGAGGGCGGGTAGTACACTACGGCCGTGCCGCACCGGGGAGCGGGCGCCGCAGGCGCCGGACAGAAGCAATTCCTCAGCGGAGCGCCGATCCGCTACTACCGGCCGCGCGGAAGCGCCGAGGTGCGGCAGCTTGTCGACGACGGCTTCCAGGCGTTCAACGCCGGCCGTCTGTCGGAAGCGTGCCGCGTATACGCCGACCGGATGCTCGACCCGGCGCACGACACGACCATCGGGTTGACGCTGGCCGGGGCGATGACACCCGCTGGTCTCGGAGGGTGCGTCATCGAGTTGATGGAGCGGGGGCTGGTCGACTTCGTCATCAGCACCGGCGCCAACCTGTACCACGACCTGCACTACGCCCTCAACTTCACGCTGCACCGCGGCTCGCCGTTCCTCGATGACGTGGAGCTGCACGCGCAAGGCGTCATCCGCATCTACGATGTCCTGTTTCCTGCCGAGGTATTGCTCGAGACCGACGCCTACATCCGGGACTTCCTGGCGCGGGAGGGCTTCGAGGGGCCCGTATCGTCCGCCGCGCTGCACAACCGGATCGGGCGGGATCTGCTCCGGCGCCAGCCCGCCTGCGAGGAGCACTCGGTGCTGGCCAAGGCGGCGGCGGCCGGCGTGCCGATCTACACGTCGTCGCCGGGCGACAGCTCGATTGGCATGAACCTCGCCGCACACGCGCTGCTCGACGACGGGCGGTGCATGGTGGATCCCAACCGGGACGTGAACGAGGTGTGCGCGATCGTGCTGGCGGGGGAGAAGAACGGCTGCGTGATAGTGGGCGGCGGCTCGCCCAAGAACTTCTATCTCCAGGGGCAGCCGACCCTGTGGGAGGTGTACGGCATTCCAAAGGGCGGCAACGATTACTTCGTGCAGCTCACGACCGATCAACCGGTGTGGGGCGGGCTGTCGGGCGCCACGCCGGCCGAGGCGGTCAGTTGGGGCAAGGTCAACCCCGGCCGGCTGCCGGACACGGTGACTGCCTACTGCGACGCCACCATCGCGTTTCCGCTGCTGTGCGAGTACGTAGTCGGCTCCGCGCACGGCCGCCGCGAGCGCAAGGGGCTGACGGGGCGCCTCGACGATCTCCTGGCCGGGCTGAAGCGCCAGGCGGAAGCCGCGCGCTCCTGAGCACCGCCGTTCCGCTATTGCCCCGTCGCGACGTTCTCCGGCCGCCAGGCGTAGGGCGCCGGGTCCTCGACGCCGGCCGCATCGAACGCCTGCAGCCGCTCGCGGCACTTGCTGCAGCGCCCGCAATGCTCCACGCCGGCCGGATTCATGCACGACAGCGTCAGCTCCCACGGGACGCCGAGTCTGGCCCCGATCCGGATGACGTCCGGTTTGTCGAGCTGCGCGAACGGCGCGGTGACCTCTATCGCATGGTCGAGGCCGAGCGACAGCGCATGGCCCAGCGCCGCGAAGAACTCCGGGGTGGCGTCGGGAAACGGATTGCCGGCGAGCGGCCCCACCGCGATCTTCGAGATGCCGTGCAGTGCGCAGTACACCGCCGACTTCGAGAGCAGCAGCACGTTCCGCCCGACGAGATACACGTCACTGTCGGGGGTGTTGTACGCCGGCGGCGCGCCGCGCACCGCCCAGTGCGTCGGGGGGTACACGTCCGTCACGGGCTGCTCGACCCGGACGAGCGGCGTCACGCGGGAGGAATAGGCCGGCGCGGCCAGCAGCCGGGCGACGCGCGCCTCCTCCGCCTGCTCCCATGCGAGTCCGGCGCTGACGTATACGGGCTGCACCGCGCCCGACTGCGCCTCGTGCGCCACGAGCACGGCGCTGTCGAGGCCGCCGGAGCAGAGCACCGCCGTCACGCCGCCTTGACCGTCATTCGAACGCTTCACTACCATGAGCCGCTGGCCAGCGGCCCCACGATAACGGATTCCATGTACTCGGTCACCAAACGGATCGAATTCTGCTACGGCCACCGGCTGCTCGAGTACGACGGGGTCTGCAAGCATCCCCACGGCCACAACGCCGTCGCCGAGATCGAGGTGCGGGCAACTGCGCTCGATGCGCGCGGGATGGTCTACGACTTCGGCGACATCAAGCGCGTGGTCAAGGGGTGGATCGACCGCGAGCTCGACCACCGCATGATCCTGCGGCGGGACGATCCCCTGCTGGAGGCGTTGCGGGCGCTCGGCGAGCCGGTCTTCGTCGTTGACAGCAACCCCACGGTCGAGCATATCGCCCGGGTGATCTTCGAGCAGACCCGCACGCTGGGGTTCCCGGTCGTCCGCGTGACGGTCTGGGAGACGCCGGCCTCGTTCGCGACGTATGTCGGCGATTAGCCTTCCGGTTCCGCCGGAGCGACCTGCAGCTTGGCCGCGGCGCGCATGCCGATCGTGATCTTCGCGTCACGCTTGCCGCGGACGACAACCTGATCGGCCGCGTCGTCACGGGCCTCGATGCGCAGCTTCTGGCCCGGCTTGAGGCTGTTCCCCTCGAGGAAACGCAGGAACGCCGCATCCTGATCGGTCACCCGCGTCAGCACGACCGGCGTACCGAGCGGGCAGGTCAGCAGCGTCTGGTAGTCGCGGACGACCATCGACCCGCTGGAATCCGGTATCGGATCGCCGTGGGGGTCGGTCGCCGGACGCCCCAGCATGTTGTCGATCCGATCGATCAGCTTGTCCGAGGCGGCGTGCTCCAGGCGCTCGGCCTCGTCGTGCACCTCGGCCCAGCTCATGCCGAGCACCTTGACGAGAAACAGCTCGATCAGCCGGTGCCGCCGAAGCACCAGCGCCGCCAATTTCTCGCCCGCCGGCGTCAGCCGCACGCCGGCGTAGGGCTCGTAGTGGACCAGCCCGGACTCCGCCAGCGCCTTGACCATGGTCGTGGCCGTACCCGGCACCACGTTGAGCGCCTGGGCGAGGTGCCCCATCGGTACCAGCCGTCCGTGGTCGCGCTGGGCGGCCTGCGCCTTGTAGATGGTCTTCAGGTAGTTCTCGACCGTACTCGATGGCAGCGGCATCGTTCCGTTTTCAGTTCACTGCAGCTTGACTTGTCACGTTTTCCGTGTCAACATGCCCGGGTTTTGAGTGGTCAAAAAACAAAGTCGCTGGATTTCGAACTCGTCTCGCTGAACGTTTTCCCATGGTGGAACCCGGGTTTGCACTGGCGGTCTTCGCCGGCCTGTGCCTGTTGCTCGCCGCGCTGCTGTGGCCGGAACGGGGCCTGCTGCCGCGCTGGCTGCAGTTCGCCCGTCTGAGCGAGCGGGTCCGGCTGGAGGACGCGCTGAAGCACGTGTTCGCCTGCCGGCAGGAGCAGCAGGCGTGCACGGTCGACAGCCTGGCCGGGCATCTCGCGGTGCCGTCCGGTGAGGCCGCGGCGCTGCTGACCCGCCTCGCCCGCATGGGGCTCCTGCGGATGGAGCCGGATGGGCCGGCGCTGACCGCCGAGGGTGCGCGTTCGGCCGTGCGGATCGTGAGGATCCACCGGCTGTGGGAACGCTACCTTGCCGACCGCACGGGCGTGCCGCCTGCGAAATGGCACGACCAGGCCGAGCGGATGGAGCATGCGCTGTCCACGGAGCAGGCCGACGCCCTGGACGCCCGGCTCGGACGGCCCGCCTGGGACCCGCATGGCGACCCCATCCCGGATGCATCCGGCAGCATGCCTCCCGCGCCCGGCATCGGGTTGCCGGCGGCGACGCCCGGCCGCGCGGTGGAGATCGTGCACATGGAAGACGAGCCGCCGCAGATCTACGACGCGCTGCTCGCCGACGGGCTCGTTCTCGGCGGCCGCCTGGAGATAGTCGAGCGGTCGGACGAGGGAGTCCGCGTGCGCGCGGGCGGGCGCGACTGGACGATAGATCCGGTTGCGGCGCGCAACGTCAACGTCCGCGAGCTGGGGCCCGACGCGCCGGTCGAGGCGCCCACGGCAACGCTGCGGGACGCGCGGCCGGGCGAGCGCGTGCGGGTCGTGGATATCTCCCGGGCCTGCCAGGGACCCCAGCGCCGCCGGCTGCTTGACCTCGGGGTTGTCAAGGGCGCCGAGATCGTGCCCGAGCTGGTGAGCGCAGCAGGCGATCCCGTCGCCTACAGCATCCAGGGCGCGCTGGTCGCGCTGCGCAGCCAGCAGGCGGCCTGGATTCGGGTCGACCGGAACGGTGCGGGCGCCCGGCCGGAGGTCGCCTGATGCCGTCGCTGGCGCCCGGCGCCTGCGGCGGCTGCGCGCAGCACCGCACCGACAGCCTGCTGCGCCTCGGCCTGAACCCCGACAAGTGGGACATCCTGATAGCACTGGCCGGCAACCCCAACGTCGGCAAGAGCACGGTCTTCAATGCCCTCACCGGCCTGCGGCAGCACACCGGCAACTGGCCGGGCAAGACCATCGTGCGGGCGGAGGGCGCCTTCGCCCACGAGGGCAAGCGCCTGAAGCTCGTCGACCTGCCGGGCACCTATTCACTGCAGGCGGGCAGCGCCGACGAGGAGGTGGCGCGCGACTTCATCCTGTTCGGCCGGCCGGACGTGACCGTGGTGGTGGTCGACGCGACGCGGCTGGAGCGGAACCTCAACCTGGTGCTGCAGATCCTCGACATCACGGACCGCGTCGTCGTGTACCTCAACCTGGTGGACGAGGCGCGGCGGCACGGCATCGCGGTCGACGCGGCGCGCCTGGAGCAGCGCCTGGGCGTCCCCGTGGTGAGCGGCGTGGCCCGGGAGCGGGTGGGCATCGACGACCTGCTCGGCGCGGCGTACCGCGTGGCCACGGGGCAGCGCGAGACCCGCCCGTACCGCCTGGAAGAGCTCCCCGGCAACGTCGAGGGCACGGTGGCGGCGCTGGCCGGGACGGTGGCGCAGGCGTTCCCGCAGGTGCCCAACGCCAGGTGGGTCGCGCTGCGGCTGCTCAACGCGGACGACGCCGTGGTCGAGGCGGTGCGCTCGGGAGAGCTGGGACAGTTGGGAGACGAGCCGCCGCCTGCCGAGGATGCGCCGCCTCCAGCGCAGGGCGTTCGCGACCATGTGCTGGAGACTGCCCGGCGCCTGCGCTGGGAGTTGCCGCCCGACTTCCAAGACGCGCTCAGCGAACGCATCTTCGCCGCCGCGCGGTCGCTTGCGGCTGCGGTGCGCATGCAGGGCCTCAAGCGGGCGCGCTTCGATTTCGACCGGACGCTGGACCGCCTCCTGACGAGCCGGACGTTCGGTTTTCCCCTGATGCTGGCGGTGCTTGCCGTCGTCTTCTGGATCACGATCGAAGGCGCGAACGTCCCGTCGGGCATGCTGGCCGCGCTGCTGATCGACCAGGCGCATCCCTGGCTGCACGGCCTCGCCGCCGCCGCCGGTTTGCCGTGGTGGCTGAGCGGCTTCCTGCTCGACGGCGTGTATCTGGCCACCGCCTGGGTGGTCGCGGTCATGCTGCCGCCGATGGCCATCTTCTTCCCGCTCTTCACGCTGCTGGAGGATTTCGGCTACCTGCCGCGGGTCGCCTTCAATCTCGACTCGCTGTTCCGGGCGGCCGGCGCCCACGGCAAGCAGGCGCTCACCATGTGCATGGGGTTCGGCTGCAACGCCGCCGGCGTGGTGTCGACGCGCGTGATCGACAGCCCGCGGGAGCGCCTGATCGCCATCATCACCAACAACTTCTCGCTCTGCAACGGCCGCTGGCCGACACAGATTCTCGTAGCGACGATCTTCATCGGGGCGCTCGCGCCGGCCCACCTGGCGGGCGCGGTGTCAGCGGCCGCGGTCGTCGGCATCGCGCTGCTCGGCATCCTCACCATGTTCGTCGTGTCGTGGCTGCTGTCGCGGACGGTGCTGCGCGGCGAGGCGACGAGCTTCAGCCTGGAGCTGCCGCCGTACCGGCCGCCGCGCGTGCTCCAGACGCTGTACACGTCCGTAATCGACCGCACGCTGATCGTCCTCTGGCGCGCGGTGGTCTTCGCAATCCCGGCCGGCGCCGTCATCTGGCTGGTGTCGAACATCG
Organism: Vicinamibacteria bacterium; assembly: GCA_022820825.1. Taxonomy (GTDB): domain Bacteria; phylum Acidobacteriota; class Vicinamibacteria; order Vicinamibacterales; family UBA8438; genus JAAXGX01. Next base: position 42,473 of record JAJEEU010000092.1, read on the forward strand.
AGGTCGGCGGCGCCACCCTGGCCGCGCACGGCGTCTCGTGGCTGAATCCGTTCGGGCTGCTGATCGGCCTCAACGGCGTCATCCTGCTGGCCTACATCGTCGCCATCCCCGCCAACGAGATCATCATCCCGACCGTGCTGATGCTCACCGTCCTGACGGCGGGCGCGGCCGGGACCGCCCCCGGCCCCGGCGTCATGTTCGAGCTCGACAGCATGGAGGCTACCGGCGGGCTGCTGCGCGCCGGCGGCTGGACGCTGCTGACGGCCGTCAACCTGATGCTGTTCAGCCTGCTGCACAATCCGTGCTCCACCACCATCTACACGATCTACAAGGAAACGCGGAGCGCCGGCTGGACGGCGCTGTCCACCCTGCTGCCGGTCGCCATCGGCGTCGCCGTCTGCTTCCTGGTCACGCAGGTGTGGCGGCTCGTGGCGGCCTGAAGGTACGATACGGCCCGATGGCCGCGGAGCTGGACGCTTCCAACTGGTCGGGGGAGGGCGACTTCACGCAGCAGCTCGTGGACTGGTGCGCGGACCAGCCGGCGGTCGCCGCCGTGCGCGTGGAGGACGCGCCGGCCACCCGCTCCGACGTCGAGTACAACTTCGTGAGCAACGAGATCTACCTGCGGTTCGAGACCCGGGCGCGCGTCGAGCGCGGCCGGCTGTGGAAGGTGCTCCCGATCAACCGCACGGTGGAGGAGAAGCTCACCACGCTCGGCGCGATCGAATCCGATCTGACGAGCGCGGAGGAGTTCGGGCCGCCGGACTATGCCGACGAGGGGATGATCCAGTACCTGCGGACGGAAAAGATCATTCCGCCGTACCAGACCAAGGGCTACAAGTTGATCGAGCTCGTTCGGATCTACGAGGCCGGCACGCCGTCTCGTGTATAGGGAGAACCGTGGACGTCGGTGACATCCGTAAACGCGTGCGCCGCACCATTGCCGAGGCACGGACCGCGGCGGCCGAGCGCCGGGCGCAGGTGGCCGCGGCCGAGGAGGACGGCGCCAGGGCGCTTTCGGACGTGGTCGCGCCGCTGTTCACCACGCTCGCCGCGGCCCTCAAGTCCGAGGGGTACCGCTTCCGGGTGCTCACGCCCGCCGGCGCGGTCCGGCTGGCGGCGGAGTCGTCGGCCGACGACTACATCGAGGTGACCCTCGACACCACGCGCGATGCGCCGGCGCTGGTCGCCCGCATCAGCCGCGCGTGGGGCCGCCGCGTGCTGGTCGACGAGACGACGCTCCGCGAGGCGGCTGAAATCGGTGGCCTGACCGCGGAGGACCTGCTGGAGTTCACCCTGGCGCAACTCGCCCCGTTCGTCGGCCGCTGAGCGACTGTTACCGCCGGTCGAATACGCCTCGCCCTATCTGGTCATGAACCCTTGAGCAGCCGGCGCGCGCGCGCTGCGCGGGCGGGGTCCGGATCGGGAACCACCGGCGCCCGCATCAACTCTTCGACGTAGCTCTCCGGTAGGCCGTGCTCGATCGCGCCCGCAACAACGAGGTCGCGGTACCAATCGAAGGGAACGCGCGATGCGTCGACGTACCGCGCGCCGGCCACGTACGTCATGGCTGTCGCCGTGCGGTCGCCGGCGAGCCGAAGCTCAACGGAGCGGCGAACGTAACCACCGGTGTGAACGCCCTCGACGCCGTCCAGCCTGGCGCAGTCCGCGTCGGACACCTCGTACAGCACACCGTGCGCCGCCGCGGAGTCGCTGGCTTTCGCAAGAAGGGTGCACTTGCCGGAACCGTCCGCTCCGATCTTGTGAAATCGCACGACGAATCCAGATGCCGTGGCAAACCCGCATGCGACGGCCGAGGGCGCGCGCGACGGATCAATCAGGCGCCGCGTCAGCATGTTGGAACCGTATGCGAAGTACTTCACCGGATCCGCCGGAATATCTGCTCGAAGCGGGGCAGCAGATCGCTGCGGGACAGCGCGGCCTCCAGCACCGTAAGGGTCCGCCGCACCTCGTCGAGGTCAATCTCGTCCCGACGCGCCCTGAGCATGCCCTCGACGTCGTTCAGATCCGTCGGCCGACCGGCCAGCACCTTCATCGTCACCAGGTCTTCGACGGCGGCGACCGGGACCCGCACCCCATCGAGTGTTCGGGGTTCGGCGCGATCGAGGATTTGTTCTTCAAGCCCGGGTCCCGCGAGTACTACATCGACAGGCAACCTCGTTGCGGAGTGGACGAGTGGCAGCACGCTGGTCCGGGCAACGAAATCGTCAGACGCAATCCCGCGCAAGACGAACCCGTGCGCTTCCATCGCCGCGATCAGAGTGGGAATGGAATGCGGCGCAGGGCGGATGGTGACATCGACGTCCGCCGTCAATCGAGCGACGCCATGAAAAATGGCTGCCTGCGCACCGAACAGATACCAGCGGACGCCGAGCGACTCGAAGCTGGCGGCGAGCGCGGCGAGCACCTCACCGACGGGCGAAGGCATGGGCCGCGCGGTCCAGTTGCTGCTTCAACCGCAGGAGGTCCGTGAGATCTCGCGCCGAATCGGCAGCCGTAGGCCACTCCGGCCGGATCCGGCGAGCGTGCTCCCACAACGCTCGCGAGGCATTCACGGTGGCCGATGGACCGCATCTCCCGTACTCGGCTGCCCAGTACGCGGCGTCAGCATCCCGCACTGCCGCCCAGTCGCGGGTCGTGAACCTCTTCACGTCATCTCGCGTCATCTCACTCTTGTCCCCGCAAACCGGCGGACAACTGATGCGGCCGGTCCGTCGCGTCAGCACCGGTACGGTTGGCCGTTCGCTGCCGCGGGCTGCTACCGCAGCAACGGGTCGACTTCCTCGCCCGACTCGGCGAACCCGCCGCCGAATCCGCCGCAGGCCGCGGCGCCGCCGGCAATGCACAGGGTGGCCGGGTCCGGGCCCTCGCCCGCGGCGAACGCCCGCTCGCCGGCTCGCGCGCCCGCGAGCAGCGCGGGCAGCCCGTAGTTGCCCTCGTGGCAGCGCGGCTCCTTGTAGATGCGGTTCGCTTCGTTGCTCTGCAGGCTGAGCTCGAAGGTGACGGTCCACGGGCTCGTCCAGGCCGTCGGGTCCTCCATGGTGGCGGTGTACTCGAGCGTCTCGGCGTCGAGCCGGGTCCAGCGCTCGACCAGGTGCAGGTTTTCCCGCGAGCCGTAGAAGTCGGTCTTGGCGCTGAAGTTGGTCACGTCCACCACCAGCGTGTCGCCTTCCCAGCGCGCACGCGAGTCCCCGTGCCACTGGCGCACGCCGGACGTCAGATGCGGCCGGTCCGTCACCGGAATGACGCGCTGCCAGCCCTGGCCCTGGCCGGTGTCGTAGAAGATCGCGACGTTGCCCGGCGACTGCACGATCTGCAGGAAGAACCCGGTGATGCTGCCGAAGTCGGGCAAGCGGGCGCCCAGACAGCGCTCGGACAGGCTGCGGTCCTCTGGGTTGTACGCCCGGTTTATGGAGCGCGTCAGGTAATGCGGCGGCGCGTCTTCGTAAAGCGGCGACCGCGGACCGGGCGGGGGACAGCCCGGCCGCTCCGTTTGGCAGGCGTCCGCGGACTGCAGCAGCGCGGCCTGGTACGCGCCTGCTTCTTCCCGGCGGCGCTCCAGCTCCGCTGCAATGGGCGGGAGCTGCCCGTCGGGCGGATCGATGATCAGCGACGTGCGCCGCCCCAGGTGCTTGTGCGTCAGGAAGATCGACGCGTCGTAGGCGCCGCCGACGTCCTGCTCGCTGCCGCGCTCCGAGCGGTGCGTGTCGAGCAGCCGCGTGCGTTCGGCGTCGATCGCCGCCCGTTCCTCGTCCGTGAAGAACTCGCGGTCCGCGTAGCGCGCCGGCCGCTCCAGCGGCGTGTCGTAGTCCGTCGTCCAGATACCCTGCAGGTCGGGCTCGCCCCAGGGGGTCGGCGGGGCAGCCTCCGGCTCCTGCCCTCCGGCGGGTACGGACGCCAGTTGCAGCAGCACGGCCACGGCCGCAAGCACCGCGACGACGCCGGCCAGCTCGATAGCGCGTCTCGTCATCTCACACCTCGCCGCAGTTATTGATCATCACGCCGCGCGACGCAACCCTGAAGTCCGTGGCCAACGGTATCATGTGGGCTTGAACCGCGAGGGCTTCGAGGAATCTCGGCAGCGATAATCACGATGACCGATACAGCGGTCTGGCCGGCGGACTTGCAACGGCAGGAGGACGGCTCGACGCTCGTCTCGTTCCCGGATATCCCGGAAGCGCTGACCGAAGGAGCCACGGAATCCGACGCGATGACCCAAGCCGAGGACTGCCTGATCGCGGCTCTTGGAGGCTATGTGCAGGAGCGGCGCCCCATCCCCCAACCGTCCCCGGCAGCCGGCCGGGTGCTGGTCCCGCTGCCGGCGCTGGTCGCCGCCAAGATCGCACTCTACGACGCCATGCGCGCGCAAGGCTTGGGCAATACCGCGCTTGCCCGGCGCCTTGGACTCACCGAAGGCGCGGTGCGGCGCCTGATCGACCTCGACCACCGTTCACATATAAGTCAGATCGAAACGGCGCTCAAGGCGCTCGGGCGACGGCTGACAGTTGCCACGCAGGCAGCGTAGCAGTAGGTGGTGAAACCCCGCGTCGTCGCTCTCCGTGATCATCACGCAGCGCGACGCAACCCCGTAATGCGCTGGGCCAGATCCCTGACTTGTGCCAGCGTCCCGTCCAGGTCGCCAGACAGGTCGAGCGCGGCAACCTCGAGCCGTTTGCCGGAATGGCGCACGGTATGGAGTGCCGGCTTCTCTTCCCCTTGCGCGTAGATGAGCAGCCCGCCGGGAAGATCGACCGCTGTCGCGTAGGCGAGCAACTGGTACAGGTCGGCGTTGGGAACGCCGCTGTCGATCCGCTTGTATTTAACGTCGCCGACGAATACCCAGCGAGAACCATCCCGCCACGTCAGGTCGGGTTTCAGCCCTATGTGGCCCCTCTGGTCGAGCGAGGCTATGTCCCGCTCCCCGAACACATGCTCCGAAACGCCCAGCGCTTCCCGCAGCGCAACGGTGACGAACTCCTGGAAGACATTGTTCATGTCCATCAAGAATCCGGATGCGCGGATCGTGCCGCGATCGGCCTCGAACGCGCCGTGCCGTAGCACGAGCCGAGCGAGCGCCGCTACGTCGCGGTAGTGTTCGTTCAGACGGTTGAACGTGACCTCCGGAACGGCGCCGCGCGGAAAAGTCACGAGCGACACGTCGGTCAGCGATTCCGCAACCCAAGCAACGCCGCCGCGCGCTTCCCGCGAACGCAGCTTCAGCTTGGCGAGACGATGAGCGGCCGCTTTCACCAGGCGGTTCAGGAGGATATCGTCCGTGAACTCGTCGTAGCGCACCTCAACAGGTAGCGGGACGGCGAACCGACGGCGGATCTGGTCGTCGAACCGGATGCGCCCGCGCACGGCCGGCAGCGCGTCCTCCTCGGTGCGGTAGCCGTGGAGTAGCCCGCGCGATAGCGCCCTCCGGGCTGCTGCCCCGAACGCGAGCGCCAGTACGTCGGGAAGCGCCGAGTGCTCGGGAAAGTCGAATTCGTCCGGCTGAAATCTGACGCTCCCGATGGCATAGCAGGTCAGCGACAGAAGCTGCTTGATACCGACCTTGGGCGCGATGCGCACTGACAGCCCGTCGACTTCCACTGCGCCGACGGTGGAACCCGGCGTCAGGGTGTACTGATCCGCTGTACCGGCAATCGGCTCGATGGTGAGGCCGAGATCCCATCGCGCCAGCAGTGCGTCGCGCTCGGCCACGGAGAGGGCCAGTGGTTCACTGCGGACGTACTCCTGAAGGTCAACTGCTCGCATCGGCCCCACCGCTATCGGCTCCGGCGCCTCCAGCATTCGCGCCGTCTGCCCGATCGCCGTCCGTGCCCATCTCTGTGTCGGTGACCTGCTGCGTACCCCAGTCGTCGTCCCGCTTGCGGCTGTCCGGGCCGCCCGTGCGCCGGAGCTTGTCGAGTTCGAACTCCGCCAGCCGGTCGTGTTCTCCGAACAAGTGCTCTTCCACGTACGGCAGGACGTTGTGGTTCCAGATGCGCACCACGGCGGCCTCGTCGAGGTCCGTGCGCATGAAGTAGCTTGGGCCAATGGCCGCGTGATGGTCGTGCAGCTTCGCATTGGCGCGGTCCAAGACATCGGCCACCCAATTCATGTTGCTCAAGTCGTTCGCCGCCAGCCAGCAGCGGAGCAGACCCTTGACCGGTTCTTTGGTCATGGAGAAGTCCACGAACGCGAAGCGGCGGCGCAGCGCAAGGTCCACCAGCGCGATAGAGCGGTCGGCCGTGTTCATCGTCCCGATGATGTACAGGTTGTCGGGCATCGTAAACGAGGGCTCGCCGTCCTTGTGGTACATCAGGTCCATCGGCGTTTCGCGGTACTCCAGCAGGAAGTACAACTCCCCGAACACCTTGGCGAGATTCCCTCGGTTGATCTCGTCGATGATCAGAAAGCACTTCGCATCCGGGTCTCTGCGTGCCTTTTCCGCGATCCGCATGAACGGCCCGTCCTTGAGCACAAACCCCGGCTGCCGGTTGTCGAGCAGCGTCGCGCGATAGCCGCGCACGAAATCCTCGTACGAGTAGGACGGATGGAACTGGACGAGCTGACAGCGGTCTTCACATTCGGCGAGATGTCGGGCCAGCGCCTGCGCGACGTACGTCTTCCCGGTGCCGGGTGGGCCCTGGAAGATGACCTGCTTCTTTTCCTCGAGAAGCGTTTCGATGTTCTGAAGGAAGTCGACCGGTAGGTGCAGCCGATCGGCTAATTCCCTCAACGGGTCCTCGAGTTGCACAGGCACCAGTTCCGTCGGCGGATCTTCGTACAGCGCGTAGCCGGCCTGCTCGAAGAAGTCCGGCGGGATGTCGGCGACTGCCTGAACTCTCTGGTCGTTCGCGCGCGGTCCCTGGTAGACAGTCAGCCACTGTCGGTTGACGGCAATCGCTGGATGCCGCTGCCCTTGTGGGGCAAACGTGAACACGTGCTTCATGTAGCCGTGTGGGGTGCACCGAATCGGCACGCCGCGACTACGCGCCCGTGCGACCAGCTCCAGCAGCGCGGCGCGCGCGCCCGGTCCTGCAATTGAGCAAGCTTTCTGCAGGGCGTCATCGATAGTCATGTGAAGCTCGAACCGCTGTCCAGACAGTCTGCCGTCGTTTTCACTCCTCGCCGTGATTCGCCCCGTCGGCGCCGCGGAGCTTGTCGAGCGTGAACTCGCCCAGCTTGTCGTGCTCGCCGAACAGATGCTCTTCTACGTACGGCAGGACGTTGTGCTCCCAGATGCGCTTGACGGCGGCATCGTCGAGGTCCGTGCGCATGAAGTGGCTCGGGCCGATGGCGGCGTGGTGGTCGTCGAGCTTCGCATTGGCGCGGTCCACGACATCCGCGACCCATGCCATCTTGCCCAAGCCATTGACCCCTAGCCAGCGGCGTAGCAGGCCCTCGACCGGCTCCTTGTTCACTGCGAAGTCAACGAACGTGAACCGCCGCCGCAGTGCGAGGTCTACCAGCGCGATGGAGCGGTCAGCGGTGTTCATCGTCCCGACGATGAACAGGTTGTCGGGCATCGTGAACGGCCGTTCGTCCCCGTCCTGATACATCAGGCTCACCGGCGTTTCGCGGTACTCCAGCAGGAAGTACAGCTCACCGAACACCTTGGCGAGATTCCCGCGGTTGATCTCGTCGATGATCAGAAAGTACTGCCCGTCCGGATCATCTGCCGCCTGCCGGGCGATCTGCAGGAACGGTCCGTCCTTGAGCGCAAAACCCGGCTGCCCGTTGTCGAGCAGTGTCGGGCGGTAGCCGCGCACGAAATCCTCGTACGAATAAGACGGATGGAACTGGACCAGCCGGTAACGCTCCTTGCTGCCTGCAAGATGCCGCGCCAGCTTCTGGGCCACGAAAGTCTTACCGGTTCCGGGTGGTCCCTGGAAGATGACCTGCTTCTTTTCCTCGAGAAGCGTTTCGATGTTCTGAAGGAAATCGACCGATAGGTGCAGCTCCTTAGCGAGTGCTTCCAACGTGTTGGGCGGTTTCGGATCGACTATGCCCGGCGTATCCAGTGTTCTCCATACGATGGAACTTGCATCCAGACGGTGGCGCACCGAAAGACCTCGCTCCGCCGCTTCCTCCATTAACTGGTCCAGAAAACTGATCTCGTGTTGGTATAACTCCGCCTCGTCGGCACCTTCCTTTGGCAGTTGGTAGCCCGCCTGCTTGTACGCTCGTTCCGAGTCCCTTTTTCCGTAGGGAGGGTATTTCTCGGCATCTTCTCCCATGAGAAGGACAGAGATGAGGTTTGCTCGGGATCCCGCACCGCTCATGACGCTTGTCGGAAACTCTGCGCAGAACGTCTTGATGCGCTCGGCCAATGGCCGTCCGTCCTCCGCCCAGAGCGCCCGTAGCGCGTGCAGCGCCGCTATTGGATCATTCCTGGTCCAGTCAACAAACTTGCTCCAATTCATAAAAAACAGAAATTTGGGAGCCTTTGCGTGCTTGATGGCGTCTCTCCATTTTTCGGAATTCTGTAACACAAGCTCTCGCGCTTTTCCATATTGTTTCCCGATATCGAGTTTCCAAGTGATTTCCTCGTCGACATGCCGCGGGTTGTTGAGGCGATATTGCCTTGCGCGCTCAATGAAATCGTCCCAAGTGTCGGTCCATGGTCCCTTCAGGAACCGCTCGTGGTCTTGCGGCTTGTCCTCGAAAGCGAACTCGATCAACGCTTCAGCCGCCCATGGGAGCGTTCCCGAATCCGGAGCAACCTTCCACACGGTGAGGCGACTCGTGTAGAAGTACCACTCGCGCGGAGCCTCCAGCCGCGTCCAGTTCACCTTCACCGAGTGTCCGTCTCCGGGATTCTCGGCAATCTCACCGGTGGCCTTGACGGCCATCACCGAGACGTTCTTCCCCTTGTTATCGAAAGGGACCTCGCTCTTTCGGACGTAAGTGGACTTGACCGCGATGCGGTCGCCTGGTTGCATGGACTTCACCTGCCGCACGTATCGATCGTGTGCGGGTGCGTCCCACTCCTCCATTTCCCACACGCCGTCATGGACAAAACGCTCTGTCTGATCGCCACCGGTCTCGAAGCTTGCACCTACGAACCAGCATGGGCGTTGCTGTTGATTCTCACCGGATGTCATCGTTGTCTTCCTGCCGCGGCGCCGCAAGCCCGGATCTACGGTAGAGCTTCAGCGGCATCACGCGCCGAGTCGTCGCCTTTTGTCCGCGGCCTGATCGCGGGTTCCAGGTCGGCGTTCAACACTTCTGCGACCCGTACCATTGTTCTCAATTCGACGTTCTGCACTTGGCCGGAGAACAGCCAGGAAATAGTCGGCTGGGTCACGCGCAGCTCCCGCGCTATTGCCGACCAGGAGGGGAGATGCCAAGTTCACCCCCGCGCGCCTCGAGCATCTGGACGAGTTCCAGCGCGCGGCGTTTCGTCGCGATACGTGCGGCGTGTTCCGGGGTTCTCCGTCGTCGCAGGACCGGCAGGACCGGTCCGCTGATGATTGACGCGGGAGCGGTTCGCTCGTCTGTACTGACTTCGTCTGACCGGATGCGTTGCATGGTCCCTCCAGGTCCTCGGCTTCCGCTGCTGCGTCGTCAGACCGTCCATCGACAATCCTGGATGGTGCCCGGATCGAGCGACCCGGATCATCGCCACCCGTATCTGAGCCGTTCCACGTAGGCGTCGGCGTCCTCGTCCGCCCAGATTGCCTTGCCGGTACCGCACAGGGCGAGGATCGGGTCCGTCTCGCACTGCGCTGCGCGGGTCTCCGCCGAGTTGGCGACTGGGGGGACGCGGGCGCGGTCGGTCGGACGCGGCGGGGGTTTTGCCATGGGCTCCTACCGCGCTGCCAGCGACGCGGCGATTATCTCTTCATCGTTGCGGGCGTAGATGCGCCGGTTGGCGTAGGCCGGGTGCGACCAGTTGACGGTCTTCAGCTCGCGGCGGTTGCCGGGCTCTGAGGTCGGGGCGATCAGGTGGGTGCGGCTGATTTCCTCGTAGCCCTCCGGCGACATGCGCGCGATGATCAGGTCGCCGCGGTCGTTGTTGATGAAGAAGCGGTCTTCGTGGCGCACCAGGAAGGCGCTCGCCCAGCGGGCGCGCTCGGCCGTCACCGCCTGCGTTTCCCAGATGCGCTCGCCGGTGGCGGCGTCGAGGCAGCGCAGTTGTCCATAGCTCCCGATGCCGTAGATGTAGCCGTCGATGATGAACGGCGTCGCCATCACCGAATGCAGGCCGTCGGTCAGGATCTCGCTGTTGCTCCCGCCCTTCCAGTGCACCGCGGCGGCCGGCCGGTCGGCGTCCAGGGTCATCATCAGCGGCCCGTTGTAGAAGGTCGTGACGAACAGCTCGCGGCCGGACTGCACGGGGACCGCTACGGTGATGTCGTAGTCGATCCGGAACGGCTCCTCCCAGAACACCTCGCCGGTTTCCGGATCCAGGGACGAGAGCGCGACCGGGTGCCAGACGATGAGCTGGCGGACGCCGCTGGCCTCGATGATGATCGGCTGCGCCACGCCCGGTCCCGATTCCTCGGAGGAGAGCGCCCGCCAGATCTCCTCGCCGTTCAGCTTGTCGAACGCCACCACCTTGGCGTCCGGCACGCCGCCCACCAGGGTAATCAGCCGCTCGCCGTCCACGAGCGGGGAGCTGGCGAAGCCGTAGATCGGCATGTCGGCGCCGTATTCCTCGCGGAAGTGGCGGGACCACAGCGGCTCGCCCGTCTCCGCGTCGAGCGCCACGAGCCTGCCTGCCGCGCCCTGCGCGTACACCCGGTCGCCGTCCACGGTGGGCGTGGCGCGCGGCCCCTCGTCCCACGCGATGCCCAGGTAGTTCGCCTCCCACTCGTGGGTCCAGAGGATCTCGCCGGTCTGCTCGTCGAGGCAAACCGCGCGCTCGATGCCGGCCACCGGGCTGGTGCGCATGAAATCGATCAGGAACACCCGGCCATCGGCCACGGCCGGTCCGGAGTAGCCGCGGTTGATGGGGGTGCGCCAGAGGACGTCCAGGCCGTCCTCGGGAAACCGTTCCAGGATGCCGGTCTCGTTCCAGACGCCGTGCCGGCCCTTGCCGCGGAACTCCGGCCAGTCCTCGGCCCGCGCCTCCGGCGCGCCGAGCAGCAGGCCCGCGCACAGACCGGGCAGCAACCACCGCAGCGGCGTGATTGGCGCGGGCATGCTTCGCGACGGCTGCATCATTGTCCCAGCTCGTCGTAGATCGCCTGCACGGCGCGCTCGGCCCGGTCCAGGCTGTAATCGGGGTACTTGCCCTGCAGGTCCAGACCCGCGGCCGCCTCGTCCACGGACCGGCCGGCCTCGAACGACGCCCGCACGTCGTCCAGCAGGTCCTGCATGAACGCGGCGTACTCCCGCACGTCGTCCCAGGTCATCCAACCCCGGACGGGGCTCCCGGGCGGCGGCGGCGCATGCCCCGGAATCACCCGGCTCACGCCCTCGATGCCGTCCACGGCGCGCGCCAGCGTATCCGGATAGGAAACCCCGCTGCCGCCGTTCGAGCGGTCGATGAACGGCAGCGCCTTGCGCGCGAACAGGTCGCCCGTGTGCGCGACTTCAAGCGCGCGGAAGACCACTATCGTGTCGCCGTTCGTATGCCCCGGACCGAAGTGGTACAGGTCGATCGCGTCCAGTCCCTCGAAGAGCGTCAGGCGGTCCCGGTACGTCTCGTTGGGCAGGAACCGTTCGTTGCCGCCGGCGAAAACCTCGGAGCCGGTCATGCTCTCGCGCGCGTTCTCGTGCGCGACGACCCGCACCACGTCCTGGAAATCCGGGTTGCTGCCGACGTGGTCCCCGTGCGCGTGCGTGTTGATGATCGTGGTCACCGGCTCCTCGGTGAGCGCCTGCACCGTCTGGAGGATCGACGCGCCCCAACCCGGGTTCTTGGTGTCGACCAGCACCACGCCGTTGTTCTGCGTGATGAGCAGCGCGGTATGGCCGCCGCCGCCGCTGACCAGGTACAGGTTCTCGGCGACGCCCATCGACTGCACGGCCACCCGCCGCTCTTCCTGCTGCAGCACGCCCGCCGCCGTCAGGCCGGCCGCGCCGATGGCCAGCAGCGCGCCCATGACAATCGTTCGCCGCATCACAGCCTTTCCATCCCCCGCAGGACGAATTTCTGCACGCGGCTGCCGGGGGCCGATTCGGCCACGTACAGGTTGCCGTCGGAGTCGGTGGCGAGGTGGTGGATGCCCTGGAACTGGCCGGGGCCGGTCCCCTCGCTGCCGAATGCGTCGAGGATCTCAAGCGTCTCGCGCTCGACGATCACGACTTGCGAATTGAAGTCGGCGACGTACATGAACCGCTGCCCGGGGTCCGGCGAGAACGCCACGCGCGACGCCGACCGCCGCGACTCCGCGGCGCGGTTGACGAACATCTGCGTGCGGTACGTGCCGTCCAGATCGAACACCTGGATGCGCCGGTTGTCCCGGTCGCACACGTAGACCAGGCCGTCGTCGGCGACCGTGACGCAGTGGACGGCGGTGACCTCCAGCGGCGGATTGGTGAACTGATCGGGTCCCGGCCCGGTCGCATCCAGCGGCTCCGATTCCGTCATGCCCGCCGGACCCGCCGGCGCGTCGACCGGCGGGTTGCCGAAGCCGCCCCACATGCGCTTGAACTCGCCCGAGTCGGCGTCGAACACGATGACGCGGCGGTTGCCGTAGCCGTCGGCGACCAGCAGCTCGTTCGTCGCTTCGTGGACGAACTGGTCCGCCGGCTGGCGCAGGTTCATGGTGTCGGCGTTGCCGCCGCTGGCGCCGCGCCGCCCGATCTGCAGCAGCAGCTCTCCCGCGGCGGTGAACTTGAGCAGCATGTCGTCGGTCGGCTGGTCGGGGGAGCGGCCGCCGATCCAGACGTTGTTCTTGTAGTCGACGGAGATGCCGTGCGCGACCACCGGCCATTCGTACGTGTCGCTGGGCCCGCCCCAGCCCCCCAGGTAGCGTCCCGACCCGTCGAACTCGAGCACGGCCGGGGCGCGCTCCGGGCGGTGGAGAATCCAGACGTGGTCGTTGCGGTCCACGGCCACCGACGTGACCTCACCCATGGTGACGGAGTCGGGAATGTCGGGCCAGCGCGGATCGACCTCGAAGCGCGGCGCCTCGCGGGCGGCGCGGTTCTGGGCAGCGGCCGCGCGCTCGACGGCGCGCTGGCCGAGGGCCAGCGCGGCCAGAAGCGCCAGCAGAATCGCCGGGAAGACAAGAGACCGGCCGGGTTTCATACGCACCCCTTGCAGTTGGTTGCCATCAGTCTACCCGCACGGTGCCGCGGTACGTACGAGTTTTGGCCGCGGGCGTTACAATGCGGCTTGACCCGCGTGGCGGAGCGCTGAACGCGGTGGGGGAGGGATATTGAGACGCGTGGTGACGCGGCTGGCGCTGGTCGGGACGCTGCTGGTCCCGCTGGCGGCGGCGGGCCAGTCGGACCCGGATGCCGCCGCCATGCCGCGCACACCCTGGGGCGCGCCGGACTTCAGCGGCTACTGGGAGTACGGCACGACAACGCCCCTCCAGCGGCCGCCGGAGCTGGCCGGCAAGCTCGTGCTGACGCCCGAGGAGGCGCGGGAATACCTCGTTGGCCGCTACGCCAGCATCGGCCACGAGCGCGCCCTGCAGCTCAACGCCGACTGGTGGGTGCCGGGCGATCTCACGAACGGTCGCACCGCGCTGATCGTCGACCCGCCGGACGGGCGGATTCCGCAGCGGACCGCGGCCGGCGCCGCGCGCCTCGAGGCGCTGGCCCCGCCGCTCAGGAGCCGCACGGCGGACGGGCCGGAAGACCGGGAGCGCTACGAGCGCTGCATCATGGGGCGCTCGATTCCGATGGAGGCCAGACCCGCGCCGCGGCTGGCCCAGGTGTTTCAGACGCCGGACCAGGTGGTCTTTCTCAACGAGCAGAACTACGAGCGCCGCTTCATCCCGCTGACGGGAGTGCCGCCCATCCCGAGCTCGATCCGCCAGTGGCGGGGCGAGGCGCGCGGCCGCTGGGACGGTGACGCGCTGGTCGTGGAGACCACGAACTTCAACGGCAAGTGGACCATCCATGGCGCCGGGCCGGACGTGCGGCTCGTCGAGCGGCTCGCATTCTCGGATCCGGACACCCTGGAGTACGAATTTACCGTCCACGACCCCGCGTCGTTCGCTGCGCCGTGGACCGTGCAGTTTCCGATCACGCGTGCGACCGGGCCGCTCTACGAGTTCGCCTGCCACGAGGGCAACCACAGCATGCCCCTCATCCTGCGCGGCGCCCGCGCACAGGAGGCGGCCGCCAGGACCGTACCCTGACTTCCTTTTCCGGCCGGCAACTGACACAATGCGAGGCTCAGCAGCCCGTGGCAAAAGTCCCGCGTCGCACCGAGACCGGTCAGGCGCCCGGCTGACAAGGCGAGACGAGCGAGCATACTTGTGAGTATGTGAGCGAGGAACAACACAGTCAGGCGGGATGCATGGCCGGTCGAATGCA
>JAJEEU010000007.1 GCA_022820825.1 Vicinamibacteria bacterium
CCGCCGCACGCCGCGGCGCCAGCCGCCAATATCGCCAACACAAACACCGCCGCAACGCTTGATTTGTTCATGGTCGAAAGATTGTACCATTGCGTTCGGAGGGACAATCGTGGCAGACGTCGTTCACACCAGCCGCCTCCGCATCGAGCGCGTGCAGGGTCCGACCCGGCAGGCGTTCCTGGAGAACTTCGACACGCCCATCCGCTTCGGCGTGCACAGCGGGATCAAGGAGTTCTACGGCGCCAATCCGGACGAAGAGGTGCCGGCGACGCTCGACCACATCGTGGCCGCCGTCGGCGCCTGACTGCTCGGGACCCTGGCACGCGCACTGGAAGTGCGCGACGTTCCGGCTCCCCCGGATCGCATCGGCGCGGCGGTCGAGGGCGACATCGAGGCGATCGACAACGTGCTGCGGATCACCCGCATCCGCGTGCGCTACGCGCTGACGGTGCCGCCCGGAAAACGCGAGACGGCCGAGCGCGCGGTGGCGCTCCATCCGCGGGGCTGCCCTGCCTGGAACAGCGTGCAGGGCTGCATCGACGTCGACATCCAGGCCGACATCACCGAAGCGCAGTAGTCAGCGGCCCGCGTCCACCTGCCGCGAGACGGCGTCCGCGAACTCCTGCGTGGTGGCGCGTCCGCCCAGGTCCGGGGTGCGGGTCTCGGCGCCGGCAAGCACGCGCTCCAGCGCCGTGAGGATCCGCGCCGCCTGCTCGTCCTCGTCCAGGTAGCGCAGCATCAGCAGGGCCGACAGCAGCAGCGCCGTCGGATTGGCCAGTTGCCTGCCGGCGATGTCCGGCGCGGTCCCGTGCACCGCCTCGAACACGGCCATGTCGTCGCCCAGGTTGGCCGACGGCACCACTCCCAGGCCGCCCACCAGGCCGGCGCAGAGATCCGACACGATGTCGCCGTACAGGTTCGGCAGCAGCAGGACGTCGAAGCGGCCGGGGTCGATGACCAGGTGCATGCAGGCGGCGTCGACGATCCGCTCGTCGTACTCGATCGCCGGATGCTCTCCCGCCACGGCGCGGACGGAGTCCAGGAACAGGCCGTCGCCCAGCTTCATGATGTTCGCCTTGTGCACGGCGGTCACCTTGCGCCGGCGATGCCGCGTTGCGTACCCGAAGGCGAAGCGGGCGATCCGTTCCGAAGCCCTGGCGGTGATGATCTTCAGCGACTCGACTACGCCGGGCACGACCTGGTGCTCGAGGCCCGAGTAGAGGTCCTCGGTGTTCTCGCGGACCACGACCACGTCGACGCCGTCGAAGCGCGCCTCGACGCCGGGCAGCGAGCGGACCGGGCGCAGATTGGCGTACAGGTCGAGCGCGCGCCGCACCTCCACGTTGACGCTCGTGAAGCCGGATCCGACGGGCGTGCCGATCGGACCCTTCAGCGCCACGCGGTTGCGCCTGATGGAGTCGAGCACGCGGTCGGGCAGCGGCTTGCCTTCCCGCTCGGCAACCGCCGCGCCCGCCTCTTCCCGTTCCCATTCGATGTCGACGCCCGCGCGTTCGAGGATCTGCACGACGGCGCCGGTCACTTCCGGTCCGATGCCGTCGCCGGGAATCAGTGTTATGCGGTGCGGCATTCGCTACATGGGGCCGCGCCGTGCGCGGCTCGCGCTCACATGCGGCGCGCCATTATCCCGCATTTCACGCCGGCGTTCGTCGCGCGCCACAGGAAAATGGAGGACTACAATCGCCGGCGTGGAGCAGACCGCCGCCGGCAGCCGGTTCGGGCGGGTGGACTGGCTGCCGTGGGGCCGCGCCGCGTTCGCGTGGGCGGCGGACGAGCGGCGGCCCGTCCTGCTGGCCGTCGGCGCCGCCTGGTGTCCCGCGTGCGCCCGGATGGGACGCACGACCTACGGCGATCCGGCGGTCTGCGATCTGATCGAGCGGCACTACGTGCCGGTACGGGTCGATGCCGACCGGCGTCCCGACATCGCGGAGCGCTACACGCTGGGCGGCTGGCCGACGACCGCGTTTCTGACGCCTGACGGACAGCTGTTGGGCGGCGAGACGTACGTCGAACCGCAGCGCATGGCGCTGCTGCTGCGGCGCGTCGCCGACGAGTTCGCGCGACGCCGGGACGAGCTGGCCGCCGCGCCGCCGCCGGCCCCGGCGTCCGATGCGGAAGCACCATTCACGGCCGGCGACATCCCCGCCTGGCTGGAGCACCAGTTGCTCGCCGCGTTCGATCCGCTGCACGGCGGCTTCGGGGACGCGCCCAGGCACCTGCAGGCGCCGGCGCTGCGTTTCGGCCTGCGGCGCATCGCCGCGGGGCACACCGCGCTGCTGGAAGCGGTGAAGCGGACGCTCGACGCCGCCGGAAGCGGCGGCCTGTTCGACGCCGTGGAGGGCGGCGCGTTCCGCTACTGCGCGGGACGCGACTGGACAGCGCCGAGCGTCGAGAAGCTGCTGGCGGTCAACGCCGAAGCGCTGGAGTCGCTGCTCGACGGCTGGTCCGTGCTTGGCGACGCCGGCTGCCGCGACAGGGCGGTCGGCGTAATCCGCTACGCGGCGGAGACGCTGGCCGATCGCGAAGCCGGCGGCTTCTACGCCAGCCAGTACGCCGACGAACGCTACTTTGCCGCCGCCGCGGAGGAGCGCGCGCGGCTGGGCGTCCCGCCGGTCGACCGTTCCGTCTATGCCGAGGGCACGGCCCGCATGGCCGCCGCGTTCCTGCATGCCGCCGCTCGCTTCGAAGATTCCTCGCTTGCGGAGTTCGCGGCCGCGGCGCTGGAGCGCGTCGTGGGCGAGACCTACGAGCGGGGGAACGGCATCGCGCACGCCGCGGACGGCGGAGAGGCGGTGCGCGGCCTGCTGGCGGACCAGGTGTGGACGAGCGCCGCATTGCTCGAGCTCTACGCCGCCGCCGAGCGGGAGGTTCATCTCGACATGGCGCAGGAACTGATGCGGTTCGCGCTGCGCCACCTGTTCGACCCCGCCGCCGGCCGCTTCGCCGACCGCACCGTCGCGGCGGACGACATCGGCCTGCTGCGCGCTCCGCTGTTTCCGTTCGAGGCCAATTGCATGGCGGTGCGGGTGCTGGCGCGTCTGGGCGGGTTGACCGGCGACGACGATTTCGGGCGCCGGGCAGACGCCCTTCTGGCGGCCCTCGCGCCGGCGGCGCGGACGCGCGGCGCGGGCGCCGCGCCGTGGGTTCTCGCCCACCTCGACCTCGATAATTGAGCGCCGCGCGGCGTGATAGACTCCGCACCGGAGGTGCGCTTGTCCGCCGACCGGTCCTCGCTGATTCCCGCCCTGCAGACCATCGCCGCCCGCCTGCGCATGGAGTCCGTGCGCGCAACATCCGAGGCAGGCAGCGGCCACCCGTCGAGCTGCTGCTCGGCGGCGGACATCGTCGCCGCGCTGTTCTTCGGGGAGATGCGGTTCGACCCACGTGACCCCCAGCACGAGGACAACGACCGCTTCGTGCTGTCCAAGGGCCACGCGGCGCCGCTGCTGTACGCCGCCTGGGCCGAGGCCGGCTTCATCGACCGCGGTGACCTGCTGTCGCTGCGGCGGCTGGACTGCGACCTGGAAGGGCATCCCACGCCGCGGCTGCCGTTCGTGGACGTCGCGACCGGCTCGCTGGGACAGGGCATCTGCGCGGCCATCGGCATCGCCCTGAACGCGCGCCGTCTCGGGTCCGACTACCGCACGTACGTCCTGCTGGGCGACGGCGAGTCGGCGGAAGGCTCGGTCTGGGAGGCGGCGCAGGCCGGCGCGACGCTCGCCCTCGACAACCTGTGCGTCGTCACCGACGTCAACGGCTTCGGCCAGAGCCGGGCCACGCAGTGGGGCCACGACATGGAAGCGTACGCCCGGCGCTGGCGCGCCTTCGGCTGGCACGCCGCCGTGGTGGACGGACACGACATCGGTGAGTTGCTGGATGCGCTGGAGGAGGCGCGCGGCGCGCGCGGCCGCCCGGCGGTCATTCTCGCCCGCACGCTCAAGGGCAAGGGCGTGCCGTTGATCGAAGGGCTGGACGGCTGGCACGGCAAGCCGGTGCCGCAGGGCGAGGAGCTGGATCGGGCGCTGGCCGCGCTCGAGCGGGATCTCGTGCCCGCCGCCGCAACGCCGCGCATTCCGCCGCCGCCGGTCCGTGCGCCGCGGCCCATGCCTGCGCCCCCGTCCATTCCGGACCCGGCGTACCAACTCGGCGACATGGTGGCCACGCGCGTGGCGTACGGCACGGCGCTGGCGGCGCTCGGCGCGGCCGACCCGCGAGTGGTGGCGCTGGACGCGGACGTCGGCAACTCCACCTTCAGCCAGACCTTCGAGCAGCAACACCCGGAGCGGTTCTACCAGACCTACATCGCGGAACAGGTCATGGTGGGCGCCGCGGCCGGGCTGGCGAGCCGGGGGGCGATTCCCTTCCCGTCGAGCTTCGCCTGCTTCCTCACGCGCGCGTCCGACTTCATCCGCATGGCCGGCATCGGCGCGACTTCGGCCAACATCAAGCTGGCGGGCTCGCACGCGGGCGTCTCCATCGGCGAGGACGGGCCGTCGCAGATGGCGCTGGAGGACCTGGCCATGATGCGCGCGGTGCCGGGCTGCGCGGTGCTGTATCCCTGCGACGCCGTCAGCTCCGAGCGCCTCGTCGCGGCGGCGGCGGCGCACCACGGGATGGTCTACATCCGCACGAGCCGGCCGAAGACGGAAGTGATCTATCCGAACGGCGAGCAGTTCCCGATCGGCGGCTCGAAGACGCTCCACGAGAGCGATGACGACGCGGCCACCATCGTCGCCGCCGGCATCACGGTGTTCGAGGCGCGCAAGGCGTACCGCATGCTGCAGGAAGACGGGATCGCCGTGCGGGTCATCGACGCCTATTCCGTGCAGCCGATCGATGCCTCCGCCCTGGTGCGCGCGGGGCTGCGGACCGGCCGCCGGATCATCACGGTCGAGGACCACTACGCCGCGGGGGGTCTCGGCGACGCCGCCAGCGACGCGGTCGCCGCGCACGGCATCACCGTCGAGCGCCTGGCCGTGCGCGAGGCGCCCCGCAGCGGCAAGCCCGCGGAGCTGCTGGAGCGCTACGGCATCTCGGCGTCCTGCATTGCCGCCGCGGTGCGCCGCCACGTGGCGGAGGAACCCGCCGTCGCCGTCGGCTGATCACGCCAGCCGCCTCAGTCCGGGAGCGTGAACGTCACGAGCATGTTGCTCCCGATTGGCGCCTCGAGCTCGGCCGCGTAATTGTTGAGACGGAAGTATCCGCCACCGCCGACCGGCACCGTGAGGTATTGGCGTCCGCCGGCAGTGTAGGTGACGGGAAACCCCGTGATCTGGCTGCCAAGAATCGTCTCCCACAGGACCTCGCCCGTCTCGGCGTCAAACGCGCGGAAGCGACGGTTGAGATCGCCATGAAAGACCACGTTGCCGCCGGTCGCCAGGACCGAACCGGCATTCGGCGCCCGCTGACTGAAGCGCCAGACCTCGCGTCCCGTCGAGATATCGATCGCACGCAGCTCGGTGAGGTCGCCCTCTTCCTCCAACCCGGGCTCAGGGATCGTGAACCGCGGGCCCGTGCCGGTGACGGAGCGGTCGTTGGCCGTCTGGTTCAGGCAGGACCGATTGAACGGGATGTAGAGCAGCTGGGTCTCGGGGCTGTAGGACCAGGACCAATACCCCTTCACGTTGTGTCCGCAGATGATGTACTGCTCGCCGATCTCCCGGGCCACGAGGTCCATGTTGATATGGACCTGGCCGGTCTCGACATCGATGTCGCTGATGACGAACCGCTCGGTCGAGGTGAACGGAAGCGGGTCGGCCCAGAGGAACTCGCCGGTCTGGCGGTCGTTGACGAACAGTCCACCGGGCTCTCCCATCGTCACGACGACCTTGCGCTCCTGCGGGGCCCCGGCCAGCGCGGGATTGATCCACCTGACAGCATCGGGGTCCGGGTTCACGACGATGTCGATCAGCGTCCGCTCCTGAACGAAATCGTGGTCCCAGTCGTCACACGGCAGGTGCTGGTAGTACCAGTCCATGGCCCCGGTGTCCACGGCCAGGGCGACCGTCGAATTGGAATAGAGCTCGCACGGCGTGCGGTCGCCGACGTCCCATGTGCCGCGACGCACGATCCGCGTGAAGGGTGACGGCACAGCAATGCCCCAGTAGGTGAGACCCAGCTCGGGGTCGTAGCTGCCCGGAACACCCCACGGAGAGACGTGCACCCGCCGCGCGGTGGGTACGTCGCCCCACGTCGCCCCGCCGGGATCGTCGGCGCCGGCCGCCGTGTAGAAGCGCCACTGCTCCTGGCCGGTGTCGGCGCTATATCCCGAGATGAAGCAGCGCGCCTCGCCGCCGCTGCCGCACGCGCGTCCGGTCAGGACCCGTCCATCAACGATCATGGCCCCTGAGGAGTGCGTCACACCGTCGCGGTAGTCAGCCATCCGGCTTTCCCAGTTCAGCGCACCCGTACGCGCATCCACAGCGACCAGGTGCGAATCGCCGGTCAGATGGAGGATGTTGTGGCCGTAGATCGCCAGGCTGCGGGTCCGATCGCCCAGGCGCGCGTACTCGCGGATATCGGCGGGCAACTCCCTCTCGTAGTCCCAGATCAGGTCTCCCGTCGTGGCGTCCAGCGCCTGCAGGTGATCGCCGCCCGGGTGCGCGACATACATCACACCGTCGTAGACGAGCGGCCTCAACTGCATCGGGCCGTCGTCCATCGCGCGGATCCAGGCCAGCTTCAGATCACCCACGTTGTTGCGGTTGATCTCGTCGAGCGGGCTGAAGGCGTGATGGTCGTAGGTCCGATGGACCAGGAGCCAGTCCTCAGGGTCGGGATCCCTCAGCATCGCATCGGTCACGGGGACGAACTCCTCCGGGGTGCGTGACTGTGCTTCGAGAGACTGGAGCTGACCGAGAGACACCACCATCAGCAGGACCGCCAACGATGCCGTGCGCTTCTGATTCGCCATTTGTCCCTTGTCCTTTCCGGAAGACACGCGCTTCACTCTACCCGGTCAGCGCCGCCAGGCGAACCAGCGGCTCAGCAGGTGCTTCTGGCCGGCCGAGAACCGCGCCCGGCGCAACTGGTTGGCCAGCTTCCGCAGCGCCTCGGCCTGCGTGGGGTAGGGATGGATGGCGCCGCCGATCGTACCGAGGCCGGCGCCCGCCTTCATCGCCACCGTCACCTCGCTGATCATGTTGCCGGCGTTGCCGCCGACGATGGTGGCGCCCAGGATCCGGTCGGTCCCCTTCCGCAGGTGCACCCGCGCGAAGCCGTCCTCCTCGCCGTCGAGCACGGCGCGGTCCACCTCGTCGAACGTCTGGGTGAACGTCTCCACCTCGATACCCTGCTTGCGCGCGTCCGCCGCGTACATCCCCACGTGCGCCACCTCCGGTTCGGTGTAGGTGCACCAGGGGATGACGAGTGACCGTGTCGTGGCGCGGCCGAGGCCGAACGGGTGGGGGAACAGGGCGTTCTGGATCACGATCTGCGCCATCGCATCCGCGGCGTGCGTGAACTTGAACGGGAAGCAGATGTCGCCGGCCGCGAAGATGCGCGGGTTCGTGGTCTGCAGGTAGTCGTTCACCTGCACGCCGCTGCGGTCGAACGCGACGCCGGCAGCGTCCAGGCCCAGCCCGTCGACGTTCGGGGCGCGGCCGACGCCGACCAGGATCTCGTCGGCCTCGACCTCGTGCTCTGCGCCGCCCGCGGCATAGCGGATCAGCCTGGCGCCGTCCGGCCGCCGTTCCACGCTGCCGATCGCGGCGTCGAACGTCATGCGCACGCCGTCGCGGCGCATGCGCTCCTGCACGATGGCCGCCGCGTCGTCGTCCTCGCGCGGCAGGATGCGGGAGATCATCTCGATCAGCGTCACCTCGCTGCCGAAGCGGGCGAACGCCTGCGCCAGCTCGCAGCCGATCGGGCCGGCGCCGATCACGGCCAGCCGGGGCGGCAGGGCGGTCAGCGAGAAGACCGTTTCGTTGGTGAGGTAGCCGGCGTCGGCGAGCCCCGGGATGGGGGGCGCGGCGGCGCGCGCACCCGTGCAGATGGCTGCCCGCGCGAAGCGCAGCGTGGCGCCGTCGACATCCAGGGTGTCGGGGCCGGTGAAGCGGCCCGGGCCGATGAAGACGTCCACGCCGAGGCCGGCGAACCGCTCGGCCGAGTCGACCCGGCTGAGGCGCGCCCGCAGGCGGCGCATGCGTTCCATGACGGCGCCGAAATCGCGCTCCACGGCGCCCGGAAACCCCAGGCCGAACTCGGCGCCGCCGCCGACCGCCGCCCAGGCGCGCGCGGCCCGGACGAGCCCCTTGGACGGGACGCAGCCCACGTTGAGGCAGTCGCCGCCCATCAGGTGGCGCTCGACCAGCGCCACGCGGGCGCCGATTCCGGCAGCCACGGCCGCGGTCACGAGCCCTGCCGTGCCGGCGCCGACGACGACGAGGTTGTAGCGCCCGTCCGGTTCGGGATTGCGCCACTCGGACGGGTGGACGTTGGCGACGAGCGCGCGGTTGTGCTCGTCGTCGGGAATCAGGCGCACGGGGGGTTAGCGCGCCGTCTGTCCCTGCCGCAGGGGGCGCTGCATCTCGCGCGGCTCGTCGGGATACAGGTCCGCGACGTACTCCTCATATCCGTTGTAGATCGGCGTCGGGAACGTGTCCTCGGTATCCAACCAGTAAGACACGTTCTGCGGCCAGCGCGGGTGCGGGATATTTGGGTTGACGTTGGAGATGAAGCCGTACTCGTGCGGTTGCACCTGCCAGAAGATGGACGGCTCGTCGCGGACGAACTCGATCTTCACGATCGACTTCGGGCTCTTGTAGCCGTACTTCCAGGGCACGATGATGCGCAACGGGGAGCCGTGCTGCCGCAGCAACGGCTCGCCGTATACGCCGGTGACGACCATGACAAGGTCGTTCATCGCCTCGTCGATGCGCAGCGCCTCGTGGTACGGCCACGGATACCACGGCGATCCGCTCACGCCGGGCATCTGGTCCTCGATGACCGCCGTCTCGAAGCGGACGTAGCGCGCCGACGCATTCGGGTCCGCCTTCTCGATCAACCGGCTCAGCGGGAAACCCGACCAGGGCACGTTCATGGCCCAGCGCTCGACGCAGCGGAAGTGGTAGACGCGCTCCTCGTGGTCGAAGGCGAACAGGTCGTCGAGGTCGAGCGTCAGCGGGTTGTTGCACTCGCCCGTGATCTCGACCTGCCACGGCTCCACCTCGAAATCGCCGCAGAACTGCCACACCGGCCCGCCGCGGCCGGACAGGAACTCGTAGAAGTTGTTGTGCGAAGCCGCGATGTCGCGGGGCGTCATGTCCTGCCGCCGGATGGCCGCCGGAGGCGAGTCGAAAGCGGCGTTGCGAGTGGGCGGAAAGACATCCGGCCGCTGCAGCGGAACCTCCAGCAGCGAGCCCTGCGGGCGGGCCTGCTCCGCGCCGAGGATGCAGCCGGCGAACGGCGCCGCCAGCACGCCCAGCCCGACGGTCGACATGAACTGCCGGCGGTTGAAGAAGATTTCGGGCGGCGTGATCCGGTGCGAAGGAATGGCCGCCTTGAAGCGCTGAGCCACTGCTGCCTCCCTGTATGCTAGGCGAGTACAGCGTATCACTATTCCTGATGGACGGAGATTCACGATGCTGCCGAAGCCCGAGGACGCGCTGGCTGGCGCCTGTATATTTCAAGGCGTCACGAAAGTGTGGAGGTGCGCCATGTTGCGAGTGCTCGTGCTCCTCGCGTCGGTGTCGGGTCTTGTCGGCGGACACCCTCTCGGCGCCCAGACTGCCCAGACCTGCGATCCCGCCGGAGAGGTGCAGTTCGTCTGCGGCACGACCAATCCGGAAGATCTCTACCCGGTTCCGGGCGACTCCTGGGTGATCGCGTCGGGACGCTACTCCGCTGCGGAAGGTCCCGTCTACGCGGTGAGCCTTCGCGATCACAGCGCCCGGGAGATCTTTCCCGCGGGCGCGTTGCCGCCGGAGCACGACCGCGATACCTATCGCGCCTGCCCGGGTCCGAACGACGTGTTCCAGCCGCACGGACTGACCCTGCGGGAGGGCCGCGGCGATGTGCATACGCTCTACGTGGTTGGTCATGGCGCGCGCGAAGCCATCGAGGTCTTTGCGCTGGACGTCGGCGGTGCGGCCCCCACGATGAAGTGGATCGGGTGCATTCCGGCCCCGGAGGGCACCGCCCGCATCAACTCCATAACGGCGCTGCCGGACGGCTATCTCGGCGCGACGAACTTCGACCGCGAGGGTGGGGAGCTCTGGGAATGGCATCCCACGACGGGCTGGGTCGAGGTGCCCGGTAGCCGGATGCCCGGTCCCAACGGTCTCGTGTCCTCGGATGACGGGCAGTGGTTCTACATCGGGGGCTGGAGCGATCGGGCGCTGGTGCGCCTGTCACGCGGCCGGAGTCCGGTGCGCGTCGACCGGATTCCGGTCGGCTTCAACGTCGACAACGTGCGCTGGGGGCCCGCTGGCAACGTCATCGCCGCCGGACACGTGACCGGGTGTGAAGACATCGATCCTTGCGAGCTGTCGGCCGCTCGCGTGGCCGAGGTCGATCCGACGACGTTCGAGGTCCGGCAGTTGGTGGACTACAAGGGAAACGAGTTCTTCCAGATCGGCACCGTGGCCATCGAGGTGAACGACGAGATCTGGATTGGCGGGATCAGGGGCAGCTATGGGATCGCCCGATTCCCGCGATAGCAAATGCAGTCTGACAAGGGAGTCCGCGTGTGATCTGGCGTTCACTGATCGAGCCCCGCAAGCTGGTGTTGCCGAAGCCGGAAGACGCGCTCGCCGGCCGGCCCGAGCGGATGCCCGTCCCGCCGGGCCACGCGGTGAGCGGGGCGGCCCTGGAGCCGCCGTTCCCGGACGGCACGGAGCGCGCCGTGTTCGGCATGGGCTGCTTCTGGGGCGCCGAGCGGAAGTTCTGGCAGACCGCCGGGGTGTACTCCACTGCCGCGGGTTATGCGGGCGGCTTCACCCCGAACCCCACCTACGAGGAGGTGTGCAGCGGGCGGACCGGCCACACCGAGGTGGTGCTGGCGGTCTTCCACCCCGATCAGGTGAGCTTCGACGAGCTGTTGCGGCTGTTCTGGGAGGGGCACGACCCCACGCAGGGCATGCGGCAGGGGAACGACGTCGGCACGCAGTACCGCTCGGCGGTCTACTGCCACTCGGACGCCCAGCGGCAGGCCGCCGAAACGTCGAGGGACGCCTACCAGGCGGTATTGACGGCCGCGGGCTACGAGAAAATCAGTACCGAGATCCAGCCGGCCGGCGAGTTCTACTACGCCGAGGACTACCACCAGCAGTATCTCGCCAAGAATCCCTTCGGCTACTGCGGCCTCGGGGGCACGGGCGTCGCCTGCCCGACCGGCCTGACGGCCGACCGCGCGTGACGGAGCACCGCCGCGCGAAACGCGCCGCACGCAGCGTTCCGCTCCTCGCTGCCGCCGTATGCTGCGCGCTCGCCGCGCCCGTGGCCGCGCAGGATGAGGACGAGGCGGAGCCCGAGCCCGGCTGGACGAACGAGACGGAGCTGAGTCTCGCGCTGACCGGGGGCAACTCGATCGCGCGCACGCTCGGCTTCGGAAACATCCTGCAATACGCCGGCGAATCGTCCAGGCTCCAGCTCCGCCTGAACGGCCTCCGGTCCCGCACCGCCGTCGATCCGTTCCTGCTCGCGGCGCCCGGCATCCGCTTCCCGCTCACCGGCGCGCCCGACGACCCGGCGGTGGCGCTGGTCGAGCCCGGCTCCGAGCCGGAAGCCGAGCACTACGAGCTGACCGGACGCTACGACACGGAGATCAGCGAGCGCTTCTTCTGGAACGCCGGCGGCAGTTGGGACCGCAACCGCGAGGCCGGCATCCTGAGCCGCTACAGCACTTTCGGCGGGCTCGGCAACGTGTGGAGCGACCGCGAGGCACTGCGCCTCTCGACGACCTACGCCGTCAGCTTCACCAACCGCCGCGAAGAAACCGACGACCCGGAAAAGGACGCCCGCTTTGCCGGCGCGCGCCTGGGCCTGGACTACCGCAGCCGGGTCAACGACGCCGTCATCCACGATGGCATCGTCGCCGCGAACGTGAACCTGGGAACCCCGTCCGACTATTCGCTCAACGCGACGACGGCGTTGAGCGTCTCGCTGAGCCGCCACCTCGCGCTGCGGCTCAGCCTGCAACTGCTGTACGAGAACGATCCGGCGCAGGAAGACGTCGCGGTGATCGCCCGCGCCGCCGTCGTGGACCCGGACGGCGTTCCGGGCAGCGGCGACGAGCTGTTCGAGACCGTGGCCGACGGCGGCACGACGATCGCGCTCGGAACGGAGCAGGTGCGCCGCGACCGCCTCGACACGATCTTCCGCACCGCGCTGGTGATCGGGTTCTGACCCGCGGTGGTAGGATCGCGCGCAATGACTTCGCGGGGGACTGTCGCCCGGCGCCTGGCCTGGTTCTGCGTCCTGTGCTCGGCCGCCGCCTTCGTGCTGGCCACGCCGGCCGCCGACCGCGAGTGGCTGGCCGGCGACTCGCACATCCACAGCCACTGGAGTGCGGGTTACGACCACAGCACGAGTCCGCCGACGCCCATCAAGGGGCGCGACGCCATGTACTCCACGCCGCGGAACGCGGCGATGGCCCGGCAGTTCGGGTTGCGGTGGATGGTTACGACCGACCATGGCGGCCCGAACCACGCCAAGCTGAACCTGGAGCAGGCGCACCGCGAGCTCACCCTGTCGCGCGAGCTCGTCCCCGAGGTGCTGCAGTTCTACGGCATGGAGCTCAACATGCCGGGCATGGACCACCACACGCTGATCATTCCCCGCGCCGAGGACGAGGCGACGGTGCTGTACGAGATCGAAAGCCGCTTCGACGCCAACGAGGACTGGGTCCGCCCCCCCGATCCGCGCCGGGATTCCGCGGAGCTCCGGCGCGAGGCGCTGGCGCACATGCAGGGGCTGGAGCGGCTGCCGATCCTGTTCGCGAACCATCCCTCCCGGTCGGCACGGGATATTGGGGTCTACGGCCGCGACGAGCCGTGGGAGCTGCGCGAGAACAACGACCTGGCGCCGGACGTGTACCGCGGCATGGAAGGCGCGCCCGGCCACCAGGCCGCCACCCTCGCCACGGGCGGCCGCATCCGCAACCGCGGCGCCTACGGCGCTTTCTTCAACGACGGGGCGCCGACGCTGGGCGGCTTCGACCAGATGACGGCCATCGTGGGCGGCCTGTGGGACGCGTTGCTGGGCGAGGGGCGCCGGTTCTGGATCGTGGCCTCGTCGGACTCGCACTTCCACTACGCCGATCCCGTGAGCCCCGGCAGCGACTTCTGGCCCGGCGAGTTCCACAAGACGTGGGTCCACGCGCAGCCGACCTACGCCGGGGTTCTCGACGGCCTGCGGCAGGGCCGCATCTTCGCCGTCGCCGGAGATCTCGTAACCGAGCTCGACTTCCGCCTGAAGGGCCCGGGCGGACGGGAGGCCGAGCTCGGGGGCGCGTTGCGGGTCGCGCGCGGCGCGCAGGTCACCGCGGCGGTAGGGTTCCGCGACCCGGAGACGCCGAACGCGGCGGGCGAAAACCCCGCCGTCCGCCGGGTGGACGTCATCGTCGGCGAGGTGGTGGGACGGTCCTCGGATCCCTCGGTCGACCGCAACCCGACGACGCGCGTTCTGGCCCGCTTCACGCGCGACGCGCTGTCTCGCGACGGCGAGCTGTACAGCTTCGAAGCGCCGCTGCCCGCGGCCGACCGCGACATGTACGTGCGGATTCGCGGCACGAGCAGCGAGGACCTGGAGCCCCCGCTGGACGTGGCCGAGGAGAACCCCTGGCACGACCTCTGGTTCTACTCGAACCCGATCTTCATCGAGGTCGAGTGACGGCGCGCGGGACGGGTCACTCGTCGTCGGCGCCGGTCTCGCGGCGCCACATGGCTTCGACCTCGTCCATGTGATCCTCGTCCCAGCCGAAGTGGTGGGCAAACTCGTGGAAGACCGTCTCCGCGATGCAATCGACGATGTCGTCCTCGTCCTCACAGTCCTCGACGATCGGGCGCTGGTAGATGGCGATGCGGTCGGGCAGCGCGTTGCCGTAGGCCCACTCCCGTTCCGCGAGAGGCGTGCCCTGGTACAGGCCGTAGAGCGTGTCGGGCGGCTCGATGCCCATTTCCTCCAGTAGCTCGGCCGACGGCTCGTCCTCGACCACCACCGCGACGTTCTGCATCTCGTCGCGGAGGAACCGCGGGATATCGGCAAGCGCCCGTTCGACCAGTTGCTCGAACCGCTTGCGGGTCATGCGGCAGGGTAGCAGACAACCCGCATGCCGTGCCTGGCCGTTTTCTCCTCAAGACCTGCATTGCATCGGCGGCATGACAGTGACATAATGTTACGTATCTGGTAACGTTTTATCGTCGCATGTGGATATAGTCTTCCGCACCCGCAAGCTCGCGAAGACATTCAACTCGCGTAGCGAGCTCCAGAGAAGATACGGCGCTCAACAGGCGCGAACGATCGAGATGCGCCTGGCGGTACTGAGAAACGCCAGGACGTTATCGGTAGTCCCGACAACGCGTCCGGAACGCTGCCATCGACTCAAGGGGAAGCGCGCAGGACAGTACGCCGTCGATCTGGTGCATCCACACCGGTTGGTCTTTCACCCGGCGTACGAGTCGCCGCAGCGACCGAACGACGGGCAGATCGACACCGGAGCCGTAACGGCCATCACCATTCTGGACGTGATCGACTATCACTGAACGAGGCAAGCGACATGACGACTCCCGCCAACGAGTACCGGCCCGACTACGCGGTTCCACCCGGTTGGGTGCTGAAGGAGCGCCTCGACGTGCACGGCATCTCGCAGGCCGAGTTTGCCCGCCGGTGCGGCCGGTCTCCAAAGCTGATCAGCGAGATCGTTTCCGGCAAGGCGCCGGTCGATCCCGAGACCGCGCTCCAGTTCGAGAAGGTGCTGGGGGTCGATGCAGGTATATGGCTTGGCATCGACGCCGACTACCGGTTGCACGGCGCGCGTGAAGCCCAGGCGCGAGCGGCAGAGAACGCAGTCGCGTGGTCAAAAGCGCTTCCCGTCAGCGAGCTCGTCACGCGGCAGGCCATCGAAAGGCCGTCGTCCGAGGTCGATGCGGTTTCGAAGTTGTTGTCCTTTTTCGGCGTGGCATCGGTAGACGCGTGGCGCGCCAAGTATGGAGCTCCGAACGTCGCTTATCGACACTCGCCGAGCTTCGAGAGCGACGAGACGGCGCTCGCCACGTGGCTTCGCCTCGGAGAGCTCGAAGCTGAACGACAGCCGTGCGCCGACTATGACGCAAGCCGGTTCAGACGCGCGCTGCACGGTGTCCGGAAATGCACGAGGAAACCGGTGCCGGACGCCCTGAAGGAAGCGCAGGCACTTCTCAACGGAGCCGGAGTTGTGTTGGCGGTGGTCAAGCCGTTACGGAAGACGGCCCTCAGCGGCGCGGCGTGGTGGTTGACGCCGCGAAAAGCCTTGATTCAGTTGAGCGTACGTCACAAGACGGACGATCATTTGTGGTTCAGCTTTTTTCACGAAGCGGCCCATATCCTTCTGCATAGCAAGAAGGACGTGTTCGTGGACGGCGCGCTGACCGACGGCACCGACATCGAGCGGGAGGCCAATGCCTGGGCGTCGGACTTCCTCGTCTCCCGGCAGCAATGGAAGACATTCATAGCCAGTGCCCGGTTCAGCAAGAATGCGGTTCGTCGCTTCGCGAGTTCACAGGAAATCGCTCCCGGCATCGTGGTCGGCATGCTCCAGCACGGAAGACACTTGCCATGGTCCCATCTCAATGACTTGAAAGTGCGTCTGCAATGGGTTGAACGCGATACGGGCTAGTCTCCCGTACGGGGAGTTTTTGTCGACGCGGGCATCGTGCCTGGGACGGAGCTTGCCATTAGCTTGGTCCGGGTCCCAAGAGCAGGTCAGGATTGACCTCCTTCAGTAGCTTGTTGATCGACTCCACGGTGTCCGGAGCGATGTCTTTGTCTTTGCCGAGCGTCACTTCGAGCCGGAACTCGAGCGGCACGCCGGCAGCCGCTTTCACGATCTCAGGCAACACATCGTTCAGGTCTTGCAGAGCGGCCGGATCCAGCACCGCGGACGACGCGTAGGCGCCCTTCGTTTCCGCCACAACTTGCCGCTTGAAATCTGCCGGCGGTTTCAGCGTCACGGCTGCCGAGCCGGCGACGTCGCATGGCCATGCCCCGCTCACCGGCGCGACCTCCAGCCAGCGGGATGTGATGGCGTCATCGATCGCACGCTGTAGCACCGCCCACGGGATGGGGTAGCCCTCCTTCCCAGCCAGCGCGACCGAGAGCGCCAGCACCGTTGCCTCGCCTGTCTTCCAGGCATCCGGCACGGCGTCCGGCATCAGACGTTGCACCTCCAGCGGCGCCATCGGCACCCGAAGTGTGGCCGACGCGGTCAGGACGCCCGTGGGCAGCGGCTCGCCCTGAAAGCTGGCCGGTCCGTTGACGAGTCGCAGAACGCCGCGCTCGACCGCCGTGGCCACGGCTGTTTCGACCGCCGCCGCCGGGCAGGCCGGGATGACAACCGGTTCTTCGTAGCCCTCGCGTTGCACCGTCACCGTCCGGCCGCCAGCGAAATACTCAATTAGGTCGCCAACGGTGGCCGACTCGCCGGTCCAGAACGCGGGCAGCGACCCCGGAGCCAGAACATTCGGATCCAGATCGGACAGGGTCGCCGTGGCGGGCAGCATCAGCTCCAGGGCCGGCTCCGTGCGCGCCGCCTCGTCGATCGGAGTCCGCCACCAGGTCTTGACCGAGCCGTCGGGCCGGGGCAGCGACGCGACGAACAGGTTGTTCTGCACGCCGCGGTCGATGGTGGCCAGGATCTCCTGTGCGCGGAGCATCTTGGGCAGCCGCGGCTGTTCGGCGAACGCGCTCACCAGGTCCTTCACGCGGCGCGATTGCTCGTCGTCGCGCCAGAGATCGTACGGTCCGCCCGGCAGGAGCGCCTCGGCGTTGATGGCTGTCTCCTGGATGCGCGCGCGCCGGTCGGCCTTGACCGTAGCGAACAACGGATCCGATCCAATCGTGACCCGGAACGCCTGGACCTGGTTCTCTGGGTCCACAGCCACGACGATGGCCCAGGCCTGACGGATGGCTTCCGGAATCCGGCGTCTGGCCTGCTCCGACCAGTCCGCCAGCATCTGTTCGCGTACGGGATCCTGCGGCTGGTTCCGTAGTTGCTCGTGCACGTCTTCCCAGCCAAGCTGCTCACGGACACGCGTCCGGACGACCTCGAGACCGTCAGTGGACGGCGCAACCAGCACCACGGCGTTGCGCCGGACTCGGGGCCGGTCCGGCCCGGTCGTTGCGTCAAGGAAGCGCCGAGCGGCGCGGCTCGGCCGGCCGGCGTTGGAAACCGCCGCGGGCGGCAGGATGGCGAAGTGGAACTCACCGTCGTCCTCGATGTCGCCAGGTCGTTCCGGCAACATGTGCAGGCGCACGCCGAACGCCCGCGTCCCGTGAGTCAGCCCCTTCGTCGCGCGGACCTCGGAGCGCAACCTCGTCTCCACCGCTTCGGCCGTCACCCGGTTCGAGCAGGCGTCGTAGT
Source organism: Vicinamibacteria bacterium (assembly GCA_022820825.1). Classification (GTDB taxonomy): domain Bacteria; phylum Acidobacteriota; class Vicinamibacteria; order Vicinamibacterales; family UBA8438; genus JAAXGX01. The sequence goes on from JAJEEU010000007.1 coordinate 17,576, forward strand.
GCATCTGCTTCAGGTTCGGCCGGTTGCCGAGCCGCCATGCCTTCGGCAGAGGCGCCTGGCCGTCGGCCGCCGCGGCGGGTCCGAACTCGTTCTGATCAAGGAACCACGATACGTCCGCCCAGCGGCGCAACCCTTGCTCGAGCTCGATGCGGTCGGGGCGCGTCGCACCGATCAGGCCGATCAGATCCCGTGTGTGCGCCTTCTGGCCGATCGGTTGCGAGCTGAGGAACACGGTGCAGACCGCCTGCTCCAGCTCGCGGCCCTTCAGCCCGGGCTGCTCGTCCTGGATGGTCCGGGCCTTGACCAGCTCGCCTTCCAGGATTGCGGCCCAGTCATGCCCGCGGCTTTCGGTTACCTCGCGCGTCGCGACGCCGGTCAGTTCGCGCGCCGCCTCGGCGATGCCGTCCTGGTCGGGCGCCGGCAGGAACACGTTGGGCCCGACCAGGGGCGACGTATCCCAGCGCTCGGCGTCGCGCAGCGCGATCGCGAACGTTCGCAAGAGACCGCGGGTTCGCTGAAACCGGTCAAGCTGCGTCCAGCGCGTATAGAAGACATCGGTCAGGTCCGGGTGGAAGGGATATGCCCTCCAGAACCGGTCCTCCACGCTCTTGCGGTCGTTGCGGATCGCGTCGTCCACAGCGGCCAGGTTGCGTACGGCCGTCGTCACGTGCGGCCGGAACGCATCAGTGTCGCCGATCGACGGCGGCGTGAAAAAACGCCGTCGCAGCACTTCCGCCACGTCCTCCTTCTGGACCGGCTGCACCCCTTCTTCCTTCTGCCGGTTGAAGATCGAGGCTATCTGCGCGCTGATGGCCTTTCCGGTATCGTCGCTCTTCTCCAGGTCGGAAGCGAGCAGTGACGCCACAAGCGCGCAGCGGTCGACCTTGGTCACAGCTTGGCAGAGGTACTGGAAGAAGTCGGTCAACCGGCCGCGCCACGCCTCGTCCGTCGCAACCTTCCCGCGCGCGAACATCAGCACCTCGTCGATCAGCACCAGCGTCGCCAGCCCCTCGGTCTGCGGGCGCGACAGCAGATCGACCAGCAGCGGCTCCGCGGGCGGGGTCTCGCGCTCTTCGTCCCGGCCCTCCGCATGGAATGCCCGGATGCCAGCCGCGCCAGCAAGCTGGAAGGCGAGCACGCTCCACGGATGCTTCAGCCAGCGCAGTTCTCCGCCCGGACCGCGCACCTCCATTCCCTTCTCGACGTCGAGCTTGTCGAAAGCGAGCGCCGCTACGCGCGCCTTCGGCAGGGGAGCGCCGGCGTGCGACTTGAACTGCTCCACCGCGGGCAGGTCTGGCAGCGCCGCCGGGTCGTGCACGAGATGGCGTAGGGTCACGAGCGTATGGGTCTTGCCGCCTCCGTAGGTGAGTTCGAGTTGCCGCACCGCCTTGGTATTCCGGCCCGCCAGCCGCAGCACCACGTCCTTCGCCAGTTCCCGCAGCGAGAAGGTAGGAAAGGTCAGCGCGAAGAACCGGGCGGGATCCTCGTAGATCGGCCGTGCCCCGCGCTGCATCATCACGTCGTGCAGGTCGGCGGCGAAGTCGGCCAGCGACAGCTCACCCGTGCGCACGTCCTCGCGCAGCTTCACCACGCGGTGCCACGGAGTCCAGGGGATTTTTTGAGGCATCAGTCGGTCCAATTCAATTGCGGACGATGACTTCGAGCCGTGTGGCCAGGGCGTTGAAGTCTTCGGGGCATTTCTGGCGGATCGCGTCAATGCGGCGGGCGGCTTCTTCGCCCAACTCGCTGCGCCCGCCGTCAGGTCCGCCGTCGACGCCGCGCTGTCTCGCCAACACGTCAAAGTACCGTTCCTTGACGTGCACTTCGGCACGCACCTCCGCCCAAGGCCACTCCGCGGGCAGTGTCAGTCCAGCTAGGGTCCACGTTTCGATTTCTTCCCACGCCTCGGCGCCGAGAAAGCGCTCGCCGAACTCGTTTTCGAGTTGATCGAGTCGCTGGCGCCTTCCGGCGTTACCGTCGCGGTCGATGCAGAGCAGGATGAGTTGCACCCGGCCGCCGTAACGGTCGACGATTTCGGCGACGCGTTCGGACTTCAACGCCTCGCCGACGCCACCCAGCAGGGGATCCACACACACGCGCACCGTTGCGTGTGGCTTGCCCAGCGACGCCAGCAACCTCGAAAGGATAGGCTTGAGGATGAATTGGTCCTTGCGGAAGTCCTCGGGAACGACGAGCACCGTCATGCGTCCGGTTTCTCCGTGTCTTTCGTGAATACGATCATGTCCTCCATCCAGCCGCCGGCCAGCAACCTTCCGAGACCCTGGGACTTGCGCAATTTCTCCGCGTCGGGCAAACCGTCCACGGGGCGGATGATCGCGTCGGTCGCATCCTCCGGGCGGCAGATGACCGAGGTATTCGTGAACGTGGCGTCGTTGACCGATGTCACCAACGCAGGCGAGTGGGTGGTGGTCACGACCTGCATGGCGCCCGTGGCGGTCTGCTTCTCGATCAGCTCCAGCAGCAGCCACTGCCGCGTGGGATGGATGCCGTTGTCGATTTCTTCGAAGAAGTAGAACCTGGTCGGGTCATCCGCGAGCAGCGCCGCCAGCATCGCCAGAAAGCGCAACGTTCCGTCGGAGACGCTGTACGCGGAACAGGTCCTGCCGCCCTTTTCGAGCACGACGAGCCGCACAAGGCCGGTAACAGGGTCGACCGGAAACTGGAAGTCGTCGACGTCCATGGGCGTTAGCGCGCGGACCCAGTCGATCAGCGTCTGGCGCCGCTTCGAGTCGGCGCAAATCTCCCGCAGCACGGTCGGCAGGTTGTCGCCGCTGTCACCCAGGATTTTCTGTCCGGGAAACGAGGGCTGCCGCATGCTGTCTGGGATCAAGTCCAGGAACCGCATGCTCGCCAGGGCATCAATCACCCGTTGGGCTTTGTCCTTGTGAGGTTTCGCTATCCGCTTGTGTTCCTGGATTTGCGTCAATGCGGGCTGGTCCGGTCGAACGGCGATCCGGTCGCCGTACTTGCGCTGGGTACCGGTTTTCTCCATGCGGAGTAGTAGATGCGTGTCGTCGTCCTGATCTCTGACAGGATCGGGGTAGTACGGGTGGCTCGTATAGACGGGTTCCCAACCCCCGGCCGATAGCTTTTCGCGGGAGACGCGAAAAACACCGCTCTCTCCAGCGCCGCGGGACACTTCGATGAGGTACTGCGCGTTGATGTCATCCAATCGAAGCTGAACTTCCAGGGCGAACCGTGAACCGGGTTCGGCATCAGCCACTCGGCCGACTTCGTTGGGCGCACCGCGAATCGCCTGCCACTCGGCCTGACCGCCGAGATGCTTACCGCCAAGAATCTCCGCGAGCGTGTAGCCGCGGCCGATGCCGTGCAGGAACCGGAACGCGTCCCGGATGTTGCTCTTACCGCTGGCGTTCGCGCCCACGATCACGGTGAACGGGCCGACGCGGAGCGTCTCGTCGGCGAAGTTCTTGAAGTCCAAGAGACGTAGCGACGTGATCATGTCTCAGGCTCCATCTCTGCCTCCGGCTGTGGCGCTGGAGGTGGTGCGGCGGGGATCGCCTCCTGGGGGATCCGGGGCAGGCCCTGTCGTTGCAGGTACAGTCCGAACCGTTGCTGAATCCGGGTCAGGTAGGGGTGCAGCAGGCGGCCGATGCGCTGGCCCTTCAGCGTCGCGAACTGCGCCACGCGGAATTTCGTGAAGTCGAACCGAATACTGTCTCCTTCGTTCACCGAGAATGCGACGCATTCCCATACTCGTTCATCAAAGTGTCCGTGTTTCTCCAAGTACTGCTCGCGGAGCTCGCGGTCCCGCATCCTTTTTCCTTCGATGCAGTACAGCTCGACGTCGCCGGCCTTCTGTCCATCCCTGGGAACGCAGTCACAATCCGGCCGGAGGTTGAGCAGGAACTTGCTCTGTGGTAACCGAAACACGTCGCCGCATCCGATCTCGTCTTCAGGCAAGGTGTCCTGCGGCCTGAAACTGGCTTCGCCGATAAGCGCCTGTAGATCTTCTCTCCGCACTTCCGCCGCTGGTTCGGCAAGGATTTCGGCCTCGAACGCGCCCGTCCGCACGCGTCCCCGCAGACTGTCGTTGATCAGGTGCGTGAGTGAGAAGCTCGGGTCCACTCCGTCGTCTGCGTACGCCTTCCAGAACACCCTGGGCCAGTCCGGGCTTCTCGCGTACATCGAACCGAACAACTCTTTCTTTGCGACATGGAATTCTCGTTCCCAGGTCTTCAGGGCATACACTGACGCATTCCGCCGGACCCATTCTTCGATAGCGTTGAACTGCAACGCATCATCGGCCATAAGGTCGGCCTTCCGGCGGAGAAAAATGAAGTTCTTCTCGGGTGCCTCCGGGTTGTAAACCGTGTCGGGTAGTCTGTCGGCAACGTCTGCCGGGTTCTCGTTGGTTAATATGAAGGCCGGCACGAAATAGTCTTTCGCTTGGTCGAGAAACCGGATATTTCTCTCGATGCCGTCCTGTTCGAGTGCAGCGGCACCGGTCGGCCAAAGTTCCCAATCCAGCAGGACAAAGCTGGCGGCTTGTAACAGGCCGGGCCACGTGCTCTCGGAAGGCATCGTGCCGGTCTTGTAGAACGGCAGGTGCCATTCGTGTTCGATCTGTTCGACGATCCGGAAAATCAGATCATTGCGGCCGTCCGTCCGGTCGAACGCGTCGTCGATGACGACGCCGATGCCCGACATCAGGTCCTTAAGGTTCATTCAGCATCCTCTTTCACGAAGCTGACGACGAAGTTGGTGCCGGGCAGGACTTTCTGGTGGTCGAATGCCACCCCGATGCGGTAGTCGTGGCGCTCCAGCAACTGGCGCGCGATGTACAGGCCGAGGCCACGTCCTTCCTGTCCCTTTCCTGAGTAGAACGGCTCGAATATGTACGGCAGGTCGTCAGGATCGATGCCGGGGCCGCTGTCCGAGAAGATCAACTCCCCGTGATTCCCGTCGACGGTTACCCGAATCTCGCGCTGGGCTGGATCGACGGTGTCAAGCCAGTAGCAGGCGTTGTCGAACAGGTTGATCAGGACCTGCATGACCACGCCGTCCGTGGTGTTGGCCGCCAGCGGGGAACCGTCCGACATGACCTTTTGATAACGGATGTTTCTTTGTGCGAGCAACGATTCGTAAATCTGATGGATTCTGTCCAGCACCGGCTCGATCTTGAGCACTTTCCGCCGTCGGCGCGACGATTTGAACAGGACCTGCACCTCCTTCATCCCGTCCGTGATCTGCTGCAGCACGCCGAGCAGCATGTCCGCCTGCGCCCGGATTTCGCCGCCGCCGGCCGCGCGGGCTGACCGGGCGATCCGCTTGGCGATGTCCTGTGCTCGATTCATCAGCAGCATGATGTCGTGGGATGCCATTTCCACCGAGAGACCGACGCCCGCCAGATCCTCGGTCGCCTCGACGCGTTGCGAGAGATGTTCCTTTTCCCGTTTGTAATCCGCCGCGACCTTGGCCACCTTGCGCGCTTGCGACTCGTGTCCCGACTTCGCCAGACCTTCCTGCAGGTCCGCCAGACCCTCGACGACAGCTGCATCACGCACGAACCGGGCGTCGCTGCGCTGCCGCTGTTTCTGCTGGTAGCGGAGGTAGGGGTACTGCTTGACGTACGAGAGGAAGGTCTGCACGAGGAAGATGAGGTCCTCGGCGCCGCCGCCGGTCTCGATCAGCCCTTCCCGGTTGGTCTTGTCTCGCAGGTTCGGGTTGTCTTCCTGCGTGATGTCGATCCAGCCGATGATCTGGTCGTTACTGAAGAAGTCGCCCGCCCGCCCGGTGCCGCGCGTCACGTCGATGTTCAGCCAGTCGTCGTCCGGGTCGCCGTAGGGATACACGCGAACGCCGTCCCGATACAGGTAGACGCGGTGGGCCTTTAGCTGGTTCTTCTCGGCTTGGGTCAGCATGTGGCGGCCATCGATCCCGCGGGCGAAATCGAAGATGTAGAACTGGAATGCGAAGTCGCCGCAGTTGAATCCGGCGCCCGCGTCGCGCTGAAACGGGATCGGCATTTGCGTTCCGGCGTAGCCGCCAGTCCTGCCAAAGCGTTGCCGCCATACCCACAGGCCGGTGATCTTCGAATCGTCCAGGCTGATTGCGTTTCCGTCGTCTTCCATCCGGAACGCGAAAGCGTTGTCCGATGAACGAAAGCTGCCCTGGAGCTTCAATACCGCTTTGTCTTCGATCAACGCCTTCAGCGATTCCGTATCCGCTGCTGGCACGCGCGGTGGTTCGCCGTTGTACAGAATCACGATTTCGAAGCGATCGGAGGTCTGCCGGTGGGTGAGCCGGGATATGGGATCCGTCAGGTTGGAGACATCTCGGCACAGCTTCTCGATGATGTCGTTGTTCCACGCGCCTTTCAGGCGCTCGATCTCGATCACTGTGCCGTGTTCCGTCCCCGGCAGCTTTTCGGGTTCGGACTGCCGGCAGTCGATCTTGATCTCATCCAGAAAGATCTCCGTCGGCCGACCGTTCTCCGACACGAAGTCGTCGTCGAACCGCGAGAAATCGTACGCCAGCACGGTTTCCAGAGCCTCCCCGCGCTCGCGCGTCGTGACAGTGACCACCCTGCCCAGTTTCAGGACCGCGAAACGCCCGATGCCCTTTTCGCCCTGGATGACCCGTTTCCTTTCCGGCGTCTTCCGTCGCCCTTTCTGCTTGTCGAGATATTTCTGGGGTGCGGCCGGATTCATCCACCGGGTCTTGATGATGTCAAGCGACATCCCAACGCCGTCGTCCTGAACGACGATGCGGGAGTTGTCGTCGTGCGTCAGGTCGTCGCCGAAGTCCTCGAACCGCACCTCGACCCGATCGGCGTCCGCGTCGTAGGCGTTCTTGATCAATTCCACTAGCGCAATCCGCTCGTTCTTGATCAACTGGTCGCCGAGCATGGTCAGCAATCGGGCGTAGGGGCGGAGCGACAGCGTTTCGGATTTCATCGCCGTCTCCCGATGATGACGAATTCTTCACCGTAGACTCTGCGCTGCGTCGAATCCCGGGTGAAGAGGCCGCGGGCGTCCCGGTACGGCGTCATGATCTTCAACGAGACCTTGCGCGGAATTTTCTGGATGTTGTGGAAACCAGCGCGCTGCATGCAGTCCGCGAGATGCCCGGCGTTGTCGATTCGCACACCTTGGTACTCGGTGTTGCCGATCACGAATACAGCCATGCCGTTCTCGTTCAGCATCTTCCGGCACTTGGCGACCACCTTGTCCATGTCGAGGAAATATCGCCCCACCGAATGCGCCTTGCGGCGTTCTTTGTCCAACAGGCTGCTATAGGTGTCTTCGACGGTCGGGCCGAGATCCTTAATGGCGTTCTGGTCCGGCGCCGGCACCCGATACTGGTTGCCGAGCATGTTCTTGCGCAGTGCGCGATAGTCGGAGGTGCAGCGCAGCCAGAGCGTGGACAGTTGGTGGATGTCGGCGTAGTCGTAGGAGGTGACGTACGGCGGACTGGTGACGATCAGATCGGCCCGGCAGGCCGGCGCCGCAGGCGCGAGAAAGTTCCGCGTTCGGATGTGAACCTTAGGGGCGCGGGCGGGGAATCTGTTCTGCTTACAGGTTTCTCGCATCAGCGCGAACTGCTCCGTGAACGCTTCCATAACGCCGCGCGGTGACTTGTGAGGGTCGAGCTGCGCCTTGATGGACTTGGTCAGCCATCGCGACGTTGGCTTCAGGATGTTGGAGAACCCGCACCGAAAGAAGCTCCGATAGGTGCTGTTGGCAGGAACCCGTTGACGTATGGCCCGGTCGAGCCGGAGCAGGTCATCGACGTTCCGGTCGTCGAACCAATACCGTATCCGGTCGGTGATCCACGCGCGATCGTCCGGCGACGGCTGGATGCGGCGGAATTCGTCCTGGATGGCCTCGAAGTACCGTCCGAGAACCGCATCCCGGTAGCGCCGGGTCTTCACTTTCGCGATCAGCGTGGCGACGGGGTTGATGTCGCAGCCCCAGAAGTTCTTTCCGTTTCTCTTCGCTTCCACTGCGGTGGTGCCGCACCCGCAGAACACATCCGCCACGACCTTGACGTCGACGCCCTGCCGCTCAGCGTGTTCCAGGGCCTTGGTGGTGATGAAGGCGGGAAACTTCGCGGGATAGCTGTGGATCCTGTGGATCGGATCCTCTCTCCTGCCTCTCTGGTCTCCGAAGTCCCAGTACGACGCCGAATCGTCGAACGGGCATGCGTCACTCGGCGCCTGCAACACGGTCTTGGTCGCTGTCATCCTTGTGTTCACCGCGGATCGGCGTGGCGCTGGCGCCGCACCCACGCCGCCGGCTCGTCGTTCCGCGTCAGGTATAAACGCATCGGATCTGCGTGGGCATTGTACGCACAGTGCCGCCGTTTGTTGCGGTCATGCTCCCTTGCCAAGCTGTTGCAGCTTCCGCTGCCGCGCGGGCGCCATCCCGCTGCGGGCGGCGATGTGGTTCGAGAGCGATTCCAGGAGCGCGCGTTCTTCGGACGCGGCAGGGGCCAGCTCGATCAGCGCCTGCAGGAACCGGGCGAAGAGGGCGTGGCGCTTGAGGCCGCGGTCGTCGAGATAGTCGTTGACCTGCGTTTCGTCGCCGGCGCGCCAAAGATGCATCAGCCGGTGGGCCTGGTCGATCAGCGGCGGCTGGCGCTCGTCTGGAGCCGGGTAGCCGAGGGACTTCCCGCTGCGCCGGCTCCACGGTTTCAGTGTCACCTTGCTCCCGCCACTGCCGAAACCGTCGGGCGGGCCGGCATCATCGCCAGGGTCCGGAGCTGCGTCGTCAGTTTCGTCGCTGCCCGAGGCTCGGCGGCCGCGCGAGAGGATGTCGTAGCGGTCCGACAGGTCGCGGTCCGACACGTTGCAGGACAGTGCGTAGAGGATGCACGCGCCGATCGGTGCTTCGCCGAGGCCGAAGTCATTGCGGTGCAGCAAATAGTACGTCGTGACGTCGTCGAGGCCGCGGGTGGCCCCGGCGTCGCCGTCGCGGGTCAGCACGCGGCCGACGACGAAGTCGACCACTAAGCGCCGCACCTCGCGGAGAAATTCCGACACCGTCATCTGCGAGCCGGCGGCGTCCGCCTTCTTGACGACCGGATGCTTCGAGAACGCTTCCAGCGCCGGTCCGGTGGCCGCCCACACGAAGTCGGGACCGCGGATGCCGGCGTCCCAGAAATCCCGAAGCTGTTGCGTGATGTTCCTGCGCATCTCGGCCAGCACCGGGGCGTCCCAGCCGGCGCGCGCTGGCGGGCGCTTGCGGCAGACGATCCAGATGGAGGAGGCGAGCGCGGCGGATGCGAGAGAACGCTGCCGCGTTTCCATTTCCGTCCGGATCGGCCACGAGCCGTCCACCACGAACCCGGTGCGGATCAGCGCCGAGACCAACGTCTCCCAGGCGTCCGGCGACTTGTTGGCGAAGACGAGCACGAGCCGCCCGTCACTGCGCAGCGCTGCATGGAAGCCCGCGAACGCCCGCGCCATACCGTCCTCGTAGTTCCGCTTGGATGCCTCCCGGTCGCCGCCGAAGCGGGCCGCATCGTCGATCAGCTCCCCGTCGTTAGCCCCGGCGTTCCACTTCGGGCCGAGCGGCGCCTCAAAGGCTGCGTCGATCGCCGGCGACAGCCCCCACAGGGCCCGCCGCAGCCAGACGTGGAAGAAGTCCATCAGGTCCGAGTATGGAATGGCGTCGTAGTAGGGGGGATCGGTGCAGATCACGTCGAAACCGGCGTCCCGGTCGTCGCTGGCCGGTGAGGCGGCGGCGGACCCGCGCAGCACGGCAGATGCGGGCGCGCCGTCCGTGGCGGTGAGCAGGTGCTCGCATACTTCGGCCGTCCACTCGACCGCCTGGACGAAACCGCCGGTGGTGTTCGCCAACGGACAAGATTCCGCAAAGTCCCAGATCATCGGCAGTGCGTAGCGGGCGAATGTGCTGCGGATCTTCTCGGGATCGTTGGTCCAGGTCGCCAACGCGCTTCCACGATCGGCCAGACGGCTGATCGTCGGCGCCAGCGCGGCGACCAACGCCTCGCGCCACCCTTCAGGCCAAGCGGCCATCCTCTCCGGCAGGCGGCGAGTCTCCTGCACGAACGTGCCGAGCGCCAGGAGCTGGCGGTCCGTGAAGAGCGTACGCCACGCGTCGAAGCCATAGCGCGGAATCCGCATGCCGAGGTTGTCCTCGCTTGGCGTCGGCTCGTTGGGCAGACCGAACGGGATGTCCGCGTAGAGCGCGTCGAGGTCGGCCTGCTCCACGCGCGCCGCCTGCTGCTCCAGCTCGGTCGGGAGCCGGTATTCCTTGCCGTGCGCGCCATCGACCACGACGGCGGTCATCACTTCACCCAGCCGCCCGGCCCGGCCGTCGAGCCGTAGGTCCTGCATGGTCATGATGGCGGGGCAGAGCGGACACTGGACACCAGACCGGCTCATCGTGCCGACGCCCAGCCGCCGGTCGTGCTCGCGCCGCTGCGCCGCGTTGCCGTCCGCCCGCGGCACGCCGCTCTCGACGCCGAACGTCACGCCGCCGCTGTCCGCGTCCGGCGTCATCGCCAGCAGCACCCGCTTGGCGCCCTTCTTGGCGAGCCAGAGGGTTTTGAGCAGCGGTATCGTCGCGCGGCATTCCTTGCAGCGGGCCGTGCGCGCCCAGAGATAGGCGACGGTCGGCTTCGCCACCCAACGCGGATTCCGAGGGTCTTTCAGGTAGACCGCATCGAGTTCGGCGTTCAGAGGCCCGGCGTCCGTATTGCCGTCCGCATCCGGGTCCAACAGCGTCATCGGCCGCGGTTCGAACGGCCGCCCGCCCGGCTTGAGCGCCTGAAACGCCGCGTAGGTCGGATAGCGGCGGGCCAGCCGCCGACGCGCCTCCGCCAGCACCCGGCGCCCCCACGCGCGGACCTGCCACGCGAGGTCGGCTTCGCGGTCAGGTCCCGGATCGAGCAGCTTCGGTTCCGTCTCGCGGTCGTCGCCGAGGCCGAGCTCGTCGAGTTCGCGGCGCAACGCTCGGCCCTTGACGCCCTGCGCTTTCAGGAAAGCGGCCATGAAGTCGCGGTCCCGTAGCGCGGATTCCGGCAGCGGCCGGGTCTCGCCCGCGAGTTTCCGCGGATAGTCGAGCGTGCACTTCAGGATGAACCAGGCGACCGGGTTGATGTCGACCGCCGTGACCTTGCAACCCAGCCGCATCGCCTCCAGCGGGATCGCGCCACCGCCGGCGAACGGGTCCAGCACCTTCGGTGCCCGGCCGCCGTACGCATCGCGAATCCGCGCGCGGAACCAGTCCAGGTCCGGTTCATTTTCCGTCTCGCGCTTCCAGTGCAGGATGCCGCCCTGTGTCTCCCGCTTCCGCCGCGCGACCGTCCGCCCGCCGACACGCTCGTCCTCGACCGTCTCGACCACCGTGCCCGCCATACGCCGGTAGACCGCCTGCCGTTCCCGCGCGTTGCCCGGGTCCGGCAGCAGCGTCGCGATCAGCGCCGCACGGCACGCCGCCAGTGGCCGCCGCGCCGGCCAGATATGCAGCGTCGAGATATGCCCATGGCGCACGTTCTTCTCGTGCACGGCGTCGAGCGACACCTGCTCCAGCGGGAAGGCGGCTTCGATGAGGCGCTTGTCTTTCACCGCAGGTATTTCCGGTCGATATGCATGAGAGCGAGAGGTTGTCCGGTTCGCACCGAGCTTGGCAGGGAGCACACGTCGCCGTTTACGCTGCGGTGGATTCCACGACGAGCTCGCGGCCGAGTTGCCGTAGCGCCTTGTGCAGCCGATTGGCTGCGGTTGCATGGCGCGGGTCCAGCATGCGGCGGACAACCTTGTCGTCGACCCCGAGCTGTCGGGCGAATGCAAGGCGCGACAGGCCGCTGTCCCGAAACGCCAGCACCAGTGCAGCCTTGGCGGCCATCGCCGGCGGCACGGCGACTCGATGTTCGCCGGCGCGCCGGGCGCTGGGGCTTGGGATCGGATTGCCGTCGACGATACGGCCGGCGATAGCCTCCTCCAGCGCGTCCGTGGCTTCAGCCAGCGCCTCGGCCTCGTTTCTGCCCGAGGTCAGACACTCTGGCAAGTCACGGAATGAAACGACGATCTCATCGGAGCCGGTGGAGTGCAGGTGCGCGGGGTAGACGAAACGCATGGACAACCTCCGGAAAGCGACCTTTACCGAAAATCCTGGACGGTGAGGCTCAACTGATGGCGCATGGCGGCCAGCAGTCCCGCGCCGAGTTCCTTGCGGCGGCCTTTCACGACGGTCTTGCGGTCACCGTAGTGGAGCATGATATGGCTGCCTTTGCCGCGCATCATGTCGACGCGGACCGGTACGCCTCGCTCTCGCCCGATTTCCATGACGCGGTCGATGAACTGCCAACCCTTCACCTATCATCCATCGCCGGCAGTCTAGGACACAAGTGTCCGGGTGACACGGCAGCGAGCGAGCCGGTCGCCGGTCATGAGAATTCCTTTCCAGGGTGCTTGCGCCACAAGTAGCTCGCGAACGATGCACAGGCGCCCAGCATGAACACGGCCTCGTCCGGGCCCACCCGCGCGTCCGTCCGGTCGAGTAGCGCGTGGCGAATGCCCTGCTCGTTCGACGTGTAGCCGTACAGCTTGCTGAACGCCTTCTCAAGGGCCGGATGCAGCGCCCCGCGCTGCTTGAGCGATGCCAAGGCAGGTCGGAGTGTGTCGGACGCCTTGGGATCGAGTTGCCGCGCAACGGACTCAACGGCATGGATGCTCTCCCGAACGCTACCCGCCCAGTCGCCACTATTGATGCGTGCCGCCGCCTCCCGCAAATGCTTGGCGCTAGAGCCCAGACCGCCATCCTGCAGCGTCTGCAAAGCCTCGACAACCGCCGTGCCCTCCTCGGGCGTGACTGCCGGGACGATGGTCGGCGGTGGTCCGGGGTCGATGGTGTAGGCGAGTCGGCATTCCGCAAACGCGCGCTTCGTCTCCGCGATGAACCGTCCTGGACAGCGAGGATGTCTCAGGACGAACTGGATCAGGTCGAAGACCTTATTGAAGGGCAGGGACTCGATTTGGTGACGGAGATCTTGACAGACCGAATCAAATGCCAAACGCAAGTCATCCAACGGACGTTCGTCGAACTGGGTGTGCTTTGCACGCAGAATGTCTGGCCAAGTGTCGAAGACAAACCGTGGGTGATTCTTGCGTCGCATCGTGGATTTGGCAAGGTGTTCATAGAACAAATTCCAGATCCGCGTCCGTGCCGCCCGAGGCAGGTCCTCCAGCTTGAGCGGTCTCGGAATCTCCTCGTATCCCTGCGCCTGGGAGAAACTGAGTTCTCGCAGGTCGCGACGCGCCAGCGTTTCGCGAGAGCTGGCGGACTGTTGCCGCTGGTCTTCGGCAGCGGAAGCTCGGGCCACTTGCTCCGCCGGTTCTTGAACACGCTGCGCCGCACGTTGCATCGCCGTCTCGCCGGCGGCCAAGCCCGGAGCGCCCTCGGTTTTCTTGATCGGATTCCGGGACGGATAGCTCACTCTCGGATCCCTTCCACAACGGACATCAGCACCTCCCTTGCATCGTCGTAGCCCGTCCACGCGTCAAGGATCACGACGCTCCCTTCTTTAATGGTTGCGGTCACTTCCTTATTCATCCCGTAAGGCTACCGCTCGAACTTCTCCAATTCATCTTGTGCTCCGAAGATGCCTTCGAGGCAAAGATGATCGATCAAGTCCAGCGAGCGCACTGTCCACTCGTCGTCCGGGTGTTGCTGGTACGTGCGGAAGACAAGTTTCACGACTGTTTCCACGTCCTCGAACCGACCGGCTTGGAGATCCGGTGCGCCGTCGGTTGCGCGACGGAGATATTTTTCGCAAACCAGGCACGTCATGCCCGGCAGGCGACCCTGTGTGTGCTCCAGTGTATTCAGGAGCCAAAAGGTGTCGTCGAACGCCCGGCTGTTACAAAAGGACTCGATGAGATTTCTGTATGCATCCAGCGCTTCGTCGGGCAACTTCTGGAAGCATGATGCCGCTTCGCTCCGCACGTCGGCTTCGGTGTCATCGAACAGCCGGACAAGCGCCGTTTCGCACCAGGGTCGACACTCCGGCTCACCGATGTTTGCAGCGGCCACCTCGGCCGCGCCGCGGCGGCTGTGGGCATCGCCTCGCAAGGCCACTTCCGCGAGGTCGGCCGCGTTGTGGTGATGCAGGCTGCCAATGCAGGCAAGACATGCACCGGCCTGACGAACTGCCTGCTCGGAGGATCGCAGCATCCGTTCGACGATTGGCCGCACCTCGTCGAGCCGGGTGCGGAGTGCGTCGCGAAGGAGACTGTAGATGTCGGCAGTTGCCAACAGGCAGTCCTCGGACAGGTCCATGCTCAGGAAGAGCAACATGCCGAGTGCGGAGTCACGGAAGGCCACCGCGCGGAGCGTCCCTGCGACGCATGATCGGACTGCCACACTGGGATCGCGAACCATCCGATCGAGGGTGCCGCGGAACCGCTTGACGTACGACGCATCCTTGAGGATAAGGTTTCGAACGGCCCAGGCGGCCCGCCCGCGGGTGGTATTGATGCCGGCCGTGAGAATGTCGCCACCGTAGCATGTAAGGTCGCTGTCCTCGTCTTCCCGCCAGAGTTCCTGTGCCGGATCGTCGTCTTCCGTGGCAAGCCAGTCGAGCATTGCGACCGCATCGTCGGGAAGCAGGTCCTCCACCTGCCTGAGCACGTCCGCGATCGAACGGCCGCAGGCGCTTCGGGCCTCCTCGAAACCTTTGTGGCACACGTGAAGCTTGATGTCTTCCGCAATCGTGGCGTCTTTCAACGCATCGAGTACCTCCTGCAGGTAAATGGGATTTGTGTCGGCTGGGAACCTCAGGCTGAGACGCGCGAATCTATGGGGTTCTGCCTTGACGCATTCGCCGAGCACCCGAGCTAGTTGCAGAGCACCGCCCGTGGGTTGGTCACCGGAAAAATCGATCCGGTCCTCCGACGGGTATTTTGTGATTGCACGCAGCCACTGGTCATCTGTCATCTCTCGCGTGGCGTGTTCCTCTATCGGGGACTGCACGAATGCGGCCTTGAGCGTTCGGGGCTCGCGCGCCGGATCACCGAACTTCCGCGCCAGTTCATCGAACCGTGTGGTCGCTGTCTTGCTCCGTAGTTCCGTGGGAAATGCCGAGAGCAGGTCGAATCGAGATCGCCCGAATTGTCTGTATCCTTTGGGAGTTCGCTCCCAGGGCGAAACGTAGTCCAGAATCACTGCCTCGATCCGCTGGCGGTTTTGGGGCGTGCACTGCGGGACGATTGCCCGGATCGTCTCCATGGCACACCAGTTCAGGCTGTCGGAGAATCCGCATTGGAATCGCCAGGGTTCATCGCACAGTGCGACGATTGCCTCGTCGGCGTAGCGTGATGCCCCTCCGCGGCACAGAGCCAGCAGGAGGTAGTTCGAGACGTACGTGTCACGGCGGCGCAGGTCGGCAATGACGTCGCCGAGCGGCACGGCGCCGTTGCGCGCGAGTGCGGCGAGTGCGTCCGCCAGCTTTGAGAGGCATGCATCTCCACCATTCGGAGATACGGTCCTGACGAGAATGGGCCATACGGGGTCACCTCTGGGCGGCGCGTCGCCGGTTGCGGTGGTGTCCGAGATCTTGAGAACGACTGGAAGGAGGTGTTCGACAAAAGCAGCCGGGGCATTGTCGGCAGCCAGGGAGAACAGTCTCGCTGCGGAGGACCCACGACCGAATAGTGCCGCGTACTCGGGGGGTCGCCGGACCGCTCGAATGATTGTGAATTGTCGGCGGATCCGGTGCGCCATCACCTCGGATAACCACTTTGGACGATGTTGCCCCAGACCGCTGAGCATGCTCCAGAACGTACTGTTTTGCGCAAGGCGTGGCCGGGCTTCGTCGAGCGTGCCATTGTCTATCAGGCGCAGGAAAAGGTCGAAGAAGCGGCGGCTCCTATGGTGTCGGGTTGACTCCATGAAGGATCGAAGCCGACGCGCCCACGCACCGCCTGTGTCGGCGTACGGTTCGAGAAGTTCGGCGACTCGATCCGGTAAATGGCGTTGGTGGAACCGCAGGTAGTTCATCGCCATTTCGGCGAGGCGGTCGTTCTCCGCAGTCAGCCAGCTCTCGGTCAGGCCGCGCCGGTCGACTTCCACGAACCACGGTCGTGATCCGAAGAGACGCCGCCACGCGAGCGCCGAGAGCTTGTCCGGATTTGGCGCGCCGTTCTCTACGGCCTTGATCGCCGGCCCGATCCAGGAGTGCCAGATACGCCACTCTTCTTCCGTCGGGTCCGGCACTTCAGCCAGTAGTGCGAACGCGAGGTCCTTGAGATGCGGTCGGATGCCGTCGTCTGCCAGCAGGTCGCGGAGCTCCCTGACGTAACGGGGCCGGTCGGCGTCACGGAGGTAGGCTAGCACCTGCCGTACCTGGGCGCGGCGGAACGGGTGCTGCTCGGACGCCTTCAGAAACGACACCAGGGGTTCCGTTCGACTGACGAACACACGGGCGAAGGCATAGTCGAAGAAGCTCTCGTGG
Organism: Vicinamibacteria bacterium; assembly: GCA_022820825.1. Taxonomy (GTDB): domain Bacteria; phylum Acidobacteriota; class Vicinamibacteria; order Vicinamibacterales; family UBA8438; genus JAAXGX01. The sequence continues at coordinate 34,043 of JAJEEU010000007.1, forward strand.
CCAAAACCGTAGCGGCGCCCGTCGAGCGTGATCACGCCTTCCGAGGCGAGTTGGTCGACGTACTCAGTGGGGATACGGTCCAGCACTTCCCGGCGCACGGAGAGCTGCTGAGTGCGCGCCATCTCGTCGCACAGGGTCTCGACGACCCGCATCCATTGGTCGGACGCCGGCGCGACGCGATCCGCGACCAGCTTCTGCTTGACCTTCCAGTACCGGTCGAAGATCTCGACGGAGGTGCCGAACGCCGGTGCGCTCGACGTGTCGAATCCGGCTTCGAGAAAGAGCGACAGGTTTTGCGGAAGTTGCAGGAGCTTCAGTTGCCGGTCGCCGAAAGCAGTTGGAACGAAACCTGCGGCGGTCAAGATCGTCTTGACCTCGTCAACTGGAAAGTCGGTGACGGAGACTTTGGCGCTCTGGACATCCGCTTCGGACGGCACGAGTCGCCGCAGGCGGGCGTCGTTCTCCCAGTCGAACTCCCGACAGACGACCACGGTGTGCAGCGCGACCCGCGAGCGTGATCCTCCCGCCTCCTGAAGAAGCTCCTCGACCAGATCGAACGCGCCGGAAGTGCGGCCGGACATGGTGCTTACGGCGTCCAGTTGATCGACGATTAGCACCCCGGGACGCTTGGCCGCTTCAGCCGCTGCGGTGAGCACGAGTGCCGGCGATTCTTCGAGATCCAGACGTCGCCCCAGTTCGGCGGTTGTCGATGCCGACACCAGACGATCGAGCCGGAACGCCAGCACCGGGACGTCTCGTGCTCGGAGTGCGTCCGCGACCTCCACGATGCACGCGGTCTTCCCGGAGCCGGCCCTCCCGGTCAGTACGCTGACGGTCGCATTTTCTCCGAGGCGCGCCAGCAGCGCCTTGGCGGCCTCCCGCGAAACAAGGCGTTGCCTTATGAGCCTGCGGCGAACAGCGTCCAGATACTGATCCGTGGCTTTCCGAACGGCGATACCGGCGGACGCGGGATTGACCACGCTGCGCAGCGCGTAGCCGCGTTCGGCGAGGTCGTCGACGAGTTCCTGGCGGGTGATAGTGCGGTGCACGGCGTCTTCGGCGATGCCACGAAGGGCCTCGACCACATGGTTTGAATCCTCGAGAAACAGCGCTGGCATGCTCCAGCGCACCTTGTCTGCCAGTTCGCGCTCGTTGATGGTACGGACCTCGACCCGTTGCAGACGCTCAATCGCTGCCGGCGCGTCGCATGTCCAGCATTCGCACAGAGCCTTGAAGTGTGCTCGCCGGTTGCCGGCCGCCAGAAACGCACACTCGAACTCCTCTGCGGACTCCGCGTCCCTCGCCGCTTCACAGAGATCCGCCAACTCGCGGGCGTCGCTGCCCGATGCGAAGACGAACCAGTCGTCGTTGTCCCGTAACTGGTAGCCGATTTCTTTGAGCAGTCCGTCGGAACGCAGCTCGGCCGGACTCCACTTGCCATTCGGATGGCTGCGCCTCACCTGGTGCAGCTCGCGGTGAGTGCCCGTGTCCACGATGAATTCGGCCTTGTCCAGGCCGGGGACCTCGATACGGATGGACTCTGTGTCTCCCCGGAGCAGGCGCACGAACTCCGACAATGTCCACCATTTCTCGTAGCGGTTCCCGAGCTTGTCCGCGGCTCCGCCGGGCAGCGTCACGTCTCGCCCCCGCGGCTTTTTTCCGCCGCGGCGCGCACCACCGACGCTGGAATGGTGTACGCCGACAGCGTGCGGCTGCGGGCGAGCAGCTTGGCGAACGGGTTGCGGACGCGCGCCAGACGCGGCCGGGGTGTGGCGCAGTCGTAGACGGCGTACAGCCAGTAGCCGTCTCCCAGGGTGCACGCCTTGGCCCACTCGTTGTCGGACAGCTCGACGTCTCCGGCGCCTGCGCGGCCCTTGACCTCGATGGCGCTGCGCTGGCCGGCCGGCGTGACCGACAGCAGGTCGAACCCCGGCCAGTCGCCGAGCCCGGCGCGGCGCGCCAGTTCGGGATTGGAGACGTCGTGGACCGTGGCGCCCGACGCCTCCTCGTGCGCCTGCGCAATTCGCATGGCGATTTCCTCTACGCGCTCGTCATGCCGCCGGCGCTCGTCGGGGTCACCGATGGGCAGCACCAGGGCGTGTGCAACGATCTCGGCTTCGCCCACGTCGATCAGGGACGGCTCCAGTTGCAGCAGCCGCAGGCGGCGGTCCTTGTCTGCCGCGAGGCGGCGCTGCTCGTCCTTGATCATGGCAAGATCGGCGGCGGCGCGCGGATCGCCTTCCCGCGCCAGGCGATTGACGCGCTGCCGCCGGGCCAGCAGCTCGGCCTCGTTGTGGTCGCAGCCGCGGCTGACCCACTCGATGCGTTCCGGCAGTGACTGCTCGCTGCGCGCGCGGTGCTCGGCGACAAGACCGGGGATGGCGTCGCCGGCTATCCACTTGCGTGCATCGCCGGTCAGGCGGCTAGCCAGCCTGGCCAGCGGCACGCTGCCGGGCGCGACGTCATGAGCGCCGCGTAGCAGCAGCAGGTGCTCCAGCGGGCACGGCTCGATGGTGCCGTCGTCTTCCTGGCGCAGGCCGATCAGCCGGCTTTCGACGATTTCCGCCCGCGGCTCGTTGCGGTCCGTTTCGCCCCTGGCGGCGATCTCCTTCGATGCGCTCGCCGCCGGCCGCCGCACAACCGACACCCGGGCAAGGTGGAAGAGGTACGGCGCGCGCGCATGCGGGTCGATGAAGAACGCGCCTCGTTTTGCCTCATCCTCGTACCGCGTCAGCAGCGCAGCGCACAAGCGGTCGAACACCGGCTCGCCGGGATGCAGCCAGATTACGTCCGAGCGGTTCTCGGGCCGGTAGGCCGTAAAGCGGTCGTGCGCTTCGGCCGGGTAGCTTTCCATTGCGCCGAGCAGCGGGTCCAGACCGCGCCGCCTTTTCTGGCCAATCCTGAAAACGCCGTCCGGATCGCCATCGATGTGCAGATCGAGCAGCGGCGCTGCGGCGGCCACGAAACGGCGGACGTAGCCGGGCAGCAGCCGGCGGTACTGTTCCCGGTCCATCGCAGCCTGCAACGCGGGCAGGCTGCCCTTGACCTCGCCGCCGCCGAACAGCGTCTGCTCCCGGGCAGCGAGGGCACGAACCTGGTCCTCCGTCAGCAGGCCGTCGATCCCGTCGATCGCGGCTGCCGCGCCCTCGTCCGTTGCTGCCCGCTCCAGATACTCCTTGAGTGACACGTTCTCGAACAGGCGGCCGACGACGTCGAACACCTTGTCCGACTGGAGCTGTTTGCGGATCAGCTCCAGCTTGTCGAGCAGCGTCTTGAGCACCCGGCCTTCGCGCGTCTCGCCCGCGACGAGGTTGACGATTACCACAGGGTCGTGCCGTTGCCCATAGCGGTGGATGCGGCCCATCCGCTGTTCTAGCCGAGCCGGGTTCCACGGGACGTCGTAGTTCACCATCAGCCAGCAGAACTGGAGGTTGATCCCCTCGCCGGCGGCGTCGGTGGCGATCAGGTAGTGTGCGCCACCCTCGTCGAGTCGACGCCGGAACAGTGCCACCTGTGCCTCCCGCTCGCGGTAGTCGAGGCCGCCGTGAATCAGCGCTACCTGTCCGGTGAAGCCGAGTCCTTCGAGGCGGCGCACCAGGAATTCGGCGGTGTCGCGGTGCTCGGTGAAGACGATGAACTTCTCCTGCGCGAAGGCCGGGTCGCGCAGCACGCCGCGCAGCTTCTCGAACTTGGAATCTTCGCCGTCCTCGGCCAACCGCCGCGCCTGGGCGACGAGCGCTTCCACAACGGTGCGCTCCGCTCGGAGCTGCGCCAACACCGGCGCTACGATGCCGCCCAACGCCCGCTCCTCGAATGCCTCGTGGCTTTCCCGTGTGTCCGATTCGTCCGTATCCTCGTCGGCCGTGCGTGTTTCGAAGAAGTCGGGAGTCGCGGCAACCCGCTGCTGGCGGCGCTCCAGCTCTGCCAGCCGGCCCGCGCGTACCAGCTCGAGCGCTTCGTTCAGGCGATCAAGGCGGCGCTCGAACGAGCGCAGCAGCGCGTAGGTGGAGCTCGCCTGCCGGCGCTGGAATACGCTCATGGCCAGCCGCGCCGCCGAGCGGTTCAGGACGCGCGCCTGGTTGTAGTTTTCGGCGATGTAGCGCGTGGTCGCCTCGTAGAGCGCCTGCTCGGACGCGTTCAGGCCGTAGCTGAGCGTGTCGCAGCGCCGCTGCGGGTAGAGCGGCCGGCCGTCGAAGTGGACCATTTCCTCTTTCGTGCGGCGGATGAAGTGCCGCCGGCGCTGTGCCTCAGGGAATGCCTGGAATGCGTCGAATGTCGGCAGTGCGTCCGGCGCCAGCAGCCGCCAGAGGCAGAAGTAGGGGAAGTCCTTGCCCATGTGCGGCGTGGCGGTGAGCAACAGGACGTGCGTTGCCGACCAACCCAGCGCCCAGCGCCGCTCGCGGGCCGGGAGCCCGGCCAGCGCCTCGGCCAGGCGGTAGCGGTCCGTCTTCCGCACGGAGAGGTCCGGCTGCCGGTCAGCCGCCAGCTTGTGCGCCTCATCGAAAACCACGAGGTCGTACGGCTCCGCCCCGGCTGCCGGCGCGTCGCGCAGCCGCTCGAACATGCGCTCGCCGGAGAGCGTGTCCACGCTGACGATCACCCGGTCGCTGTCCGGACCGGCGAAGGGATTGCCAGCGCGCGCGTCCGCGCCGCGCACGATCCGGAACGACAGGGAGAAGAGCGTCCGCAGCTCCTGCTCCCAGTTGCCGACCAGGCCCGCCGGCGGCACGACAAGCACACGTTTGATGAGCCGGCGGGCCAGCGCCTCGCGCAGGTACAGGCCGGTCATGATCGTCTTGCCCGCGCCCGCGTCGTCGGCCAGCAGGAAGCGCAGTGGCGACAGACCGAGCATCCGCTCGTAGACTGCGATTCGCTGGTGCGGCAGCGGATCGATCAGCGACACCTCCGTGGCGAACGCCGGGTTGCAGAGGTGGCCATAGGAGAGCCGCGTCGCTTCGGCGACGGCGGTGATCACATCCGGCGGAGCAGTGAAGTCGAGTGCCGGTCGTTCGATGGATTCGCCGGCCGCTTCGGCAGTCGCTGCCGCTGGTGAGATGCCTGCTTCCAGGTCAACGATCTGCCGCCACGCGAGGCGCGCCGGTTTCGTCTGGCCGTTCTCCCAGCGGTTCACCGTCGCGAAAGAAACCCCGATTCGCGCCGCGAGCTCCACCTGAGTGAGCCCCAACCGTTCGCGGACAGACTTAACTCTTGAGTAGTAGTCGACGGGTAGTGAGATGTCTGCCTGGTTCATCTGCTTAACGGTCCGACACCGAGAATATGTGGTGGCTGTGTGATTGTCAACATGGTATATAGCATGTGTTATAAGTATGGGTCACGACCAGATCGCGAGTGGGCTGAGTGCTGCACGGGCGGGTGGAGCAGGGCAAGTTGTCACTGGAGGCGGGACAAGACCGGCGGTTGGGCGCGACGGTCAGCGTCCGACACACATACCGACGTCTGAGGCCGGCGAGAATAGCCCGCCCGTCCTCAGGTACCGGTCGTGCGGCTGGTCTCGAGCGGATTGGCTACTTGGACCAAGGCGGTGTGTCGGTCGTCTCGCCCGCGGTTCGGGCCGGTGGCCGGGATTCATCACCGAAGGTCTTCGTATGGCAAGCGTGCTGATCTCTGACTTCCAGCGTCATACCGGTGCCCCAGAACCTCACGCTGAACTTCACGTCCTCTCTCAGGTAGATCGAGAAGAGTAGAATCATCGCCACGGTTCCCACCAACACGATCGTCAGCATCATGGCGGCCTACTTCCTGCGCGCCGGACTGGGTGCCGCCGTCCGACTGATCGTCGCGGCCACCTGTTTGGTTGATGCGAGCTTGCGCTTCAGCTCGTTGGCGGTGTCGTTGGCGACCCGCGCTAGCTGCTCCAGGAGTTCTGGCAGCTTGTCCAGAGCTTCCAGACGGTACGAACGCGGGGCGTCATTGAATCGCCACTCTTCGGTCTCGAAGTCGTCGAAGAACCCGTTGCGAGAGCGAATCGCGATTCCCCAGGTACCCGAAACTCTCGCATAACCGATCGAGCGGTCCCAGAAGCGGTCGTACTGGGGGTCGCTGCGTTTGTCGAATTCCACCCATGCCGATACGCCCAAGTTGAGCTTCTGCAGCGCGGCGTCAATGGCTGGGATCGGTTTGCCTAGTTCGTCGGAAACCGCGTTCAACTCGGCGGCAGATTCCGCAAGCTTGTCAAAAGCCGCCGAGACGCGTTCTTGGAGCCCAGAATCGTGCTGCGTGGGGGTGGACGGGGAGCCGGAGACGGACGGCAAGATAGGCATATGCACCTCCCTGGCCCGACAGGCCAAAGACTGTGGGCGCGATACAGCGCCCGCTGTTGAGCGATCACCCGTCAGGGCGATAGGGTTGACGGGATCGGTTTCCACCGACGCCGGCCAAGGCCGGCTGCCAACCTTGGCTCTAGCCTAGCATAGAAACCGGTGGCGTTACGCGTGGGCTGCCCAAGCGGTCGGATCTTTTGCGCAAGGGTGCTTGCGTTCGAACGCGAGCGAAACCGCGTGTGGAGACTATGCGAGCGAGAGGGCGTCGAGCTGGCCGGTGCTGCGGCCGACCGCGTCGACGGGCACGCCCAGCTTGCCCATGATGGCGACCAGCAGGTTGGCCATCGGCGTGTCCTTCGAGTAGGTCAGATGGCGCCCGCCGGGGAGTCTGCCGCCGGCGCCGCCCACCAGCATGATCGGCAGATCGATCGCGGCGTGCGCGTTGGAGTTCGACATGCCGGCGCCGTAGAGCAGCAGCGTGTGGTCGAGCAGCGAGCCGTCGCCGTCCGGCGTGGCGCGCAGCGAGTCGACGAACTCGGCGAACAGCGACACGTGGTACGTGTTGATCTTCGACATCGTGGCGATCTTCGCCGGGTCGTCGAGATGGTGCGACAGCGGGTGGTGCGCGTCCGGTATGCCGATTTCGTTGTAGGTCCGGCCGCTGATCTCGCGGCCCACCATGAAGGTGACCACGCGCGTCAGGTCGGTCTGCCAGGCCAGCCGCTGCAGCTCGAACATCAGCCGCATGTACTCGTCGAACGCTGCGGGGACCCCGGCCGGCTGTTCCACCAGCGGCAGGTCGCGGTCACTCTGCTCCTCGGCGCGCTGGATGCGCCGCTCGACGTCGCGCACGGCGTCCAGGTACTGTGTGATCTTGCGGCGGTCGCCGGTGCCGAGTCCGCGCTGCAGGGCGTCCACCTTGTCGGTGACCGAGTCGAGAATGCTGCGATCTTCCGCGATGCGCGCCTTGCGCACGGCGGGGTCGGTGCTGCCGCTGTCGCCGAACAGGCGCTCGAAGACGACCCGCGGATTGTTCTCCATCGGCAGCGGCGTGGTCGGATTGCGCCACGAGACGGTGTTCGTGTAGGCGCAGGCGTAGCCGGCGTCGCACGAGCCGGCGAAGTCGCGGCTGTCGAGTCCGAGCTCGAGCGTCGCGAGCTGGGTGTGCTTGCCGAGCTCCTGGCCGAGGAGCTGATCGATCGACGTTCCGGAGCGGATGCCCGTGCCGTCGGTCATGCGGCCGGGCACCCCGGTGAGGAACTTGGTCGACGCGCCGGCATGGGCGCCGCCGCCCATGCCCGGGTGGAGCCCGCTCAGCACGAGCGTGCGATCCCGGTGCGGCGCCATCGGCTGCAGGATGGGAGAGAGCTCGAAGGCGGTACCGGCGTCTTTCGGCGTCCAGTACTCCATCGCCATGCCGTTCGGCACGTACAGCACGCCGAAGCGGCGCATGCCGGCGGCCGGCGTGTTGCGGATGGCCGAGAGTGCCGGCACCATGCCGTCCAGCAGCGGCAGCGCCAGGGCGGCGCCCAGGCCGCGCAGGACCGTCCGCCGGGGCAGCGCTTTCTTCGTGATGATCATGAGCTCGTGCTCCGCATCCGGAACGCCGGACTCCGGACGATCCCGAGGATGACCGACGACCAGCGGTAGTCGTCCGCGTCCGCTTCCCGCACGATTCCCCGGATCGCCGGGTAATCATGGTATTCGATGGCGCGGCCGAGTGCATACGCCAGCAGCTTCTCGGTCACGGTTCTCACCAGCGGCTCCGGGTTGCCGGCGAGCATCTCCTTCAGCCCGGACAGGCCGTCGAAGGCGTCGCCGGTCGGCATGACGCCGTGCGCGTCGATCGGCGCATCTCCGTCGGTCGTGCGCCAGCGGCCTATCGCGTCGAACTGCTCCAGGGCGAAACCGAGCGGATCCATCGGCGCATGACAGCCCGCGCAGGCCGGGCTCCGCCGGTGCATCTCCAGCAGCTCGCGCACCGTGGCCGGCTCCCCGTGGTCCCCGCGCTCGGGGAACGAGGGCACGTCGGGCGGCGGTGGCGGCGGCGGCGCGCCGAGCAGGTTCTCGAGCACCCACTTGCCGCGCAGCACCGGCGACGTGCGGTTCGGATACGACGTGACCGTGAGCAGGCCGCCGTGCCCCAGCAGGCCGGCCCGCCGGCCGTCGAGCGTCACCTTGCGGAAGCGGCTGCCGTATACCCCGGGAATGCCGTAGTGCGCGGCCAGCCGTTCGTCGACGAACGTGTAGTCGGCCGCGATCAGGTCGACCACGGAGCGGTCCTCGCGCATGATGCTCTCGACGAACAGCTCCGACTCGCGCTGGAAGGCGACCCTCAGGTTTTCGTCGAACGTCGGGAACAGGATCGGGTCGGGCTGCACGGTCGGGATGTTGCGCAGCAGCAGCCACTGCCCGGCGAAGTTGTCCACGAGCGCGCGGGACCGTTGGTCGCGCAGCATGCGGCGCACCTGGGTTTCCAGCACGTCGGGATCGGAGAGATTCCCGCGGATGGCCGCGTCGAGCAGCTCCTCGTCGGGGATGCTGCTCCACAGGAAGAACGAGAGCCGCGACGCCAGGGCGATGTCGCTCAGCGTGTACGCGGCGCCGGGCTCGGCCCCGGCGGGGTCGCGCTCGATGCGGAACAGGAACTCAGGATCGGTGAGCAGCCGCTGCAGCGCGAACTGGATGCCGGCCTCGAAGCCGTCCTGGCGCTCGCGCTCCCCGTAGAAGTCGAGCAGCAGATCGACGTCGGCGTCCGTCACCGGGCGCCGGTACGCCCGCCGGGCGAGCCGCTCCAGAATCTGCCGGGCGCAGGCCGCGGCGTCTGCGCCCGCGTCCGGGTGGCACGTGAAGATGGCCCGCCGGCTCGCGGTAATCCCCGGCCCGTCCACGGCGTACGGCCCGCCGATCTCGACGCTGCCGATGGCGGCGTTGCCCTGCCAGCGCTCGTTGATGGCCAGGGGGAAACCGGTCTGGCGCGGCTGCAGCACCCCCTCGGGCTCCCACAGCTTGCGCTCGAACGAGACGCCCACCACGCGCTCGCCCGCCTCCGCGCTGAACGTGACCTCCAGTTCCGCGTCCGCGCCGAGTACGTACTGCTCCCAGTCGGGGTGTCCGAACAGCGGCGTGTTGCCGGCGAAGCTGGCCGGCGCGGCCGAGGCGTGCGGCGGCGCATCGCCGCCCACCGTGAACCGCTCGATCAGGCTCCCGTCGATCCGCACGTCGAGGTGCTGCGGCGTGCCGAGGCCACGGATGTAATCGGTGTAGGTACGCTGCAGGTGCAGCCTGATCGTGTACTCGCCGTCCACGGGGAAACGGTGGCGTATCGCGATACCGCCGCGCGAGCCGAACGGGAGGTCCTCGCTCAGCCGCTCGTCCTGGTACAGCAGCAGGGGGACATGGTGCGTGTCGACGCTCGGCACGGGAGGCGCGAACCCCACCGCAAGCCGGCTGATCCTGCGCGCCGCCGACAGGTAGCGCTCGAGCAGCGCCGGCGAGACCGACAGGACGGCGGCCATGTTGTCGAAGCCGTGCGCGTCGGAATCGTCGGCCGGCAGCAGCTCCGAGACGTCCGCGTCGACCTGCAGCAGGTCGCGGACGGCGTTGCGATACTCGGCCCGGTTGAGGCGGTGGAAAGTCTCGGTGCGCCCCACGCGCGGGTGGGCGGCCGCGGCGCCGTCGAGCGCGGTTTCGAGATAGGACACCAGCGCCAGCGCGTCTTCACGCTCGGGACGCGGCCGGCCCGGAGGCGGCATGGCGCCGACGCGCAGCTTGCGCGCCACCTGCTCCCAGATGTGGCCGCTCTCGCCGACGGCCGCCGGATCGGCGGCATCGAGCTCCAGCCCGGCGGTGCGCAGCCGGCCGTTGTGGCAGGTGACGCAGTAGCGGTCGAGCAGCGCGCGGGCCGTCGCGGCGTCCGCCGAAGGCGCCCCCTGAGCCGCCGCTGCGGTCGGCGCAAACGACAGCGCGCCGGCGACCCCGAGCACCACGGGCGGGAGCAGTGTGGCTTTCATCAGGTTGCCCGTCGAAACCGGTACGACCGCTGATCGTCGCCCATGGGCGACGGGTTGTCAATTTGCGCGCCGGCGCAGGGCGTTGTCAGCACCGCCGGGACGCGGTAGCATCAGCCTGCATGCCCGGATCGAGGCGTTCGGCGGCCGTCCGCGGCGTTGTCCTGGCCCTGGTCGGACTCGGTCTGCTTGCCGCCGCCGGAAGGGCGGCGGCGCAGCAGCCGGCCGCGGCGGACGCGGCAAAGCAGCAGGACTGGGCGGCCGTACAGGAGCTGCTGCGCAGCGGGGCGGACATCAATCTGACACAGGGCGACGGCGCCACGGCCCTCCACTGGGCGGTCTACTGGAATGACTCCGAGACCGTGCAGCTCCTGCTGGCGTCCGGCGTCGAGGCCGACGCCGCCAACGACCTGGGCGTCACGCCGTTGTGGCTGGCGGCCAACAACGGGAACGCGGCCGTGGTCGAAGCGCTCCTGGCCGGCGGCGCCGACCCGAACCTGGCGCTGCCCTCGGGCGAGACGGTGCTGATGACCGCATCGCGCACCGGAGACGCGGAAGTGGTGCGCGCGCTCCTGGCCCGGGGCGCCGATCCGCACGCTGCCGAGGGCGCGCACCTGCAGACAGCACTCATGTGGGCGGTGGCGCAGCAGCATGCGGAGGTCGTCCGCCTGTTGCTGGAGTCGGGTGCGCGCGTGGATGACCGCTCGCTTTCTTATCCGCAGGTCGTCAGCTCCTCCGGCAACGCGGATCCCAGCGGCGTGTTCGAGGTGCAGCAGGGCGGCTACACGCCGCTGCTGTTTGCCGCGCGCCAGGGCGATCTGGCGTCGGCGCGCCTGCTGGTCGCGGCCGGCGCCGGCGTGGACGAGGCGGCGGCCAGCGGCACGACGCCGCTGGTGGTGGCCGCCCACAGCGGCCACGGCGAGCTGGCGGCGTACCTGCTCGGCGCGGGCGCGGATCCGGACGCGACCGGCGCCGGCTACTCGGCGCTGCACGCGGCGGTGCTGCGGGGCGACCGGGAGCTGGTCGCCGCGCTGCTCGACCACGGCGCAAACCCTGATGCCGTCTTGACCCGCGGCAGCCCGGCGCGCCGGGTCAGCGCCGACTGGCGGCTCCCGCACCGCATGATCGGCGCCACGCCGTTCTGGACGGCCGCCTGGTTCCGCGAGCCGGACATCATGCGCCTGCTGGCGGCGCACGGCGCCGATCCGCTGGCGTCCGTCGGCGGCGAGTCGGCGGCTGTCGCCGCCATTCGGGGGCGCTACTCGCGGGGCCGCTTCGGGGTGGTGCGGCCACCCGCGGAGGTGGAGCAGCAAAACGCGGCCGACAGCGTGGCGGTGGCGATCGACGCCGGCGTCGACGTCAACGGCCGCCGGGAGAACGGCGACACGGCGCTGCACCTGGCGGTCGCGCAACGCCTGGACCGCGTCATTGCCGCGCTCGCCGAACGCGGCGCGGATCTCGACGCGCGCAATGGAAACGGCGTCACGCCACTCGGCCTGGCGCTGTCCAATGCAAGCGGCGCGGACGAGACCGGCGACAGCACGGTCACGCTGCTGCGCAGCCTCGGCGCAACCGACCCCGGCGGCGCCCCCGCCGCGGCCCGCTAAGCAGGGCGCGGCGAAACTCTACAGCCCCCCGGCGCACGCCGCGGTGAGCCCGACTGCTTCTACCCGTTTCTCCAGGGCGAAGCGGGAGCCTCCCGGAAACACGACATACAATCGATCGAGCCGCAGGTCGTCCAGCGCGGACCGCATCGACCGCGTAAGGCGCGGCGCGCTGGTGCGCTTGAACTCGAACCCGATTCGACGTCCCTCCCTGAAGGCCAGCAGATCGAGCTCCGCCCCCTGCTGCGTCGCCCAGTAGTGGCACTCGTCCCAGGCGACGCCCAGAATGCGCACGATTTCCTGCATCGCGAAGCCTTCCCAGGAAGCCCCGGCCTTCGGGTTTCCGAGCAGCGCCGGCTCGGCATCGAGCGCGAGCAGCGTGTGCAGCAGTCCGCTATCCGCGACGTAGACCTTCGGCGCCTTGACCTGTCGCTTCTTCAGGTTCTCGTACCAGGGCGGGATCCGGCGCACGACCAGCGCATCGACCAGATGATCGAGGTAAGTGTTGATAGTTGGACCCGACAGCCCGAGCGCGCGGCCGATCTCCGAGTTGTTCCACCGATTGCCGTGGTAGTGGGCGACCATCGTCCAGAAACGGCGCATGGTCGTTGCGGCGACGGATACCCCGAGCTGCGGCAAGCCGCGTTCGAGGAATGTTCGAATGAACTCGCGCCGCCAGCGCACGCTGGCAGCCTCCCCGGGGGCCAGGAACGAACGCGGAAACCCGCCGCGCACCCAGAGCCGGTCGATGGAGTCGGTTCCCGTTTCGTTGATGCGGAAGGGTGGCAGCTCGTGGTACGCGATGCGGCCGGCCAGCGTCTCCGAGGACTGGCGGAGCAGGTCGGGTCCGGCGCTCCCGAGCACGAGGAACCGGGCCGCGTTCCCCGGCCGGTCCACGAGGACGCGCAGCAATTCGAACAGTCCCGGCTGGCGCTGGACCTCGTCGATGACAACGAGTCCCCGCAGGGGTTCGAGCGCCAGCTTCGGGTCCGAGAGCCGCGCTTCGTCGGTCGGGTCTTCGAGATCGAACGACGTGACCGGCTGCGCCGTCGCGGCGACCACGCTCCGAGCGAGCGTCGTCTTGCCGACCTGCCGCGCACCTACGAGGCCGACGACAGGAAACCGATCGAGAAGGGCGCGAACCGCTGCCGCATGGTCATCGCGGGAAACCACGCGGGTTATATTACATGAAAATTTAAAATAGAAGTTTAAATTTTCATGGTTGTAGCCGGACCTTGCGTCTCATACTGGCGTAGCGTTTCGATCGGCGCCGCGCGGGTTCAGCCACGGCCGCCTACGGGAGCGCCAGGGCGACGTACTCGCTGGGCATGTCCTCCCAGCCGAGGGTGAGGACGATGTACTGCCGGCCGTCGACCATGTAGCTCATCGGCGCGGCGGTCGTGGCCCCCGGCAGCTCCTTCTCCCAGACGACGTCGCCCGTCAGCTTGTCGTAGGCGCGGAACAGCTTGCCGCCGGCCCCGCCCCAGATCGGGTTCAGCGCGATGATGCCGTCCCGGCCGCCTTCGCCCAGGAACACGAGCGACTTCGTCACGAGCGGCGAGACGCGCCCGGGCTGGCCCAGCGGGGGCAGGTTCAGGTGGCGCAGCGCCGGGTGGTCGCGCGGCCCGTCGCCGTTGGCCTTCGACCACAGGATCTCGCCCTTGTTGAGATCGATGGCGACCAGCCGGCCGTAGGGCGGCTTGAAGAGCGGCAGCTCCCGTGGACCGGCTATCGGATCGACCGAATGCAGCACCAGGCGCATGTCGGAGCGGGGGTGCTCGGAAGGCACGATGCCGAGCACCGACTCGCTGTGCACGGACGGCACGTAGAGGATTCCGGTTTCCGGGTCGACCGCCGCGCCGCCCCAGTCCGCGCCGCCGACGACGCCCGGCGCCATCAGCGTGCCCTTCTTGCCGCCGGGCGACTCGTCGATCAGCGACGGGGCCGTGAAGAGCGGTCCGGTCACGTACTGCTCGAAGATCTCCAGCGCCTCCTGCCGGAGCTCGGGGGTGAAGTCCATCAGGTCGTCGACGCTCGTCCCCTGCTGGTCGAACGGCGGAGGTTTGGTCGGAAACGGCTGCGTCGCCGCGTACCACTCGCCCGGAATGTCCCCCGGCTCCACGGGACGCTCCTCGATCGGCCAGATCGGTTCCCCGGTGACGCGGTCGAAGACGTAGGTGAACGCCTGCTTGCTGACGGCGGCCAGCGCCTTGACCGGCTCGCCGCGGCCGTCCACGCGGATGTCGACGACGTTCGGCGCCGCCGGGAAGTCGTAGTCCCACAGGCCGTGGTGCACCGCCTGGAAGTGCCAGATGCGCTCGCCGGTGCGCGCGTCGACGCAGACGATGCTCTCCGCGAACAGGTTGTCGCCCGGCCGGTAGCCGCCGTAGTAGTCGTTGGTCGGCGTCGACAGCGGCAGGTAGACGTAGCCGAGCTCCTCGTCCGCGCTCGCCCACGCCCACATGTTGGTATGCCCGGTGTATTCCCACGATGGCCGGTCCTGGTCGATCGCGGTCAGCCAGGTCTCGTTGCCGAACTCGCCCTCCTGCGGGACCGTGCGGAAGAGCCACACCTGCTCGCCGGTACGGACGTCGAAGCCGCGCACATCGCCGGGCGCCGCCAGCTTCATGGCCGGCTGTTGCGGGCTGACGATGTCCCGGACCGAGGAGCCGAGCACCACGACGTCGTTGACGACGATCGGCGGCGAGCCCCAGCCGAAGGTCTCGACAGGGCGGTGGTAGCCCTTGCGCAGGTCCACCTCGCCGCCCTCGCCGAAGTCGGGGAAGCGCTCGCCCGTGCGCGCGTCGAGCGCCACGAGGTACGCGCCGACTACCGCCAGCACGCGCGCTTCGCCGGTATTGGCGTCTCGCCAGTACGCCACGCCGCGCGTCTGGCGCACGCGCTGGAACGGCTCGCCGTCGCGGTCCGGCGGCTCGTCGAACCAGAGCACCTCGCCCGTCTTTGCGTCGAGCGCCGCCACCGTCCCGAGGCCGCTGCTGATGTAGAGGCGTCCGTCCGCCATCAGCGGCGTGTTCTGCGAGGCTATCGAGGCCTCGATGTCACGGTCTCCGCGGATCGCGTCGGGCAGCACCGACTGGCGCCAGACGATCTCCAGGTCGCCGACGGTGTCCTTGTTGATCTGATCCAGCGGGGAGTACTTGGTGCCGGCGACGTCAGAACCGTAGGACCGCCATTCCACCTGCTGGGCGTAGGCCGGCGCCGGTGTGGCGGCTACGGCCGCGGCCAGCGCCAGCAGCGCTGCCGTATGCGCGAGATTCGTCCGCATGGTGCCTCTCGAGAGATTGGTGTCCGCCGTCCGTCTCCGTGGACGGCCATTGTTTCACGGACGCGTACGTCAGGGGTAGCGCGACTGCATGTGTTCGAAGGACGCGGCGATCAACCGCCGCAGGGCGGCAACGTCGACGTCCGCGAGCTTGTTGACGTACAGGCACGACGCGCCCTTGCGGTACTTGCCCAGCGCGGCCAGCAGGGCGTCGTATTCGGGAAAGCCCGCCGGAAGGTAGAGCGACAGGCTCTGCTTGCGGGGTGAGAACCCGACCAGGAAGAAGTCGCCTTCCCGGCCGGACTCGTAGCGGTAGTGGTAATCGCCGAAGCCGATGATGCTGGGGCCCCACATCTCGGGCTCGAGCCCCGTGACCTCGCGCATCATCCGCAGCAGCGCGCGGCCGTCCTCCCGGCGCCGCGGGTGCTCGACGGCGGCGAGGAAGGCGTCCACGCTGGCGCCGGTCTTCTGCGTCTTGTTGTCCGCCATGCCGCCGCCGGACCGTCGCTAACGGAGCTTCTGCAGGCGGTTTTCCACCCGCAGCACGCCCTGCGTCTGGGCCACGATGCGCTGCATCTCGAGCAGCTCGATCTGGCCCTGCACGTAGCCGACCAGCAGGACGATGCCGTTGTTGATGACGATGTGGAACGGCGGATTCGGCATCATGACGAGCCGCTCGAAGTGGGTGTTGCGCGCAAGCTGCCGGATGATCGATCTGCGCAACCGGTTGTCACCCTGGGAGGGTGACAGTATCTCGATGTTGTTCTGCACGTCCTGCACGCCGTCGATCTTCGCCACCCGCTCGAAGAGGTCGCCCGACTTGTCGCGGTCCGGCGTCACCCAGCCGGCGATCGTCACGTTGCCGTCGTTGACGTTGCCGGTGATGAAGTCCCAGATCGTGTAGTGCGGATAGCGCTGTACCTGCTTGGAGAATTCCTCCGCGATGTCGTTGTCGCTCTGCCGCTCGGGCAGCTCCAGCTCGCTGACGACGGTTTCGATGCCGTCCACCTCCAGCGCCCGCGTGATGGCCCGATGCTTGTCCCAGAACGACTCGACGATGCCGGTCAGCGTCGCCTCGCTGCCCTCGACCGACACCTCGATGTGGCGCAGGTCGCGCACGTCGTGCACCGACTCGCGCACCTCGCGCTCCAGTCCCGGCGGGGCCTGACCCGCCTCGGCCGGCCGGTCCGCCAGCAGGGTGAACGACGCCGCGCACGCCACGACGGCCGCCGGAACGATCAGCATTCTCATGATGTCCTCATTTCTATCACAGACCGCCGCGGCAGTTCCTGCGTTTGCCGGTCCTGCTAGTGTCTTATGCAAGGCGGAGGCCATCTGCGGCGGAGGGAAGAACGCATGTTCGAGGCGGCAGAGGTTGGCGCGAAGGTTTCCCGGGAGGAGTACCGCGAGCGTGCGCCCGCGCTGCGGCAGTCGCTGCTGCAGGCGCAGCAGGAGCTCCGGGCGACAGGCGCTTTCCCGGTGTTCGTCGTGCTGGCCGGATTCGACGCCTCCGGACGCAGCGAGACCGTCAACCTGCTCAACGCGTGGATGGACCCGCGCTGGGTGGTGACCAGCGCCTGGGGCGAGCCGTCCGACGAAGAGCTGGAGCGCCCGGCGTTCTGGCGCTTCTGGCGGCACTTTCCGCCGCGCGGGCAGATCGGCCTGTTTCGCATGGCGTGGTACGAGCCGGCCATGGCCGACCGGGTGGAGCGGCGCATCGGCCGCCACGCGTTCGAAAGCCGCCTGCGGCGCATTGCGGCCACGGAGCAGGCGCTGACCGCCGACGGCGCGCTGATCCTCAAGTTCTGGCTGCACCTGTCAGCCAGCGCGCAGCGCAGGCGCATGAAGACGCTGGAGCGCGACCCCCTGTCGCGTTGGCGGATCACCAGTGCGCACCGCCGCCGCCAGGGCCAGTACCGCCGCATCCGGCAGGCTGCGGAGACCGCGATGCGGCAGACCAGCACCGCGCGTGCGCCGTGGCACATCGTCGAAGCGACGGACGACAACTACCGCAGGCTGACCGTCGTGGCGCACGTCCGGGACGCTATCGTCGCGGAGCTCGACCGCGCGGCGGCAGCGCGCGCCGCCGCCTCCGGGAACGGGCGCGCGAACGAGCGCGGCGGCGCGGCGGAGCCCTCGATCGATCCGCTGGCGAGCGGCGCAAGCGTGCTGGGTGTCCTCGATCTGACACGGGCGATCGACCGCGAACGGTACCGCGTGGAGCTGGCGCAGCAGCAGGGCCGCCTGAACCGGCTGCAGTGGCAGGCCGCCGCGCGCGGAGTGTCCACGATTGCGGTGTTCGAGGGCTGGGACGCCTCCGGCAAGGGCGGCGCGATCCGCCGCGTGACGGGCGCTCTGGACGCGCGGCACTATCGGGTCATCCCCATCGGCGCACCGACCGACGAGGAGCTGGCGCACCACTACCTGTGGCGCTTCATGCGCCACCTATCCCGCGCCGGCCGCGTCACCATCTTCGACCGGAGCTGGTACGGGCGCGTGCTGGTGGAGCGGGTCGAGCGGCTCGCGTCGCGCGACGAGTACATGCGCGCGTACTCGGAGATCAACGAGTTCGAGGACCAGCTCGTGGATCACGGCATCCTGCTGGTCAAGTTCTGGCTGCACATCTCGAAGGACGAACAGCTCCGGCGCTTCGAGGAGCGGCAGCGGACGCCCCACAAGGCCTGGAAGCTGACCGACGAGGACTGGCGCAACCGGGAGCGCTGGGACGAGTACGAGCTGGCGGTCAACGAGATGGTGGCGCGCACCAGCACGCGGCGGGCGCCGTGGGTGCTGGTGGAGGCGAACGACAAGCTGTTCGCCCGCATCAAGGTGATCCGCACGCTGGCGGACCGGCTCGAACGCGCGCTCAGGAGGCTTCGCGCGGCGCGGAAGCGGTGATGGCCTCGGCGGCCGGCGAGTCGGGCCAGACCGGACGCGCCGCGGCCACGTAGCCGGCGTGCGCGAGCTGGCTCTGGAAGTACGCGGTCTGCGCCGCGTAGAAGACCAGCTTCACCGCCAGCCGCGCCGCTATGTACGCCTGGCCCACGATCAGCGTCAGCCACACCCATCCACCGCCGCCGGACGCGCCGGGAGCCACGGCGGCGTAGACGGCCAGCACCAGGACGAACAGCAGGCTGGTGAGCAGGTAGAGACCCAGCGTGGCGCCGGGTCGGCGCCGCACGAAGCGGCCGGCCGCCAGCAGCGCCCCGATGACGCTGCGGCGATCCTCCACCACGATGCGGATCTTGACGTAGTCGAACAGCATGTTGACGGGCAGCAGCACGGCGGCGAACAGCAGGTACAGCGCGATGCGGATCAGGAACGCGGTGCGTTCGACGGTGACGTCGCGTGTTGCCGCGCCGTACAGGTCGTCGAACAGCCAGCCATGCAGCAGGCCGAACAACGCCCAGTAGGCGATGCCGGCAACGACGGCAAGGCGGGAGAAGCGGAAGAAGTGGACGCCGCAGGCGGAGAAGAATTCGGCCGCAGTGACCCGCCTGCAACGCGCCAGCCGATCGAGGATGCCGCCGATCAGGAAGGCCCAGACGGCGATGTACAGCGCGACCAGCGCGAGGAGGGCGGCCGGCGGCCCGTTGCCGTCGGCCAGCGCGCTCAGGTTGGCCAGCGGCGCGGCGAAGCCGATGATCGACGGCGCGAACGTGCGCTCGAGCCCCTCGGCCTGCGCCTGGAACTCCTCCCACCACGACCAGTGGACCCCCTCCGCGACCTGGTCCGCCGCGGCGCTGGCGCCGAGGTGCGACTCGATCGCCCCGTGCAGCGCCAGCGCGAGCGGGGCCGCCAGCAGCAGCGTCGCCAGGTAAACGCCGGCCAGCAGGGCCGGCGCCCCCGCAACGCGGCCGATGCCGTCGCGCAACGCTTGCCAGACCATCAGAGGAAGAACCCGTACGTGAGCAGCAGGTCCTGCAGCCAGACCAGCCACGTCACGCTCCACTTCGTCGCCGCCGCGCGGGCCCGCGGCGCCAGCGTGCGGCTGTTGTTCGTGTAGTCGATGTCGAGCAGCAGCTTGCGCTCGGGATCCACGAATGCCCGGGTCGCCCGCGCGGGCCGGTCGTAGGTGAACTCCCTCCAGCGGCCGCGGCCGTCCCAGACCTCGCGCGCCCGGTGGCCGTCGTCGAACTCCGTGACCACCTCGACCGGGAAGATGCCCTCGCCGTGGCGGCGGACGACCACGCGCGTCTCGTAGCCCTCGTCTTCCCCGTCCTGCCGCGCCGCGAAGCTGGCGGCGTCGCCGTCGCCGAAGTAGCCGCGCCCGCCGGCCCGCCGGCTCGTCAGCTCCTGCACCCCGTAGTCGAAGACGACGGCCGAGCCGTGCACCTGGCGGAAGAACCAGCCCAGGTCGCGCCCCGCCTGCGTGCTCAGGCTGCGGAAGAAGTCCTCCGGCCCCGGATGGCCGAACCGCCAGCGGTGGAAGAAGTCCGCCATGCCGCGCTGCAGGATGGGCCAACCCAGGTAGCGCTCCAGGGTGTGCAGCCACAGGGCCGTCTTGTTGTAGCTGATGCTGCTGGCGCTGCCCGGCCAGTACAGGTACGTCGGCGTCGACTGGGCGTCCATGCGGGCGTCGCGCCGGTACCCGCTCAGCCGGTTGCCGTGAATCGCCCGCGACCAGGGGAGGTCGCGGTACACCCACGGCACGAACCGCCCGAAGAAGCGCGTGGAGCGGTAGTTCTTTGGGAAGAACTCCTCGAGTGCGCGCGCGGTGGCGAAGGTGTTGAGACCTTCGTCGATCCAGGCATGCTCGAACTCGTTGCTGCCGACGACGGTGTGCCAGAACTGGTGGCCGGCTTCGTGGACGGTCACCTCCTCCGGGCTGGAGACGTTCTCCGGAGCCAGCCAGCGCGTACCGGCGGTGAAGAAGGTGGGGTATTCCATGCCGCCGGAGCGGCTCTGCCAGGCCGGGTCGACAATCGTGACCTGCTCGTACGGATACGGCCCGAACCACTCCCCGTAGAGGCGCAGCGTGTGCGCCGTCGCCTCGAAATGGCGCGCCTCCTGGCCCGTGTGCTCCGGCTGCAGGAGCAGCCGCATGTCGACGCCCGGCAGGCCCGGGTGCTCGAAGCGCTCGCGCCGCTCGAGGAAGTCCGGGCTGGTGGTCCAGGCGAAGTCGTGCACGTCCGCCTGGCGGTAGCGGTGCGTCGCCGTGCCGTCGCCGTTGTCGGTGACGCTCTGCTCGGTGCCGGTGGCGCCCACCACCCAGCCGGCCGGCACGGTAATGCGCACGTCGTAGACGCCGTAGTCCGCGAAGAACTCGGTGGCGGCGTGGAACTGGTGGCAGTTCCAGCCGTCCGCTTCGAGCACGCCGATCTTCGGGAACCAGTGCGCGAGGAAGAAGTAGTTGCCGATGGTTCCCGTGCGCGCGAAGGTGCGCGGCACGCGCGACGACCACTCGATCTCGATCTCAATCGTTTCGCCGGGGGCGACGGGCGCCGGCAGCGGCACGCTGAGCACGGTCCGGTCGTCGGGGTTGCCGTCGTCGGGGGCGATGTGGACGGCGCGTTCCGTCAGGTCGACGGGGGCCGCGCCGCCCGCGCCGGGCAGGCGTATCGACGTGACGTCGATCCAGCCCCAATCGGCTTCCGGCCGCGAGTGCAGACCCCGGCCGCGCCGGCCCCGGCGCCGCAGCTCGCGCATCCAGGTCGAGCGCGTATTCTTCCACGCGTTGTAGTAGAGGTGGAACTGCAGCTCCGCTGCCGCGATCGGGGAGATGTTGCGCCAGGTCAGCACCTCCCGGCCCGTCAGCATGCGCTGCGCGGCGTCCAGCTCGACGTCGATGGAGTAGCTGGCGTTGCGCGGCGATTGCAGGTTGCCGGCGGCCGGCTGCGATTCCGCCGCCCCGGGCCACGCCGCCAGCAGGAAGCCGCAGGCCGCGGCCGGCAACCGCCAGGATGGCGCGCGGCGCATCAATCGAGCCCGAACGTATAGACCACGTTCCCCGCCGCGATCGTCACGTATTGCCGCCCGTCGACCGCGTAGGTGATCGGCGCCGCCTGCACCAGCGCGCCGAGCTGGACGTGCCACAGCTCCGCGCCGGTCTCGGCGTCGAGGGCGTAGAAGTAGCCGTCGATGCTGCCGCTGAACACGACATCGCCGGCGGTGGCCAGGATGCCGGCCCGCGAGTGCGGGGTTATGCGGAACTCCCAGCGGCGCTCCCCGGTGGTCGGATCGATGGCGCGGATGGCGTTGACGTAGTTGTCGATCGCCTCGACCGCCGCCGGCGCGCCGCCCGCGAACCGCACGCCCGCCCGGTAATCGTCGTCGCGCACGTAGAACCTCGACTCGCCGTCGAACGCGCTCACATAGAACAGGCCGGTGCGGGGGCTGTAGGCCGGCGACCACCAGTTGGTGCCGCCGAGGACCGGCGGCGAGACAACCGTGCCGTCCGGCGTCGGGAACGTGCCGGGGATGCGGATCGGCCGTCCCTGCTCGTCGAGCCCCTCGGCCCATGTCTGCCGGGCGAACGGCTTGCCGAGCAGGAACTCGCCGGTGGCGCGGTCGAGCGTGTAGAAGAACGCGTTCCGGTTCGCCCACAGCAGCGCCTTGCGCGGCTGGCCGTCCATCTCGATGTCGGCCAGCACCGGGATCTGGATCGCGTCCCAGTCGTGGACGTCATGCGGCGTGAACTGGAAGTACCAGGACAGCTCGCCGGTGTCGCCGTCCAGCGCGAGCACGGAGTCGGAATACAGGTTGTCGCCGAGGCGCATCGCGCCGTTGTAATCGGGCCCGGGGTTGCCGGTGCCCCAGTAGACGAGGTTGAGCTCGGGGTCGTACGAGCCGGTGATCCAGGTGGGCGAGCCGCCTGTTCGCCACGAGTCGCCCGCCCACGTCTGGTTGTGCGGATGGTCGGGACCCGGAATGGTGTAAGTGCGCCACTCGCGGGCGCCCGATTCGGCGTCGTACGAGTCGAGGAAGCCGCGGATGCCGAACTCGCCGCCGGCGATGCCGGTCACCACCTTGTCCTTGACGATGAGCGGCGCGGCCGTCTTGCTGTAGCCCGCGCGGTAGTCGGCGACCTCCGCGTCCCAGACGAGGTTGCCGCTGACGGCGTCGATCGCCACCAGGTGGGCGTCCAGCGTGCTCATGAACAGCGTCTGGCCGAGGATGGCGACGCCGCGGTTGTTGCGTCCGCAGCACAGCCGCAGGTCGTCGGGCAGCTCGTGGTCGTAGCGCCAGTAGCGGCCGCCGGTGGCGGCGTCCACGGCCACCACGTTGCTCGGCGCCTCGGTGATGAACATCACGCCGTCGACGACGAGCGGCGTGGTCTCCGCGCGGTCGATGATCGGGATCTGGTAGGCCCACTTCAGCTCCAGGTTC
This sequence comes from Vicinamibacteria bacterium, assembly GCA_022820825.1. Taxonomy (GTDB): domain Bacteria; phylum Acidobacteriota; class Vicinamibacteria; order Vicinamibacterales; family UBA8438; genus JAAXGX01. Next base: position 56,550 of record JAJEEU010000007.1, read on the forward strand.
CCGACGTTGCCCGCGTGAATCTGGTCCAGGCGGCTGAACCGCTTGCTGTCGAAGGCGCCCGAGTACATCAGCCAGTTGTGCGGCTCGTCGGCCGCGTTTACCAGCCGTTCCCAGGTGACCGGAGAAAACGAGGGCGCGGAACCGCCGGCCGGTTCCTGGCCGGTCGCGGGGGCGGCGACGGCAACGAGGGCGGCGGCGAGCACGATCCGCTTCATCTGTCAGGTGTCCTTCCGCAGCGTCAGCTCGCTGCCGCCTGTGAATGGCTCACGCAACTGCAGGGTACGAGACGAGCAGGCGGAGCACCGCGCAGGGCGATGGTACTACTCCGACCCACCCTCGGCAATCATCACGAGCGTCGGCAGGAGGAAGAGGATGAACGCGCCGGACAGCACCAGACCACCCACCATGCTGACGACGAACGGCACGACGAAGATCAGGTCGTCGCCGCGCTCGTAGAGCAGGGGAGACAGTCCCAGGATGGTGGTAGCGCTCGTCAGGAACACCGCCCGGAAGCGGTGCCGCGCCGCCGCGGCCGCGGCGGCGATGGCCGGCAGCATTGCATGCTCACGGCGGATCACGTTGTAGCGGTCCAGCAGCACGAGCGCATCGTTCACGATCACGCCGAAGACCGCTATGAGGCCGAGCAGCGACATGGCGGTCAGGTCCCATCCCAGCACCCAGTGCGCCAGGACCGCGCCGGCGAACGACATCGGGAAACCGGCCACGGCGACGAGCGGCTTCCAGTAGCTCCGCAGAAAGGCCGCCATGAGCGCGTACATGGCAATCAGGACGATGGGCACGAGAATGCCGAGGGTTTCCAGCATGGCCCGTTCTTCTCGCGCGCCGCCTTCGGCCTCGATGGTCAGGCCGGGATACCTGTCGAGCAGCTCCGGGAGGATCTCGCGCTCGACCTGCCGCCGCGCCTGCATGGGAGTGACTGTCGCCGCGTCGGTGCGGGCTTCCACCGTCGCGGCCTGGTTGCCGTCGATACGCATCAACGTCGCCTGCTCGCGGCTCTCGCTCAGGTTCGCCACCACGGACAATGGCACTTCGCCGCCGCCGGCCCGGCGGATGCGCTCGTTGGCCAGCTCGCGCATGTTGCGCCGCCGCTCGCGCGGGTAGCGCACCACGACCTGGAGCTCATCGTGACCGCGTTGAATCCGTTGCACCTCCACGCCGTGGAATTTCGCGCGCAACGCCGCCCCTATGGCGGTCGGCGTCAACCCCGCCGCTTCCCCGGCCGGGGTGAGCTCGATCTCCAGGTGCCGCTTGCCGAGGGGCAGGCTGTCGGCAATCTCGTAGATGCCGGGCATCGTGCCCAGATAGGCTCGCATCTCGCCGGCTGCCGCCCGCAGCGTCTCCGCGTCGTCGTGCTTCAGCGCGTACGCGACGCTCGGCCGGGACCGCACGCTCGTTCTCTGGAACTCCATCGACTCCAGGTGCGACATCTCCCCGATGTTCCGGCGCCACACCCTTTCAATCTCGGCGGGCGACACCTGTCGGGTCGGCCGCTCGTTGAGATGGACCCGCACCCCGGCGAGGTGGCTGCCGTTCGGCTCTTCCGTGCCCGTCCGCGACGACACGACGTTGCCGGCGAGGATGCTGATCCCGTAGATCGATTCTCCCGGGAGTTGCTCGTTCATCGCTCGCGCGGCGTTCACGGTCTGCTCGGCGGCGGCGAGCGTGGTCCCGAATGGCGTGCCGGCCGGCAGACGCAGGTCCACCTGAACGTTTTCGGGAATGTTCATCTCTTCGTCGAAGAGGATGATGCGAACCCCTTCGGTGCCCACCAGCAACAGGGCGAACAGCACCAGCGCGCCGCCGCCGGCCAGCATTGACGGAACGTGCCGCACGGACCACGACACCGCCGGAACCACCGTGCGTTCCCGGAGCTCGTCAATCGCGGCGCAGACGCGAGCCTGCAGGGCGCGCAGCGGTCCCAGGCTCCAGCGTCCGCCGTGCGAGAGATGGGCAGGCAGAATGAGGAAAGCCTCCATCAGCGACACGGTGAGCACGAAGAACGCGACGTACGGAAAGACGTTCACGAACTGGGTGACGGCAGCGGTGACGAAGAGGAACGGTATGAACGCGAGGATCGTCGTGCACGCACCGACGGTGATGGGTCCCGCCACGGCCCTCGCGCCCGCTGCGGCCGCCTCCGCTCCGCTCTTGCCGCCTTCGCGCTCGGCAGCGATGCTCTCGCCGACCACCAGTGCGTCGTCCACGACCAGGCCGATCATCAGGAACAGGCCGACCAGCGTCCCGATGTTCAGGGTCAGGTTCGCCGGAGCGAAGAACGTCAGGGCGCCGACGAACGAGAATGGAATGCCGATCGCTATCCACGTCGCGGCGCGCAGATCGAATACGAGCACGAGCAGGACGAAAACCAGTATCGCTCCCGCCAGCCCGTTCCTCGCGACCGCCAGCATCCGGTCGACGGCCGGTTGCGCCCGGTCGTTCCAGACGCTGATCGCGACGTCCGGCGGCGGATCGTAGCCCGCGAGCCAGCTCCTGATGTCGTCGCCTATGTCGACGATGGATTGCCGCTCCGTGGCGTCGACGCGAACGAACACCGCCGGCGTACCGTTGACCTCCGAGACGACGTCGTCTTCGACGAACCCGTCGCGAACCTCCGCCACGTCGCCGAGCTTCACGATGGTCCCGTTCAGCCGCGTGATGAGCGGAATGTCCTCGAACTCCTCGCCGATGCTGCGCTTGGCGACGGTGTGCAGCACCACCCCGCCCGCCTCGGTGCGCAACTCCCCGAATGTGAGGTTGAGAGAGGCGCGCTGCACCGCGGCGGATACGTCGGCCATCGACAGGTCGTTGCGGCGGAGCTCCTCCTCGCTGAGCTCGATCGCTATCTCCCGGTCCCGCGTGCCCCGGAGCGCCACGAGTGAGACGGACGGCAACCCCAGCAGCTCGTCGCGCACGTCCTCGGCCGCCAGTCGCAGCTCGTTCTCGCCCACCGCGGACGACGAGACTGCCAGCGTCATCGCTTCGATGGACAACTGCGCCAGCCTTATCTCGGGCCGTTCCGCGTTCAGCGGCGGGAAGCTCTCTATGGCATCCACCGCGTTCCGCACGTCGTTCAGGACTGAATCGGCATCCGCGAAGGTCGCGATCTCGATGTTGATGCGGCCCAGGCCTTCGGTCGCGGTGGCGACCACCCGCTCGACGCCGGCGAGGCCGATCACGCTCTCCTCGATGCGGCGATTGATGTCCTGCTCCACTTCCTGCGGCGACGATCCGGGCGAAAGCACGGTCACGTTGACGGTCCGCAGATCGATTTCCGGAAAATTCTGAACCGCGAGCCGACACCCGGAAGCGATCCCGGTGACGATGAACACCAGCATGAGCAGATTGGCGGCGACCGGATTCGACGCAAAGTAGGCGATCAGCCCCCTCTGCGCTGCGGCTCCCGGCTGCGCCGTCCTGTCGGTGTCGGTGGCGTTCATGTTCATGACCCGTCAATTCGACTACGGCGCGGCAACCCTCACGTCGACCTCCAACCCGTCGCGGGCCGCGGGCAGCGCGCCGACGACCACGCCTTCGCCGGCATCGAACGCCTGCACGATCCAGCCGGTGGCCGTCCTTCCCAGGGTTGTCGGCGTGAACGCGCTGAGCAGGCCGTTCCGGACCACCCAGACGCTGTCGCGTTCCTGCAGCACGGATTCCGGCAGCACGTACACGTCCTCGTAGGCCGGTCCCTCCACGTCGATCTCGACGAAGGTGCCCGGCGCCGGCAGGGAGTCCCGGGGCTCATCCTGGGCGAACTTGAGGAATACCGAGGCCAGGCGGGTCCTGGGAGCGATTACCGAGGAAACGCGCACCACCCGGGCCTGCCAGCTCCCCGTCTCCCCGACCACGCGTGCCGCCCGCCCGATGACCGGGTCCAGGTACTGCAGATCCTGCTGCTCGATCGGCGCGTCCACCTGCAGCGCCCCGAGCCGATAAACGGCGCCGAGACGGGACGCAGCGCCGCCGACCAGGTCCGCTGGCCCCACCAGCTCGCCAACCCCGACATCCGCGTTGATCACGCGACTGGCGTACGGGAGGGAGATGTTCGTGCGCTCGAGATGAAGCTCGGCAAGCTTGAGATCGGCCCTGGCCTTCATGAGCCGCGCCTCGGCTTCCGCCAGCGCGAATGCCCCGCCGTCCTGATCGGCCCTGGCCCTCTCGGCCGACACCTGTGCGTCGGCCTCGCGGACCGCCATTTCCGCTGCCTCCACCTGCAACTCGAACTCGGCCGGATCGACGCGGATGAACGTCTCGTCACCGGAGAGTGACCCCCCGTTGGCAAAGTTCGGTGAGACCCAGACAACGCGGCCGGCCACCTCGGACGCCACGTTCACCGTCTCTTCGAGACCCACCGTGGCCGTCAACTCGACGGTCAGCGCCTGATCCGTCGGCGCGGGGTGAATCACCGTGACGGTGGGGCGGGCGCTTTCGGCCGCAATGTCGGAGGCCGCGCCGCGATCCACGCGATCGGGCGCCCGCGCGAAGTACAGGGCAATGACAATCGCGCCGAGGATCAACACCCACTGCAGATGGCCGCGCCAGCCGGGAGAGGCGGGCGGATTCGTGTCGTGCGGTTCTTCCGGCATCGCTCTTTCCTGGATTGGGCTAGTGACAGAGCGGGATCGGTGCGCCAGCCCTGGACTCCGCTGCCGTCGGACTACCTCCAGCCATGGGCGCCGCTACCGCCCGCTTATCGTATCCCTACCCCACTGCAATATTATTGCGCGGGGTGTCAATTCACAGATCCGAGTCGTTGCGACGAGGAGAATCAGCGTGAACCGCGCCATTATGTGGCTCGCCGGCAACCCGGTCGCCGCGAATCTCCTGATGGTCCTCATCGTCGTCAGCGGCCTGATGGCCGCCGCGACAATCAGCGTAGAGGTCTTTCCCGAGGTCGAGCTCGATCGGATCAGCATCCGGGTGCCCTATCTGGGGGCGGCGCCCGAGGAAGTCGAGTCCGGCGTCGTCGTCCGCGTCGAGGAGTCCATTCAGAACATCAACGGCATCAAGGAGATCGTGTCGACCGCTGCGGAGGGCAGCGCATCGATAGTCGTGGAGCTGGAGTTGGGCGCCGACTCGCAGCAGGTGTTCCATGAAGTAACCAACAACGTCCAGGAGATCACGACGTTTCCGATCGAAACCGAAAGGCCGATCGTCCGCGAGCTGGCCACCCGCAGCAAGGTCATGGATATCGCCATCGCCGGCGACACGGACGTTGCCGTGCTGAAGACGATTGCCGAGCGGGTGCGGGACGGCCTGGTGGCCATGCCGGACGTCAGCCAGGTCGAGATCGTGAGCGTCCCGCAATACGAGATCTCGATCGAGGTGTCGGAAGTGGCCCTGCGCCGGCACCAGATCACGTTCGACCAGGTCGCGAACGCCGTCCGGCGCTCCTCCCTGGATGTGCCCGGCGGCTCGCTGCACACCGAGCGCGGCGAGATCCTGCTGCGCACGGTCGGACAGGCGTACCGGGGCGCGGACTACGAGAACCTCGTGTTCTGGACGCGGCCCGACGGGAGTCGCCTGCTCCTGAGCGATGTGGCGACCGTGGTCGACGGCTTCGCGGAAACAGATCAGCAGGCCCGTTTCGACCAGGTCACGGCCGTTACCGTCTCGGTCTACCGGTCGGGAGAGCAGAGCGCGCTCGATGTCGCGGCGGCGGTGCGCGACTACGTGGTACGGGCGGAGGCCTGGTTGCCGGAGGGGATCACGTTGACCGTCTGGCAGGACCAGACGCAGGCCCTGTCGGATCGGTTGGCGATCATGTTGAACAACGGCGCCATGGGGTTCGCGCTCGTTCTCGTGGTGCTGAGTCTGTTCCTCCGCATGCGTCTCGCATTGTGGGTCAGTCTAGGGATACCCATCTCGTTCCTCGGCGCGCTCGCGGTCATGCCGCACCTGGACATGACCATCAACATGGTTTCCTGCTTCGCGTTCATCCTGGTGCTCGGCGTCCTGGTCGACGACGCAATCATGGTGGGCGAGAACATACACCGCCACCGGGAAGCACACGGAGACGGCCTGCGAGGCGCCATCGAAGGCGCGCAGGAAATCTCGAAGCCGGTGATCTACGCCGTCCTGACGACGGCGGCGGCATTCCTGCCCCTGCTGTTCGTACCAGGCGCATTCGGGAAGATCTTCCGCATCATTCCGATCGTGGTGATTCCCTGCCTGCTGTTCTCGCTGCTCGAATCGCTGGGCATCCTGCCGGCTCACCTGGCGCACACGCGCCGTAGCGGCCCACCCGGCCCGTGGCGCCGTCTCCAGCAGCGCGTTGCCGGGGGACTCATGTGGCTTGTGCGGAAGGGCTACGAACCGCTCCTGGAAGCGGCTCTCCGCTGGCGTTACGTGACGGCGGCCGTCGGCCTGTCCGGCCTGGTGCTGACTGCCGGCATCGCCCTGAGCGGATCGACCAGCTTCCGTTTCTTTCCGTCGATCGAGAACGAGTTCATGAGCGCCTCGGTCACGATGCCATTGGGCACGCCGGTCGAGGTGACCTCTGAAGCCATTGCCAAGTTCGAGACGGGCGCCGCGCGGCTGCGCGCCAGGCTGAACGACGAGACCGGCACGGACTATTTCCGGCACGTGGCGACGGTCATCGGCGACCAGCCCTCGCAGGCGGCGGGCGGCCGGCTGGGAGACATCGGCCTCGCAGACGGCGCGGACGCCCACCTCGGTGAGGTAACTATCGAGCTGGCGCCGGCCGAGCTGCGAACGTACTCGAGCGAGCAACTCGGCCTGATGTGGCGCGACGAGACCGGTCCGGTTCCGGAAGCGGTCGCGATCGATGTCGACACGTCGCTGCTGGACCCGGGCGAGGACCTGGACCTGCAACTGTCCGGACCGGATCTGGAGCAACTGCGCGCGGCGGCCGATCGTATCAAGGACAAGCTGCGCACCTACAGCGGCGTCTATGCGATCTCCGATTCACTGCGGACCGGCAAGGAGGAGGTGCGCCTCAACATCCGCCCGGCGGCGGAAACCCTCGGGCTGACGCTGCAGGACCTCGGCAACCAGGTCCGCCAGGCTTTCTACGGCGAGGAGGTGCAACGGATCCAGCGCGGGCGGGAGGACATCCGCGTCATGGTGCGCTATCCCCGCGCTGAGCGGCGGTCTGTCGGCGACCTCGAGAACCTGCGCATCCGCACCCCGGACGGCGGCGAAGTGCCGTTCGGCCTGGTAGCGGAGATGGAACCGGGACGAGGCTTCGCGTCGATCCAGCGCGTGGATCGGAACCGCTCCGTGAACGTGACCGCGTCGGTCGACCCCCAGGTCTCGTCGGCGTCGGAGGTAATAGCCGACCTGGAGGAACGGATCCTTCCGGAATTGCTGGCGCACTTTCCGGACGTGTTCTACAGCTTCCGGGGAGCGCAGGCGCAACAGGAGGAGACGGTCGCGGCCCTGCGGCTGGGGTTCGTCCAGAGCGTGCTGATGATCTTCGCCCTGCTGGCGATCCCGCTGCGTTCCTACGTGCAGCCGTTCATCATCATGGGCGCGATTCCGTTCGGCATCGTCGGGGCGTTCTGGGGACACCTGCTGATGGGACTCGACGTCACGTTCATGTCGTTCTTCGGTTTCGTCGCCCTGACCGGCGTCGTTGTCAACGACAGCCTGGTCATGGTCGACTTCATCAACCGGGAGCGGAGACTCGGCGACGGCGCCGGCCCGACCGGGAGCGACACACCCGCGGGCCAACCCGCCGCCACCGGCATCGAGCAGGCGATCCGGCGCGCCGGCAGCCAGCGCTTCCGCCCCATCGTGCTCACGTCGCTGACGACCTTCGTCGGCCTGGTCCCGATGATGGCGGACCGCAGCCTGCAGGCCGCCTTCTTCATTCCCATGGCGGTCTCACTCGCCTTCGGCGTGATGTTCGCCACCTTCGTCACGCTGCTGCTGGTGCCGATCGCCTACCTGGTCCTCGACGATCTGCAGCGGCTGCCGCGCCGTCTGCTTGCACTTCTGGGGGGTACGGGCGCTACTTCCGCAGCGTGAAGAGATACGCGATCAGGTCGTCCACCTCGCCGGCGGCGAGCGTCCCGCGCACGCTGGGCATGGTGGAGGCCTTGCTGCGTTCGTACGATCGCAGCTCGCGCTTGGAGAACGACCGGAGGCGCTCGTCGGCGTCGATCAGGCGCAGCGTGAACGTGTCCTCGCCCATCCTGAGCCCTTCGACGACGGCGCCGTCCGCGGTAGTGGCGACGACGGTCCACCAGCGGGGCTCCACTGCGGCGTCCGGGTCGAGCAGGTCGGCCCGCAACTCGTCCGGATCCCGCCGCTCGGCCACGCGCGACAGGTCGGGACCGAGCCGGCCGCCGCGGCCGTTCACCATGTGGCAGGCGGCGCAGTTGCCCCTGCCGGTGAAGAGGGCCTGTCCGGTCTCCGCGTCGCCGGGCAGGTCGATGTCCGTGGGGTTCGGCGTGAGCGAGTCGAGGTAGGTGATGATCTGCCAGACGACGCGATCGGGTTCGTCGGGGTCGATCCCCAGCATCGCGGTGCCTTCCACGCCGTCGCGGATGATGTTGAACAGCCCGGCCAGCGTGCTCGTGCGCCGGAACCTGCCGGTCGTCAGGTCGGGGCCGTTGGTCTCGCCGCCCCCCTGCGCGTCGGCGCCGTGGCACAGGCTGCAGTGCACGCCGAAGCTGCCCTGGCCCGCCCGCCGGTCCGGAGGGTCGCTGAACGGGTTCTCGACCTCCTGCGCGACCGGCGCGGCAGCCGCCGCCGCAGTCAGCGCCGCCGCCGCGAGAATCCTGGACATCTGCCGCTCGTGGAACGAGTGCTCAGAACCCCGAACCGGACGTTAGCAGCAGTCCGCGCAGCATGCGCAGCCCGATCAGGAGCACGAGGGGCGAGAAGTCGAGGCCGCCCATGTCGGGCAGCACCCGGCGGATGGGCGCGAGCACCGGCTCCGTGGCCGTATCGAGAAACCTCACCACCGGGTTCGTGGGCGGCAGTTGAATCCACGAGACGATGACCGCGCCGAACACGATGAGCGAATAGATGTCGAGCAGGTCTATGAGCAGCACGCCATCATTCTAGTGCCCACGCTCCGCAAGCACGACATAATTCCGGCAGTCCCATCCAACCATGCAGACCTTGCTGATACTGCGGCACGGGAAATCGAGCTGGAAACATCCGGGACTGGCGGATCATGATCGGCCGCTGAACAAGCGCGGTCTCCGGGACGCGCCGCGGATGGGTCGGCTGCTGCGCGGCGAAGACCTGGTCCCGGACCGGATCGTCAGCTCGACCGCGGTCCGGGCGCGGGCAACGTCCGAGCTGGTGGCGGATCAGCTCGGCTACCGCGGAACCGTGGAGTGCAGCCGGGACCTGTACCTGGCCTCCGCGCCCGGCATCATCCGCGTTCTCGGCAACGTCGGCGGCGACGCGTCGCGGTTGCTCGTGGTCGGACACAACCCCGGCCTCGAAGAGCTGGTCGCCGCCCTGACCGGCAGCTTCGTGGCGTTGCCGACCGCGGCGTTGGCGCAAGTCGATCTGGATGTCGACGTCTGGTCGGAACTGACCACGAGCACTCGAGGGCGGCTCGTCAACCTGTGGCGGCCGCGAGAGCTGGAGGACGGTGAGTAACCGTGCGCGGCTGGCGTCAACGCGGGCGCGGCTGCAGGTTGCGGTCGAGCTCCACGACGCTGTTCGGAAAGGCCGGTCCCGGCCGCCGGGCGTAGCGCACGTCCCGGATCGTGACGCGGTAGCCGTCCGGCAGCTCCTCCACCGTGTACAGCGGAAAGCGCAGCCATTTCCGGATGCCCTGCACGTGCGGGGCGGTCAGGGCCGCTTCGACGGCCGGCCCGCCGGCGCGTTCCAGCGCCGGGCCGCTCACCCGGAACCGCTCGGACCGCAGCCAGTCGAGCTCCAGGAAGTGGTAGTGGTGCGCATCCGCGACGACGATGTCCCGCACGAACGGCCGGGCCGGGAGCGGGCCGGCCATGATCTCCTCGAAGGTGCTGCCGCGCGCCGCCAGCCACTCGGCCGCCTGCCGCGCGGCCAGCCGCGACCCGCCGTGCATGGCCAGCATGTAGGCTGCCATGGCAATCAGGGCGGCGGCCGCCAGCCGGCGTATCCCGGGCGGTGAGATACCGCGCATCCGGGCCGCCACTATCCCGGCCAGGCCGGCCAGCCAGAGCAGCCAGATGCCGCGCGGCACGTTGCCGACCAGCGCCAGCAGCAGCGTCATGGCGCCGCCGAGCGCCAGCCACCCCACCACGCCGGCCGCGGTCCGCGAATGCGCCGCCACGACCGCCGCGCCGACGAGCAGCCACACCAGCGGGTCCATGATGAACAGCGCGTCGCCGTAGAACCAGCGGCCGTCGAACGGCATCAGGAAGCGCACGCCGTACGTATTGAGCCAGTCCAGCAGCGGGTGGCTGGCCACCGCGATGTACGCCAGCAGCAGCAGCCGGCCGGGTCGCGCCCGCGGCGCTGTTCCCCGCCAGCGGGCGACGGCGCGGTCGAGCAGGCATATCAGGCCGGTCAGCACGATCGGCAGCACGGCGAGGGCAAGCACGCCGTGCGTCCAGCCGCGCCGGAACCCGAGCGACAGGTCGCGATCGATGAACATCGTGATCGCGTCGAGATCCGGCGCGTTGGCCCCGAGGATCAGCGTGGGTGCGGCAAACGCCGACATGCGCCCGAGGCGCGTCTCGGCCAGACTTGCCCCCACGAGCGTATGGGTAACCGGATCCATCCCACTAGAATACTAGTGACCCCGGGCCGCGCACCGCGCGGCCCATCTGATGAGGCCCATGCAGAATCCACTCGACAATACGCAGCTTGCGTTCATCGGCGCCGGCGCGATGGGGGAGGCGCTGATCGGCGGACTGCTGTCCGGCGGACGGGTCACGCCCGGCCAGGTGGCGGCGACCGACGCGCGCCCCGAACGGCTGGACGAAATGCGGGGCAGGTTCGGGATCAGGACCGGCTCCGACAACCGCGCCGCCGCCCGCGCGGCGGACGTGGTGGTGCTGGCGGTCAAGCCGCAGGTGCTGCCGGGAGTGCTTGCCGAGCTGCGCGGGAGCGTCGGGGGCGACGCCCTCGTGGTGTCGATCGTGGCGGGCGCCACGATTCGGTCAATCGTGGACGGCCTGGAGCACCGCGCGGTCGTGCGCACGATGCCCAACACGCCGGCGCAGGTCGCGGAAGGCATGACCGTCTGGACCGCCACGCCGGAGGTGTCGGTCGCGCAGCGCGAGCAGACGCAGGCCATCGTCGGCGCGTTCGGCCGCGAGCTCCACGTGGCGGAGGAACGTTTCCTCGACATGGCCACGGCCGTCAGCGGTTCCGGTCCGGCGTACGTCTTCCTGTTCATCGAAGCGCTCATCGACGCCGCGGTGCGGCTCGGCTGGCCGCGGCCGCAGGCCGAGGCGCTGGTGCTGCAGACCGTGCGCGGGTCGGTCCTGTACGCGGAGCGCACGGGCGCGCATCCGGCGGAGCTGCGCAGCCGGGTGACCTCACCGGGCGGGACAACCGCCGACGCCGTGTATCAACTGGAGAAGGGCGCGCTGCGCACGGCGGTCTCCAATGCGGTGCAGGCGGCCCATGACCGCAGCGTCGCGCTGGGGCGTCCGGACGGAACGTAGCCGCGCGCCCGGCCGCGCGCGCCACGTTGCCCTCAGCGTAGAGCAGCCGGCAGAACACCATGCAGAAGCTTCTGATTGCCAACCGGGGTGAAATTGCCATCCGCATCATGCGCGCGGCGACCGAGCTCGGACTGCGGACGGCTACCATCTATTCTCGAGAGGACCGCCTGGGCCTGCACCGCTTCAAGGCGGACGAGGCCTACGAGACGGGCGGCGACAGCGGTCCGGTAGCGGCCTACCTCGACATCGACCGGATCGTCGGCTGCGCCGTGGACTGCGGCGCGGACGCCATCCACCCGGGCTACGGTTTCCTGTCGGAGAACCGCCACATGGCGCAGGCCTGTGCGGATGCCGGCATCACGTTCGTCGGTCCGACTCCCGAGTTGCTGGAGCGGCTCGGAGACAAGACCGAGGCGCGGCGGATCGCCGCCCGGGCGGACGTGCCGATTGTGCCCGGCGCCACGCTCGACGCCGCCGATCCGGACGCGGCGCAGGCAGCCGCGGAGACGATCGGCTATCCGCTGATCGTCAAGGCGGCGTTTGGCGGCGGCGGCCGCGGCATGCGCGTGGTGCACGACCCGGGGGAGCTGACCGGGTGCGTGGAGGAGGCGCGCAACGAGGCGCTGCGGACCTTCGGCGACGGCTCCGTGTTCCTGGAGCGCTACATCGCCCGCGCGCGGCACATCGAGGTGCAGATCCTCGCGGACGAGCACGGCGACGCCGTCCACCTGTGGGAGCGCGACTGCTCCGTGCAGCGCCGGCACCAGAAAGTGATCGAGGTCGCTCCGGCGGCGAACCTCGACGCCGGCCTGCGCGATGCGATCTGCGCAGCGGCTGTCCGCATCGCGCACGCGACCGGCTACCGCAACGCCGGCACCGTCGAGTTCCTGGTCGACGCCGACACGCAGCGCTGGCATTTCATCGAGGTCAACCCCCGGATCCAGGTGGAGCACACGGTCACGGAGGTGATCACCGGCATCGACATCGTCCGGGCGCAGATCCTGGTCGCGCAGGGTTGCCGGCTGCACGAAGAGCCGCTGTCGGTCCCGCCGCAGGAGCAGATTCGGCGCAACGGATTCGCCATCCAGTGCCGCATCACCACGGAGGATCCGTCCGACAACTTCGCGCCCGACTACGGCCGGCTGCAGACGTACCGGTCCGCCGCGGGTCTCGGTATCCGCCTGGACGGCGCGGCCTACGCCGGCGCTGTGCTCAGCCCGTTCTACGACTCGCTGCTCGTCAAGCTCACATCCTGGAACTCCACCCTGCGCGGCGCTGCGGCACGGACCGACCGCGCGCTCCGGGAGTTCCGCATTCGCGGCGTCAAGACCAACATCCAGTTCCTGCAGAACGTCGTGAACCACCCCGGGTTCCTGGCCGGTGAAGCGACCACCGGTTTCCTGGACGAGACACCCGAGCTGTTCGCGTTCCGCCCGGCCCGGGATCGCGCCAACCGGCTGCTGAGCTACATCGGCGACACCATCGTCAACGGCAATCCCACGCTGCCCGCGAAGCGCCGGCCGGTACGCTTCGAGGCGCCGCCGGTCGTGCCGGTCGAGGCCGGACAGGCTCCGGCGCCCGGCACGCGGCAGCGCCTGCAGGCCCTGGGTCCGGAGGGATTCCGTGACTGGGTACGGGATCAGCAGCGCCTGCTGATCACCGACACGACCTTCCGTGACGCGCACCAGTCGCTGCTCGCGACGCGCGTCCGCACGCACGACCTGCTCGCCACCGCGCCGGCTGTCGCGCGGCGCCTGCCCGAGCTGTTCAGCCTGGAGATGTGGGGAGGCGCAACGTTCGACGCGGCGTTGCGCTTTCTCCACGAGGATCCGTGGGAACGGCTGCGGTCGCTGCGCGAAGCGATTCCCAACATCTGCTTCCAGATGCTGTTGCGCGCGTCGAATGCGGTGGGCTATACGAGCTATCCCGACAACGTCGTGCGCGAGTTCACGCTCGAGGCCGCGCGCCAGGGCATCGACATCTTTCGCATCTTCGACTCGCTCAACGACGTGCACAACATGCGCGTGGCGATGGAAGCGGTGCGCGAGACCTCCGCGATCTGCGAGCCGGCCATCTGCTACACCGGCGACCTCCACGACCCGCGGCGTCCGAAGTACAACCTCAACTACTACCTGGAACTCGCCCGCCAGCTCGAGAAGCTGGGTGCGCACATCCTGTGCATCAAGGACATGGCGGGGTTGTGCCGGCCCTACGCCGCCCACGAGCTGGTCCGCGTGCTGCGCACCGAGACCGGTCTGCCGGTGCACTTCCACACCCACGATTCCAGCGGCCTGAACGCCGCCACGCTGCTCAAGGCCAGCGAGGCCGGCGTGGACATCGTGGATGCGGCCGTCGCGGCGCTGTCCGGGTCAACCAGCCAGCCCAACCTGAATACGCTCGTCGGCGCGCTCCGGGAGACCGAGCGCGACACCGGCCTCGATTCCGCGGCGCTGGGCGACTGCTCGCTGTACTGGGAGACGGTGCGCACGTACTACCTGCCGTTCGACAACGCGCCGAAGGCGGGCAGCGCCAGGCTCTACGAGCACGAGATTCCGGGCGGACAATTCACGAACCTGCAGCAGCAGGCCGCCGCGATGGGTCTGGCGCAGCGCTGGAACGACGTCGAAAAGACGTACGCCGACGTCAATGTGCTGCTGGGCGACATCGTGAAGGTCACGCCGTCGAGCAAGGTCGTCGGCGATCTGACGCTGTTTCTGTTGGCCAGGGGCATGACCTGCGAGGAGGTTCGCAATCTGCCCGCGCAGCACGACGTCGGTTTTCCGGAATCGGTAATCGAGATGATGCGCGGCAGTCTCGGCGAGCCGCCGGGAGGCTGGCCGCCCGACGTGCGCGCGATCCTGATCTGCGGCCGGGAGCCGATCAGCGGCCGGCCGGGCGAGAACCTGCCGGCCGCCGACCTCGACGGAGCGGCGCAGCGAGCCGCCGGGATGCTGGGAAGCGAGCCGACGAAGGCGGACGCGTTGAGCCTCCTGCTCTACCCGGATGTCTTCGCCAGCTTCGCCGAGGCCCGGCGCCGGTTCGCCGACGTGAGCGTGCTGCCGACGCCGGTCTTCTTCTACGGGCTGGCCGAGGGCGAGGAGTGCGCCTTCGACATCGAGCCCGGCAAGCGCCTCATAGTCCACTTCCTGACCTGCGGGGAAGGACAGCCCGACGGCACGCGCACCGTTTTCTTCGAACTGAACGGGCAGCCGCGCGAAGTGCGCGTGCGCGACCACTCCCTGCAGGTGGACCGTCCCGCGGCGCGCAAGGCCGACAGCGGCAACCCGGGCCACATCGGCGCCCCGACGCCCGGACTGGTAACGGGCCTGTTCGTCACCCCGGGCGAGAAGGTCGCGGCCAAGGCCCGGCTGTTGACCCTGGAGGCCATGAAGATGCAGAGCACCATCTACGCGCCGCGCGACGGGCGGGTGGCCGAGGTCCTGGTCGGCCCGGGCCGACAGGTGGAATCGGAAGACCTGCTGCTGGTGCTCGAAGCGTGAAACAGGCAGCCGGCAGCGCGGCGGCGGCCAGCGGCTACGGTGAGCTGACGGTCTCGACCAGTTCGATGCGGACGCCGTCGTCACTGGTGACGAAGGCGATCTTCAGCTCCGCCCCGACGGCGTTGGTCACCTCGCGCATGCCTGGCTCGTCCAGCTCGATCCCCATGCTCTCGTACCTGGCGACGGTGGCTTCCAGATCGTCGGACGGCCAGCCCAGGTGGTCGACCGACCGCCCGGCGGTGGGTGCGATCTCCTCGTCGTACGGCCGCGCCAGCAGCCACAGCCCGCCATAGCGCAGGCCGGCCAGGCGTCCGTGCATCTTGTCGGGCACGCCGCCGAAGAGGCTCTCGTACCAACTGATCGTCGCCTGCGGGTCCGGCGTGTACAGGTGCAGGTGATGGAACCCGAGCCAGGTGTGGTCCTCGACCACCTCGATCTTCGTGCCCCACGGGTCCTCGAGGAATGCCAGCTTGAAGAGGCCCGGCACCTCGCGGATGTCCTCCAGGACCGTGACGCCGGCCGCCTTCCAGCCCTCCATCTTCGCCTCGAGGTCGCGGAACGAGAACCCGATGTGGTCCACGCCGGTGCCGACGCTGGGGCCGGTCGGCTGGTCTTCGTTCGTATAGAAGATGATCTGGATGTCGTCGACCATGCACGCGCCTTCGCGGCCGTACTCCTCGCAGTCCATGTGGTCCTTGTACCACTGGGCGGAAGCAAGCGCGTCCCCGGATCGCAGGTGCAGGTGGTGATAGAGGTCCTCCGCCTGCGCGCCGGCCGGGAGGCCGAGCAACGCGGCTGCAAGCAGAACGGGCAGCAGTGCCTTGCGGATCATGATGTTCCTTCCTTCCCTTCGCCCAGCGCCACGATGCGAAGAAGCCGCATTATAGCCCTCCGCGCGCGCGGACCGCGTGGCGCAAAAACTGAGATCAAGTCTCAATTTCCCCTTGACCGACTAAATCGGTCGGGTATATAGTTCCCCGCGGTTCAACTGAGATTGAATCTCAGTTTCGTTTGGTGTTGAAAAAGGCCCGGCGGTGGGGCAACACCGCGCGGGCCGGCTGAACGCCCGGCAACCGCAGCCACGTGGTCGCGCGCAGCTCCCGTACGCATCCAGCGTTCCTAATGTTAGGCGTCGGGCGTCAGGGCACGCAATACCGGGCCGCACCGGAGGAGGTGTCACGATGCCGATGTCCCGTTTGTTGGTCTGTGCTCTTGCAGCTCTGATGCTGGCGGTGGCCGCCAGCTCACGGCCTGCGGCCGCCGCGCCGCAGGATGGACGCGGCCCCGCCGCCTCGGAACCGGCTGAGCCGGCAACCGGGTCGGCGGAGGCCGAAGCCGGGGAGTCGGAAACGGAATCGGCCGTCGAGCGGCAGCAGGCCGACATCGAGGAGCTGGAGCGCCGGATAGAGGTGCTGGCCGAGGAGATCGAGCGGTTGCGGAGCGGTGAGCGGGAGATCGAGGTGACCGTGGACGAAGCGCGCGCGATGGGGCTGGCGCCTTCCGCGGCAGCGGCGTACGGAATCGAGCAGGGCGTCTCGATCGCCGGCTACGGCGAGATGCTGTACGAGAACTACGCGTCGGAAAGAACGTCGCAGTTCGACTACCTGCGCGCCATCCTGTATGCCGGCTACCGCTTCAACGACAAGTTCATCTTCAACTCGGAGATCGAGGTCGAGCACGCGAAGGAGATCTTCGTCGAGTTCGCCTATGTCGACTGGCTGGCGCGCGACAACTTCGGCGTGCGGGCCGGCATGCTCCTGGTCCCGATGGGGCTGGTCAACGAGTTCCACGAGCCCAACGTGTTCCTGGGGGCGGAGCGTCCCGTGACCGAGCAGAGCATCATCCCGTCCACGTGGCGCGAGAACGGCGCCGGCGTGTACGGCTCGGCCGGCGACATGGTGTCGTACCGCGCCTACGTCGTGAACGGCCTCAACGGCTCGGCCTTCTCGTCGAGCGGAGTGCGCGGCGGGCGGCAGAAGGGCGGCAAGGCCAAGGCCGACAACATGGCGGTCACCGGCCGCGTCGACGTCGCGCCGACGCCCGGCGTGTTCTTCGGCGGCAGCTTCTACGTAGGCGGCTCGGGACAGGGCGACATCGAGGTGGACGGCGTCAACTACGGCGTCCGCACGAGCATCTTCGACGTGCATGGGCAGGCGCAGGTCCGCGGCTTCGATATCCGGGGTCTCTACGCCCGGGCGAGCCTCGACGACACGGCCGAGCTGAACCTGGTGCTGGGACTGACCGGCGCGAACGGCGTCGCGGAGACGATGCGGGGCGGCTACCTGCAGTTCGGCTACGACGTGCTGTCGCAGGTCCCGGCCGCCGCGGGCGTGGGGCTCACTCCGTACATCCGTTACGAGATGGTGGACACACAGGCGGCGGTGGCCGCCGGGTTCGCCCGCAACCCGTCGAAGGACAACACCTATACGACGTTCGGCGTCGAGCTGAAGCCGATCTCGAACATCGCCGTCAAGGTGGACTACATGTGGGTCGCCAACGACGCCGGCGGCGGGACCGACCAGTTCAACGTCAACGTGGGCTACGCGTTCTAGGAGCTTCATGCACAAGCGGTCGGCGGCGGGACGGGGTGCCGGGCGGCGGGCCCTGGCGGCGTGCGGCGTGTGGCTCGCGCTGACCGCCGGCGATGCGTTGGCGCAGTCCGGCGTCGTCTCGCGCGAGGAGGCGCTGGCAGCCGTGTTCCCGGGGGCGACGATCGACGCGGACCGTGTGTTCCTGACCGACGACCAGGTCGAGCGGATCGCCGCGCTGGCGCGCGCCGAGGTGCCCTCGAAGATCTACGCCCGCTACGTCGCCATGCGCGGCGGCCGGGTGGTCGGCCGGGCGTACGTCGACACGCACGTGGTGCGCACCAAGCGCGAAAGCCTGCTGGTGTCGCTCGAAGCCGACGGTCGCGTGCGCCGCATCGACGTGACGGCGTTCCTGGAGCCGCCCGAATACGTGCCCTCGGAGCCGTGGCGGCGCCAGTACTACGACAAGCCGCTCAGCGACGAGCTGGCGGTCCAGCGATCGATCCGACCCATCGCCGGCGCCACGTTGACCACCGGCGCGGTCAACGCCGCGGTGCGCCGGGCGCTCGCACTGGACCAGGTGCTCCTGGCGGGCGCCGCGGACACGGGAGCGGCTCCATGACCTGGTGGGAGCGCTGGGCGTTCAATGCCCTGCACTGGGTCGTGGCCGTCACGGGTTTCGCGTACCTGTACATGCAGTACGCGCTGGCCACGGACGATCCGTTCGCAATCATCAACCATCCGTGGCAACCCGCGACGCTGTCCATCCATGTCGTGGCCGCGCCGTTGTTCATCGCCTTCTTCGGCATGCTGTTCCGTTCCCATTCGCTGCGCAAGCTCCGCTCCCCGAACCCCGAGAACCGCCGCACGGGGTGGGCGTCGCTCATCGGCTTCGCGGTGATGGCGCTGTCGGGTTACGCCATTCAGGTGGCGGCGTCGCCGGCGCTCATCACGTTCTTCATCTGGCTGCACGTCGCCTCCGGCGGGCTGTTCGCTCTCAGCTACAGCGTGCATCTCGTCATCGGCTGGCGGGTGAGCCGCCGGTCGGTCGACCCACCATCCAGCGATCCGGAAACCGCCCGCGTCACATCATGAAGTGGGCGGCCGCTGCCGCGCTGCTGTGTCTCGGAGCGGCCGCGTGCCGGCAGGCTGCACCGACCGTTCGCGTCGAGCGCACGGTCGTGCTCATGGGCACGACGGCGGAGTTCGCCGCCGAGGCGGAGGACCGCACAACCGCGCTCGCCCGACTCGAGCGGATGGTGCGCGTCGTCGAAACCACGGAGGCCGAGCTCAGCACCTGGCGCAACGACAGCGCGCTGAGCGGGCTGAACCGCCAGCCGCCGGGCGAACCGCTATCCGTGCCGCCGGCGCTCTGCGATCTGCTCCGTCGCGTGGAAGGCTGGCGGGAAGCTACGGCCGGTGCGTTCGATCCTGCAATCGGCAGCCTGATCGACGCCTGGGGCCTGCGCGCGGCGGGCCGCCGGCCGGATGCTGCCGCACTGCGCGCGGCGCGCGCGCGTGCGGGATGGCCGCTGCTGGGCTTCGACCACGAAGCATGCACCGTCACACGGCAGGCGGACGCCATGCTGGATGCGGGCGCGTTCGGCAAGGGCGAAGCGCTCGACCGGGTACGCGCGGCGGAACATGGCCATCCCGGCGCATGGCTCATCGACTTCGGCGGGCAGGTGGCCGTGTCGGGCGGAGCAGCCGACACCGCGTGGCCGGTGGCGCTGGCCCATCCCGCGCAGCGCGATCAACCGGTCGCGGAGCTGCTGCTGGCCGGCGGCTCGCTGGCCACGAGCGGCGGCTCGGAGCGCACGCTTGCCCTCGGCGCCGCCGGCGTGGTCGGTCACATACTCGACCCGCGGACCGGCGCACCGGTGGTCCGCCCCGCGTCGGTCGCCGTCTGGCATCCGAATGCCTTCACCGCCGACGTACTCTCTACCGCGCTGTACGTGATGGGGCCCGACGACGGGCTGGCCTGGGCGGCGGCCCGGGAATTCGCCGCCTGCTTCATCGTTCCGGAAGCCGGATCGCGCAACGTCACCTTCCTGGCGACTACGGCGTTCGAGCGGCGTTTCCCCCTGCAGTCTCCCGGCGCGCTATGATTCAGCGTTTTGTCCGGAGGTGACCGTTGATCGAGACCGTTGCCGTTGACGAGATGTTGACCCTGGACGACTACCAGGCCCACATCCACCTGTCGGAAGCGGTGCGCTCGCTGCGCACCGAGGCGCGCGCGCTCGTGCCGCACCTGGAGGGCCGCACGGTCTGGATGGTCAACTCGACGGCGCGCGGCGGCGGCGTCGCCGAGATGATGCCGCGCATGATCACGATCTTCCGCGAGCTCGGCGTGGACGTGAAGTGGGCCGTGATCGGCAGCGACAGACCGGAGTTCTTCACGCTGACGAAGCGCCTGCACAACCTGATTCACGGCAGCGGCGATCCCGGCCTCGGCGCGGCCGAGCGGGAGGTGTACGCGGCGGTCAGCCGGGAGAATGCCGACGCGCTGCGGCCGCTCGTCCGGCCGGGCGACCTGCTCGTCGTGCACGATCCGCAGCCGCTCGGCTCCGGCGCCATCCTGCGGCGCGAGATGGACGTGCGGTCCGTCTTCCGCTGCCATATCGGCCTGGACGGGTCGACGCCGCAGACGCGCGCCGCCTGGGAGTTCCTGAAGCCGCACGCCGACGTCTACGACCACGCCGTGTTCACGGCGCCGGAGTACATCCCGGATTTCCTCGCCGGAAGGGCGGGCATCATCCGGCCGGCCATCGATCCGCTGGGGCACAAGAACCGCGACCTGCTCGTGCCGCGGCTCGTCGGCATCCTGTGCAACGCCGGGCTGGTCGCCGAGCAGCATCCGGTGGTGCCGGCCAGGTACGCCCAGATGGCGACGCGGCTTGCCCCCGACGGCAGCTTCGGGCCGGCGCACGACAACGGCGGCGTCGGGCTGCTCTTCCGCCCCATCGTCACCCAGATCTCCAGGTGGGACCGGCTGAAGGGGTTCAAGCCGCTGCTGGACGGCTTCATTCGCATGAAGGAGCGGGCCGGATCGGCCGCCGCCGGCAGCCCGCACCGCCGCCGGCAGGAGCTGGTGCGACTGGTGCTGGCGGGTCCGGATCCGGCCGCGGTCGCGGACGACCCGGAAGCGCAGGAAGTGCTGCAGGAGCTGACGGCCGCGTACGTGGCGCTGCCCCCGGCGCTGCAGGCGGACATCGCGCTCATCTCGCTGCCGATGGCGGTCCGCAGGGAGAACGAGTTGATCGTCAACGCGCTGCAGCGCTGCTCGTCCGTGGTCATGCAGAACTCGCTGCAGGAAGGCTTCGGACTGACGGTGACCGAGGCGATGTGGAAGCGAGCCCCGGTGCTCGGCAGCCGCGCCTGCGGCATCCGCCAGCAGATCCGCGACGGCGTGGACGGCCGACTCATTCAGCACCCGGAAGATCCGCAGGAGATTGCCGCGCGCCTGGACGCGCTGCTGGAGGACGTGGCCGGTCGCATCCAGCTCGGCCAGAACGCCCAGCGCCGCGTGAACGACGAGTTCCTCGTCTTCACGCAGGTGCGCAACTGGCTTGCGACGCTGGCGGATCGCGTGCTGCACTGGGGCGACGGCCCCGCCTCCGCCGCATCGCGCTGACGCGCGGCGGAGGCGGGAGCGTCAGCGCGATGCGGCTGCGGCGGGCAGGCGCGCGATGGCGACGTTGGCGAAGCCGATAGCGGCGGCGACGAACGGGCTGAGCAGGTTGAAGAAGACGAACGGCGCGTAGGTCAGCGTCGCCACCCCCAGCGTCTGCGCCATGAAGGCGCCGCAGGTGTTCCACGGCACCAGCACGGACGTCAGCGTCCCGGCGTCCTCCAGCGAGCGCGAGAGGTTCTTCGGATCCAGCCCTCGGCGGCGGTACTCCTCCCTGAACATCCGGCCCGGCAGCACGATGGACATGTATTGGTCGGAAGCGATCACGTTCGTCCCGACCGACGTCACCAGCGTCGCCGAGATGAGGCTGCCGGTGCCGCGCACCGCGCCCAGCACCCGCGCCGCGAGGACCCGCAGCATGCCGGTGGCTTCCATGACCGCGCCGAACATCATGGCCGACATGACGAGCCAGATCGTGTCCAGCATGCTGTTCATGCCGCCGCGCGACAGCAGCTCGTCGAGCACCGCGTTGCCGGAATCGAGCGCGAAGCCGCCGTACAGCGCCATCCACACGCCCTTGACCAGCAGCAGCGGCTGCGTCAGGCCGCTCTCGCCGACGTAGGCCAGCACGGCCGGCCGCTGGAAGAGGACTGCGAACAGCCCGCCCAGCAGCGCGCCGATCAGCAGCGCCGGAAGCGCCGGCACCTTGCGGACGATCAGGACGAGCACCACGACGAGCGGAACGAGCAGGTGCGGACCCACGGTGAACTCCGTTGTGAGCGCTTGCAGCAGCGGTTCCAGATCCCCGTCGCCGCCGGCCGCCGGCGCGACCAGTCCAGCGGCCGTGAACAGCACCAGCGCCGCGACGAAGCTGGGCCCCGTCGTCCAGCCCATGTGGCGGATGTGGGTGAAGACGTCGGTGCCGGCCACCGCCGGGGCGAGGTTCGTGGTGTCCGACAGCGGCGACATCTTGTCGCCGAAATAGGCGCCCGAGATGATCGCCCCGGCCGCGAGTCCGAGGTGCAGGTCCTGCGCGGCGGCCGTACCGATCAGCGCCACGCCGATCGTCCCGGCGGTGGTCCACGAGCTGCCCGTGGCCAGCGCCGCGACGGCGCAGATGACGCAGGCCGCGACGTAGAAAATGGACGGCGCGAGCGTCAGCAGGCCATAGTAGATCATCGTCGGGACGATGCCGGCCAGGATCCAGGTCCCGATCACCGATCCGACGACCAGCAGGATCAGGATGGCGCCCATCGACGCCGAGATGCCGCGCGTCATGCCCGTTTCGATCGCGGTCCAGGAGTGCCCGTTGCGCAGGCCGACGGCGCTCGCCGCCGCCGCCGCCAGGATCAGCGCGATCTGGTTCGGCCCGAACGAAGCATCGGAGCCGAACAGGTAGACCGCCAGGGCCAGCAGCCCCAGCAGCAACGCCACCGGAACGAGCGCCTGCCCCAACGACGGCTCGCGCGGTTCGCCGGGGGATGTCATGCGGCCGCTCAGTACGGCGCCTTGAGGCCCTCGAACATCGGATAGTGCTTGAGGTTGGTCGTCATGAGCTCCGCGTCGAGCGCCTGTGTGAGCGCCGCGACGAGCAGGTCGGCCACGTCGATGCCGCGATGCGAACGCAGGAAGCGCCGCCCCAGCGCACCGGCCGCCTCCGTCATCGCCTCATCGACCTCTACCCACGACACGAGACGAAGCAGATCGCGCGTCGCGGTCTCTTCTCCGCTTCGCATTCCCGCAAGCACCTCGGCGCGAACTACGTACGAGCTCCACAACTCGTCGCCGCGCGCGATCGCGGATGGAATGATCTCGGTGGCCACTTGCGGCCTCCCTCGCAGGTGATCGATGAGCACGGAGGTATCGAGCACGAGCCGCATCGACCATCACCGTATTGACGCCGCCAGGCGCCGCGAGCCCCTGACGCGTTGGACGTATTCGGCGCCGGATTCCGGAAACGAGTCCCATGCGCCAGCGGCACGGCGCGCAACGCGCACCCGTTCCTCCGTGCTCTGTACATGACGCCGGCTATACGTGTCGTCTATCGCGGCGCGGATGAGCTCCGACACCGTGCACCCGGTTGCCCGGCTGCGGCTCTTCAACAGGCGTCCCTGAGCCTCCGTGAGGTAGATCTGGGTGCGTAGCATGATGTATGCAAATATACATCACGAACACGCGAACCGGTGGATGACGGGCTGGTGCCAGCGCCGCCGGGACTACTTCGAATCCTGCTCGGCGGCTTCGGCGGCGGCCTGCCGTTCCAGGTTGCGGTGGATCTCCTGGATGTGGCGGATGTCGTGGTTCCCTTCGTGGCAGCCGTACTCGAACATCGGGCCGTCGGTCTTCACCAGCGGCAGCTCCATGCTCCACGGGGTCACCCACGTCGTGGGATCGGTGACCGTGAATTCGTAGTGAATCCGGTCGTCGCTGACCCGTGTGAAGCGCTCCACGACGTGCAGGGCCGTCGTGGCGCCCCGGAACTCGCGCTTCTCGTGGTAGTTGCGGGTCTCGACGACCAGCGTGTCGCCCTCCCACCAGCCGCGCGAGTCGCCCGGGTACTGGCGGATCTTCCCGGAGATGTGCGGCCGGCCGTCTAGCGGGACGATGCGCGGCGCGTTGTTGCCCAGCTCGGTGAAGATCACGATGTGGTCCGACGTCTGGAAGATCTGGTGGATGTCGTTGTACGACGGCGGCATCATGGGCGGCCCCTCGTGGGGCCACAGGTAGCAGCGTTCGGTCAGCGTGCGGACCTCGTAGCTGTCGAAGGCGTTGGGGCCCGTCCGCAGGGCGCGCACGGCTGCGGCGCGCGCCGCAGCCTTCGGCGTGAGGGGCGGGAACCGGCCGTTGCGCGGATAGGTGATCAACGACGTCCTTCGGCTCGACAGTCCCTTCGGTACCGGCGTGCGCAGCCAGATCTCGTTGTCGTAGTGGATGTGGTGGCGCTCCTCGCGCGTGCGATTGCCCTGGTACTTGTAGCGCTCGAGCTCCTCCTGGTCGTCGATTTCGATGAGGGTGAGGATTTCGCGCGCGGAAGGATCGACGCCCGCGGCCGTGAGCGTGTCCTGCAGCCGGGCCCACTCCTCCTCCGTGAAGAACTCCTTGTCGGCCAGATGGTCGGGCCGCTCCAGCGGCGTGAAGGTCTGGGTGGTCCAGTAACCCTGGAAATCCGGCTGCCCGTCGGGCAGGCGCGGCATCTCCCATTCCTGCGCGGCGACGGGCGCTCCCGCGAGGACTATCGCAACGACTCCGGCTACGGCGGCCAGTGCGGCGCGCTTCATGGGATCCTCCCTTGCACCATCGACTCGGGCGCGGCGTGGGTCATGATCGCGCAGAACCGGCTTCTCCTGCAACTCCGGTCCGCACCCGCATGGGAGCATTGTGCCGCCGCGGGCTTTGCGGCAAGATAGCGCCATGTCCAGGGTTATCAGCGGAGTGGCGGCGGCCGGTGCGCTCGTCCTGCTGGGGATGTCGGCCTGCGGCTCGCGGGCCCAGCCGGCGGCGGAGCGATTGGATATGGTCAAGGCGCTGACGTTCGACGTGTTCGGCACGGTAGTCGACTGGCGGTCGACCATCATCCGGGAGGGCGGGGAGCTCGGCGAACGGCTCGGCCTGGACGTCGACTGGCCGCAGTTCGCCGACGACTGGCGCGGCGGCTACGGGCCGGCGATGCAGCGCGTGCGCAGCGGCGAGCTGCCCTGGACGAAGATCGACGACCTGCACCGGATGATCCTCGACGAGCTCATCCCCAGGCACGGGCTGGAGCGGCTGACCGAGGAGCAGCGTGATCACCTCAACCGGGTCTGGCACCGGCTGGAGCCGTGGC
This sequence comes from Vicinamibacteria bacterium, assembly GCA_022820825.1. Classification (GTDB taxonomy): domain Bacteria; phylum Acidobacteriota; class Vicinamibacteria; order Vicinamibacterales; family UBA8438; genus JAAXGX01. The sequence goes on from JAJEEU010000007.1 coordinate 81,644, forward strand.
CCGACAGCGTTTCCGGCCTGACGCGCCTGCGCACGCGCTACATGCTGGCGACGCTCTCCAACGGCAACGTGGCGCTGCTCGCGAACATGGCCAAGAACGCGGGGCTGCCGTGGGACGTCGTGCTGTCGGCGGAGCTCGCGCAGCAGTACAAGCCGGACGCGGAGGTATACCTCAAGGCGGCCGACCTGCTCGGCCTGGAGCCGGAAGAGGTGATGATGGTGGCCGCGCACGAGGGCGACCTGCGCGCCTCGGCGGGCGTGGGGTTCAGGACGGCCTACGTCCCGCGCCCGCTGGAGTACGGCCCCGGTCGCAGCCGCGACCTCTCGCCGGACGCGTCGTTCGACATCGTGGCAGACGACTTCAACGACCTGGCCGACAAGCTGGGAATCCCCTAGAAGCCCGGCGGTGGCTCGGCGGGCAGCGTGCGCGTCGTTACGCGGGCCATGAGGTCGGTGAGCAGCGCCGCCGTGTGGGGTGCTTCCTTGTAGGTCTCCGTCCGGAAGATGCCCTGGGCGATCCGCAGCGGCGTCCAGCCGCGCGAATTCTCCACGTCGAAGGTGTCGGCGCCGTGGTCGACCAGTAGCTCCACGATGGAGTTGGCGCCGCGATACGCGGCCCCGTGAAGCGCCGTCTCGTGATTCACGTCGATGGCGTTGACGTCGCCGCCCAGCTCCAGGGCGATCTGCACGCACTCCAGCGCCTCGGCTTCGGTGCCCGGATCCTCGCCGGGCGAATGGATGCCGAGCCCGGCGGCGACCATCAGCAGCGTCGAGCCGTCCTCGTTCACTATTGTCGGGTCCGCGCCCAACTCCAGCAGCACGCGCATCAGGGGCGCGTCGGCCAGCCGCGCCGCCATCATGAGGGGCGTGGCGCCGACGCGGTTCAGGGCGTTGCGGTAGCCGTTCCTCGGCTCCACCGTTATCAGGGCGTTGACATCCGCACCGCGTGACGCCAGCTCGCGCACGAAGGTCAGGCTGTCGAGCTCGCCGGTGGTCACGGGACCGGGCGGGTTGAAGCCGAAATTGGGCCGGCGGACCCAGGTCATCTCGTGCAGCGCCGTCCAGCCCTGCTCCGCGCCGTTGGGGTCGGCGCCCTGATCCACCATGAAGACACCGAGCTCCCAGTGCGCATTCGCGGCGGCAAGCACCACCGGGCCCGTTCCGTCGGGCAACTGGTCGTTCGGGTCGGCGCCTGCCTCCAGCAGGGCGCGCGCGGTATCGACGTGGCCGGCGCGAACGGCGAAGAGCAGTGCCGTGAAGCCGTGCGGCGCGGGTCCCCCGTATAGGCCGCTGCGCAACGGGTTCTCGGGGACGAGCGTGCGGCCATGCATGTCGGCCCCGGCATTCAGGAGGGTTTCCACGGCCGCCGTATGGCCTTCGGTCGCGGCCCACATCAGCGCCGTCTGGCCGTTGCGCTGCGCCGCATCGACGTTGGCGCCGCGCGCCAGCAGCGCCTCGATCGCCTCCACGCGGCCGGTGCGCGCCGCGATCATGAGCACCGACTCGCCCGCGGCCGACGCGGTCTCGGGGTCCGCGCCCGCCGCGAGCAGCCGGTCGAGCATCGGCGCGCTGCCGTTGAGCGCCGCCAGCCACAGCGGTCGCACGCCGAACGTATTGGCGGCCGTGGCGTCGGCGCCGCGCGCCAGCAGCAGATCCGCCAGTTCGACACTGTCGAGCCGCGCGGCCCAGTGCAGCGCGGTGGTCCCGTCGGCCTCCGCCGCGTTCGCGTCGGCGCCGCCTTCCAGCAGCGTGCGCACGGCTGCGGCGTCGGCGCGCTTGACGGCCTCGACGAGCGGATTGTCGCGTCCGGCGGCGTCCGTGGACACCAGGACGCCCGCCGTCCCCAGGCAGATAATCGCCAGCGCCCGGCAGATGAGCATCCGGCCCGGTGTGTCCCGCGTTCTCATCGTCATGTCCTCTGACAGTGGTGATAGAGTTAATCACCATGCGGGAGTCTGTCGCAATACCCGTGCGGCCCGCAGCGATCGTGGCGGTGCTGCTGCTGCTGGCGCCGGCAGCGAGCGCGCAGGTGCCCGCGGGCCATTCCGGCGCGGCCGAGCAGGCGTTGCTGGAGCGCTACTGCATCACCTGCCACAACGACAGCCTGCGTACCGCCGGCCTCTCGCTGGAGGCGCTCGACCTGGGCGACCTGAGCGCCAACGCCGAGACCTGGGAGAAGGTCGTGCTGAAGCTGCGCGCCGGCATGATGCCGCCGGCCGGCCGGCCGCGCCCCGATCGGGAGACGTACGACCGCCTGGCGTCCTTCTTCGAAACCGATCTCGACCGCGCGGCTGCGGCCGATCCGGACCCGGGACACAGCGACGCCCTGCGGCGCCTCAACGCCACCGAGTACGGTAACGCCATCCGAGACCTGCTCGACCTCGAGGTCGATGTCACGGATCTGCTGCCGGCCGACGATTCGAGCGCGGGGTTCGACAACGTCGGCCTCGGCGGGCTCGACGCGGGCCGCATGGAGCGTTACCTCAGCGCCGCGCAAAAGGTCAGCCGGCTCGCGGTCGGAGCGCCGGTGCGCTCGGCCGTAGCCGATACCTTCATCGTGCCGTCGGACCTGAATCAGAACGGGCACATCGAGGGCATGCCGTTCGGCACCCGCGGCGGCGCCGCGTTCCACTACAACTTTCCGGTCGACGCGGTGTACGAGATCCGCGCCGAGCTCGGCAAGAGCTGGAACAGCAACCGCATCGGGGGTCTGAGCAAGCCGCACGACGTCGTGTTCATGCTGGATGGCGAGCCCGTGGACGTGCTGACCGTCGCGCCGCCGTCGCGGGGCGACGGGTCGCAGGAGGTGCTGAACTTCTACATGCAGACGGACCGCGCGGCCGACGCCGATCTGTTCGTGCGGGTACCGGTTCCGGCCGGCCCGCACACCGTGGGCGCGGCGTTCGTCAGCCAGGGCTCGGAGCTGATCGAGCACCACCGCGAGCCGTTCCTCAAGGTGCACTTCACGGTGGGCGGGGACCAGCGCTCGCAGCCGAACGTCTACTCGCTCACCGTCACCGGGCCGTTCGATGCGACCGGGCCGGGCGACACGCCCAGCCGCCGGCGCATCTTCACCTGCAGGCCGTCCGGCGGCGTTCAGGAGCGCGCCTGCGCGGAGGAGATTCTCACCACGCTCGCCCGCCGGGCCTACCGGCGTCCGGCGACCTCCGGGGATCTGGAAACGTTGCTCGGGTTCTACGAGGAAGGGCGCTCAGCCGGCGACTTCGACGCCGGCATCGAGATGGCCCTGCGGCGCCTGCTCGTCAGCCCCGAGTTCCTGTTCCGTGTCGAGCGCGATCCGGAGGGCGCCACGGCGCACGCGGCGCACCGCGTCAGCGACCTGGAGCTGGCGTCGCGCCTCTCGTTCTTTCTCTGGAGCAGCATTCCGGACGACGAGTTGATCGAGGTCGCCGCCGCGGGCGCCCTGCAGGAGCCCGGCGAGCTGGAACGTCAGGTGCGGCGGATGCTCGCGGATCCGCGCGCCGAGGCGCTGGTCACCAACTTCGCGGCGCAGTGGCTGTACCTGCGCAACCTGCCGGCCGTCTCGCCCGACTTCGTCATATTCCCCGACTTCGACGAGACGCTGCGGCGGGCGCTGCGGCAGGAGACGGAGCTGTTCTTCGACAGCATCATCCGTGAAGACCGCAGCGTGCTCGACCTGCTGAAAGCCGACTACACGTTCATCAACGAGCGGCTGGCGAAGCACTACGGGATTCCCGGCGTCTACGGCAGCCATTTCCGGCGCATCGACCTGCCGCCGGACAGTCCCCGCGGCGGGCTGCTGGGGCAGGGCAGCATCCTGGCGGTGACGTCCTACGCCACGCGGACCTCGCCGGTCGTGCGCGGCAAGTGGATTCTCGAGAACCTCCTGGGCACGCCGCCGCCGCCGCCGCCCGCGGACGTGCCGCCGTTGAGCGAGGAGGGGTCCGACAAGGTGCTGTCCATGCGCGAGCGGATGGTGGAGCACCGCCGCAACCCGGTCTGCGCGTCTTGCCATGCGATAATGGACCCCATCGGTCTGTCGCTGGAGAGCTTCGACGCGATCGGCCGCTGGCGGACGCGGACCGCCGGGTTCGAGCCGCTCGACGTCGAGGGCAGCTTCCCGGACGGCACTACGTTCGACGGCGCCGCCGGGCTCAGGGACACGCTGCTGGACAGGTCGGATCAGTTCGTGCGGACGCTGGCGACCAAGCTGCTGACGTATGGCCTGGGCCGCGCGGTCGAGTATCATGACATGCCGGCCGTGCGGGCGATCGAACGCGAAGCGGCGTCCGGCGGCTACAGTTTCTCGTCGCTGATTCTCGGTATCGTCAAGAGCACGCCATTTCAGATGAGACGGGCGCAGCAATCATGATCATCACGAAGAAGCATCTGCCTCGCCGGACCTTCCTGCGCGGCGCGGGCGCGACCGTCGCGCTGCCGCTGCTCGACTCGATGGTCCCGGCGCTCTCGGCCATGGTGAAGACATCGGCGAACCCGGTGCGCCGGCTCGGCTTCATCTACTTCCCGCACGGGTCGGTGTCGTGGGCCAAGGGGTCTCAGAACACGTGGACGCCGCCGGGCGAACCCGGACCGCTGACGCTCTCGCCGATCCTCCAGCCGCTTGCCGCGGTGCAGGACCAGCTCATCGTCCTCACCAACATGGAGCACCGCAACGCCCAGGGGAACGGCACGGACGGCAACGCGGAGCACACGCGCTCGAACGCCAGTTGGCTGAGCGCGGCGCGGCCCAAGATGACCGAGGGCGCCGACGTCCTGCTGGCCACCACCGCGGACCAGATCGCCGCGCGGAAGCTGTGCCGCGACACGCGGCTGCCGTCGCTGGAGTTGACGCTGGAGAACAGCTTCCTCGTCGGCAACTGCGACAACGGCTACAACTGCGTCTACGTCAACACGCTGTCGTGGTCGTCGCCGACCACGCCGCTGCCGATGGAGAACAACCCGCGGCTGGTGTTCGAGCGGCTGTTCGGCGAGGGCGGCACGCCGGAAGAGCGTCGCGCCGAGATGCGCAAGGACCGCAGCATCCTCGATTCGGTCACCGAGGACATGTCGCGGCTGATGCGCGAGCTGGGCGCGGGCGACCGCACGCGCGTCACCGACTACGTCGACGCGGTGCGCGAGGTCGAGCGGCGCATCGAGCGGGCGGAGGAGCAGGCCGGCCAGTCGGCGCTGGATCTGCCGGACCGCCCGGTCGGCATCCCGGAAGCGTACGACGAGCACGTGAAGCTCATGTTCGACCTGCTCCTGCTGACCTGGCAGGCCGACATCACGCGCGTCTTCAGCCTGCAGTTGGGCCGCGAGCAGAGCGCCCGGACGTTCCCCTGGATCGGCGTCAACGAAGGCCACCACGGCACCTCGCACCACCAGGACAAGCCGGAGAAGATCGCGGCCATCGCCAAGATCAACACCTACTACAGCGAGCTGCTGGCGTACTTCGCCGAGAAGCTTGCCGCCACGCCGGACGGCGACGGCAGCCTGCTCGACAACTCGATGGTGCTGCAGGGCAGCGGCATGTGCAACGGCAACGCGCACGACCACAAGAACCTGCCGCTCGTGCTGCTCGGCGGCGGGGCGGGCCGGTTGCGCAGCGGCCGGCACATCAAGTTCCCGGAGCTGACGCCGATGGCCAACCTGCTGCTGGGGCTGCTCGACAAGGCGGGCGTGCCGGCCGACAGCTTCGGCGACAGCAACGGCCGGGTCGACCTGGAGCCGCTGTCGCTGCTCTCCGACGCGTAGAATCTCCCGGCTGCTCGGCCGCAGCGGCAGGTCGTCGCGGTGCATCGGCGACCGGTGCCATGACGCGAGCATTCCCGCTTGTCGGCGCGCCTCTCCTGCTCCTCTTCCTCGGCACAGTCCTTGCGTCCGCTCAGGACACGGCGGTGGCGCCCACGGAACCGCTGCCCCAACCGCCTCCCGTACAGTTCGAGCGCACCACCGAGGTCGGCGGCCTGCTGCCCGACTCGGCCCGCCAGTATGGCGCCATCCGCGCCGAGCGTCTGATGCAGTTCGTGGAGGAGCTCGTAGACATCTCCCGCCGCTACCGGGACGCCGGAAATCCGCGGTTCTGGGGCCGCATCCTGGGCACGGAATCCGATGCATGGAACGCGGAATGGCTCATGGAGCGCTACCGGGAGCTCGGCCTGGCGGACGTTCGCAGCCAGCCGATCGACATGTCGCCCCAGTGGATGCCGCGGCAGTGGACGGTCACCGCAAGCGGGGGCGGCCGGACGGTCGAGCTGGCGTCGGCCCAGCCGACCTACGCGTCGCCCGGCACCACCGGTGAGGGCCTCGACCTCGAAGCGGTCTGGGCCGGCCTGGCCAGCGACGCCGAGCTGGCGCTGACGCCGGACGTGCGAGGCAAGGCCGTCTTCTTCTACAGCGATGAGCTGAACTCACGCTTCGCGAGCATTTCCGACGAGGCGTTCCGTCGCATCAGCGAGCGGGGCGCGGCCGCGGTCTTCGGCATCATCGGGATTCCGGGCAACGCGCGGGTCCAGATGTACCCGGTGAACAGCAACGTGCCGAGCTTCGTGGTCGGACGCGAGGACGGCCTGGCGGTGCGCGATCTGATCGGCGCAGGCGGCGTCCGGGTCCGGGTGGGCCTGGACGTCGAGATGGTGCCGGACCTGCAGACCGCGACGGTCTGGGGCACGCTGCCGGGTGTGACGGACGAAACCATCTACATCGTGGCCCATCGGGACGGCTGGTTCGACGGCGCGGTCGACAACGCCAGCGGCATGGCCACGCTGCTCGGGCTGGCCGAGTACTACTCACGAATTCCGCGTGCGCAACGGCGCCGCACGATCCACTTCATCGGCAGCTCCGGACACCATACGGTGGGGACGGGCGTCAGCGGCGAGTGGTTCGCCGCGCGTCCGGACCTGTTCCGGCAGACGGCGCTCATCATGAACTGCGAGCACACCGGCCCGCGCCAGACCTTCCACGGTTCGCTGCGGCTCGGGAACGCGCCGATCCTCATGCGCTGGTTCGCCCACGACGAGCGCATGGCCGGCATCGTGCGCGATGCGCTGGACACCTTCGGCATCGGCACGTTCCGCGAATCGGACCCGAGGGGTATCGGCGAGGCGGGACGCTACTACCACTACGCGCCGATGGCGCAGCTCCTGGGCGACGGCGGCCGGGGCGGGTGGTACGCCTTCCACACCGACCTGGAGACGCCGGAAACCGTCTCCCCCGGCGGGCTGGAGGCCAACACGCGGGCCTACGCGAAGATCATCGACGAGGTGAACAAGCTGGACCTGGACGTGCTGCGCGCCTCGATCGACGCGCCCTGAGCGGCTCTACTTCGCGAACTCCTTGCGCATGCCCCGCTTCCACTCCTTGAACGGCGGGGGCACGTACGAGTCGCGGTTCGGCATGACGACCTGCGGCAGGGTCGTCTCGTCCATCACCTCGTCCTCGCCGATGATGCCGCTGCGGTGGAGCAGGTAGGCGGTCAGGCTGTACACCTCGTCCGGCGTCATGCAGCACGGCCGCGACGCCTCGGTCCACACCGAGCTGCTGAAGCGCCGCATGTCCATGTGCTCGTGCTGCAGATCGAGCGGCATCATCTGGTTGATGTAGCTCCAGATCAGCGGCGCGAACGGGTGCTGCGCATCGGCTATCCGCGGCATGCGGCCGCCCGGCGTCCGCTCCAGCAGCTTCGGACCCGGGCCTTCCAGCCCGGTCGAGCCGTGGCACGAGGCGCAGCCCCGCGCCAGCCAGACGACTTCGCCTTCCTTTGCGGTGCCGCGCCCGCGGGGCAGGCCCTCGCCGTCCGGCCCGACGGCCGCGTCCGGGGGATTGAGCTCCGCTTCCGTCGGCGTCCGGCCCAGGTTGTACTTCGACTCCTGCGCCGCTGCGCTGCCTGCGCCGAACGCCAGCAGCAGCGCCGCCGCCACGAGCAAGCTAGACCGCATTGTGGACAGTCCCATCGCTGGCCACCCTCCAGGGTTGAATCTGGTTTCCGTGCGGCGCACCGGAGGTGCCCCAGAATGCGGGGAACGCGTCCGCCGTAGGTTGCACCTGGTCCTGATCGTCGGTGCAGCGCGACATGAGGAGCGCCTCTTCGCCGTTCCAGGTCCACGGCAGCGTGAAGCGGGTCAGCGCGATCCGCTGCAACGGCTCCTGCAGCTTCGCGTCGGTCCAGGTGCGGCCGCCGTCGGCCGACACCTCCACGCGCCGCACCGTGCCGCTGCCCGACCAGGCCAGACCGGTCAGCGTGTAGTAGCCGCGCCCCGGCAGCCGCTGCTCGCCGGACGGGAACGTGATGACCGACTTCGGCCCCTGCTCCATGAAGTAGGCGCCCGCCCCGGCAACGTGGCTGTTCGACATCCGGTTGGGGCCGGTCCGCCTGGCGCTCTGGCGCGTCGTGTACGAGTGTTTCTCCCAGTAGGTGATGTAGGGGCGGTCGACCAGCTTGATGCGCTGCAGCCACTTGACGTGGTACTTGCCCTGGAAGCCGGGCACCACCAGGCGCAGCGGGAAACCCTGGTGCGGGCGTATCGGCTCGCCGTTCTGCGCGTAGGCCACCAGCACGTCGTCCATGGCCTTGCCGATCGGCATGCTGGCCCCGAGCTTCGTGGCTTCTGCGCCTTCCGACAGCACCCAGCCCGCGCCGTCCTTGACGCCGACCTCGTCGAGCAGCACCGAGAGCGGGACGCCGGTCCATTCGCTGCAGGCGATCATGCCGTGCATCTCGTCGAGCGTCTTCTCCTCCGGGCGCGGGGAATTGGCGATGCACTCGATGAAATGCGTCCGCGTGACCGACGGCAGGCGCGTCAACTCCTCCATCGTGAACACCAGCGGCCGGTCCACCATGCCGTAGACCATGAGGCGGTGCTCACGGGGGTCGATGTCGGGCGGGTTGTTGCCGTGCGAAGAGACGTAGTGCAGAGCGGACGGCGTGATCGTGCCGGTCAGCTCCGACAGCGGCGTCCGCGCGTCGAGGCCGTCCGGGTTGCCGTGCAGATCGATGTGGCCGATCATCGTCATCGGCGTGCGCACGGTCTGCACGAAGCGCGACCGCTCGCCGTACGCCATCGGGTGGCCGACGACCCCGCCCGGCCTTGGGGCTCCCAGCCCCTGGCCGCTCGCGGAATTAGCGCCGATGGCCACGCCGCCGGCCAGCCCGCCGGCGAACATCGCCCCTTCCTTGATGAAATGTCTGCGACTCGCGCGCCTGGCAGCCATGGCTCCTCCGGTATCAAACGGGAACGAACGCAGCAACAGCTACGGTGTAGCCCAGAGCCGCCCGCGAGTCAAGATGAATCGGCAAGCTCGCCTGGTCCCGCCTTGCCGGAGGCGCATGGTAAGGTATCGTTACTTCCTTGCATTCAGACTGGGAGGCGCACCGATGCTCGCGAAACTGACTTCCAAGAACCAGCTCACCCTTCCCAAGGCCGTGACCGCCGCGGTGGAAGCCGCCGAGTATTTCGATGTGGTCGCGGAGAACGGGCGCATCGTACTGACTCCCGTCCGCGTTAACCGCGCCGATGCCGTGCGCGCCCGGCTGGCCGAGGTCGGCTTGTCGGAACAGGACGTGGCCGGGGCGGTCTCGTGGGCGCGTTCGGCCGAGTGACACCCCCGCGCCTGGTCCTGGATACCAACGTGCTGCTGGCGGCGCTCCTGTTTCCCGCCGGCAGGGCATCCTGGCTGCGCGCCGCGTGGCGGGCGGGTCGCGTCCGGCCCCTGGCGAGCCGGGACACGGCCACCGAGCTCCTCCGCGTGCTCACCTACCCGAAGTTCGGATTGATCGCCGAGGAACGCCAGGACCTGCTCGACGACTATCTGCCCTGCTGCGAGACGGTCGCCGTGCCGGAGCCGCCGCCCGCGGTTCCCCAATGCCGGGATCCATTCGACCGTCCCTTCCTGGAACTGGCCCTCGCGGCCCGCGCCGACGCCTTGATCACCGGCGATGCGGATCTGCTGGCGCTGGCGGACTCGTTTGCCGTTCCCATACTGTCGCCCGCCGCATTGAGGAAGCGGTTGGTACCTGCGGGGTGACATGCAGCCCGCGGAGTGGCATACTGGCAGCACTCCGCAAATCAGGCGTAGTTTCGAAGGAGGAGCATGCGCGTCGCATCAGGATGGCCGGCGGCGGCGTGGGCGGCGGTGCTGCTGCTGGGTGCCACTGCGGCAGGGGCGGCCGACGTGCGCCTGACCGAAGCGCTCAGGAGCGGAGACCACGCGGCCGTGCGCGCCCTGCTCGAGGGCGGGGCCGACGTGAACGCCCCGGAGGAGGACGGCGCCACCGCGCTGCACTGGGCGGTGCGCTGGGACGACGCCGCGGCAGTCGACCTGCTGCTGGGCGCCGGCGCCGACCCCGGCGCCGCCAACGACTACGGCGTCACGCCGCTGTCGCTAGCCTGCATCAACCGCAACGTGTCCGTGGTCGGGAAGCTCCTGGCCGCCGGCGCGGATCCTGACGCCGCCACCTCGATGGGGGAGACGGCGCTCATGACCTGCGCGGGCACCGGCAGCGCGGCCGCTGTGTCCGCCCTCCTCGACCGCGGCGCCGCGAACATCAACGCGAAGGAGTCGTCCCAGGGTCAGACGGCGCTGATGTGGGCGGTGGCGCAGGGGTATCCGGAGGTCGTGCGGATACTCCTGGAACATGGCGCCGCCATCGACACGCGGACGAAGAGCCGCTCGCTGCTCGTGAGCCTGGAGGGCGGCGCGGGCGGGACGGATCCCGGAGAAGTGAAGTTGGGCGGGTTCACGCCGTTGCTGTTCGCCGCGCGGCAGGGCAACGTCGAGAGCGCCCGCCTGCTGCTCGACGCGGGCGCCGACGTGAACGACACGGCGCCGGGCGGTGCTTCGGCGCTGGTGGTCGCGGGCTTCAGCGGCCACGGGGAGCTCGGCGCGTTCCTGCTGGAGCGGGGCGCCGACCCGGACGCCGGCGGCGCGGGCTACGCGCCGCTGCACACGGCCGTGCTGCGCGGCGACGCGGAGTTCGTGAAGGCGCTGCTCGCCCACGGCGCCGACCCGAACGTGCGCATGACCCGCGGCAGCCGCGTGCCGCGGCGGACCAACTGGTGGGTGCTGCCGAGCTACTTCGTCGGGGGCACGCCGTACCTGCTGGCGGCGAAGTTCGCCGAGGTCGAGATCATGCGCATCCTGCACGCGCACGGCGCGGATCCGTACCTGGCGGCGAAGGATGGGACGACCCCGCTGATGATGGCCGCCGGCGCGCGCTGGAGCAACCGGGAGTACGACCGCCGCAACCGGGCCGTGCCCATCGAGCTGGCCCGCGCCATGCAGGCCGACGACCGCGGCAACCTCGCGGCGACGAAGCTGGCGCTGGAGCTGGGCTCCGACGTCAACGCGCAGAACGAGGACGGCGAAACGGCACTGCACGCCGCGGTCTACAAGGCCTGGCAGCGGGTGGTTGACCTGCTCGTCGAGCACGGCGGGCGCCTGGACATCAAGGACAGGTCCGGCAACACGCCGGCGGACGAGATGTGCCACGACGATGGCGGGAAGCTCATCCAGTGTCCTGTGGGCTCGGGCGGATAAGGGGCGGGTGGGGGAAATGCGGCGCTCGCTGATCGGCGCGGCGACTCTGGTCGCGGCTTTCGGATTCTGGAATCCGGAGGCCGGCGCGCAGGAACCGTCCGTGCAGCCGATGCTCGACCGCTACTGCCTCACCTGCCACACCGACAGCGGGCACCGGGCGGGCAGTGTGCCGATCTCGCTGGAGGCGCTGGACGCGGCGGACGTGGCCGCGCACGCCGAGGCCTGGGAGAAGGTCGTCGCCAAGCTGCGCAGCGGCATGATGCCGCCCGCCGGCCGGCCGCGTCCGGACGCCGCTACATATGACACCGTGGCGGGCTGGCTGGAGGCCGAGCTCGACCGCACCGCGGCGGCCGATCCGAATCCCGGCCGCACGACGGTGCACCGCCTCAACCGCGTCGAGTACAGCAATGCGGTGCGTGACCTGCTGGGACTGGAGGTCGATCCCGAGGCGCTGCTGCCGCCCGACGACGAGGACGAGGGGTTCGAGAACATAGCCGACGTGCTGTCGGTCTCGCCGACGCTCATGGAGCGCTACCTCGCTGCCGCCCGGCGCATCAGCCAGCTCGCGGTCGGCGATCCCGGGTTGCGGCCGCGCTACGAGACCTACCGGCTGCCGGATCGCCAGCTCCAGGACGGTCGCACCACCGACGAGCTGCCGTTCGGTACCCGCGGCGGGACCTCGCTGCGCCACTACTTCCCGCTCGACGGCGAATACACGATCAGGATCGGCCTGCGCCGCAACTTCTACAACTACATCCGCGGCATCGGGAACGTGCCGCACCAGCTCGACCTGCGGATCGACGGCAAGCTCGCGGCGACGTTCACGGCCGGCGGCGGATTGAGCGGCGACGCGGCCAAGTGCGTCGCCAGCTTCTGCGGCAGCTCCGGCATGGGCAGCCCCGAATGGGAGTGGTACGCGAACCACCTGGACGACGACTTCGAGGTGCGCCTGCACGTGACGGCGGGCATGCACCGCGTCGGCGTTGCCTTCGTGCGCCGGCCGGCGCTGCCGGAAGACTTCCTGCAGCCGCCGGTGGACATGTCGACGTTCGGCTACAGCACGGACGAGGAGATGGACGGCAACCCGTCCGTGGGCAACGTGGTCATCGGCGGGCCGTTCGACGGGCGTGCCCCGGCGGCGTCCGTCAGCCGCGACCGGATTTTCCTCTGCACGCCGCAGGCCGGCGCGGACGAGGATGACTGTGCGCGGCGCATCATCGGCACGCTGGCGCGGCGCGCCTTCCGCCGGCCGGTGACGACGGGCGACGTCGACGACCTGTTCCGGTTCTTCGCAGCGCGGCGCGCGGAGGGCGGCTTCGACGCCGGGATTCAGACAGTCGTCGAGCGCGTGCTGGTCGATCCGGAGTTCCTCTTCCGCGTCCCGCTGCCGCCGGAGGATGTGGACACCCCGGTCTACCGCATCGATGACGTGGAGCTGGCCTCGCGCCTGTCGTTCTTCCTGTGGAGCAGCATTCCCGACGACGAGCTGCTGGCCGTGGCCGAAGACGGCAGCCTTGCGGACCCCGCCGTGCTGGAACAGCAGGTGCGCCGCATGCTGGCCGATCCCCGCGCCGACGCGCTGGTGGACAACTTCGCCGACCGCTGGCTGGAGCTGCACAAGATCCGCAACGTCGCGCCCGACCCGACCATCTTCGCCGAGTTCGACGAGAACCTGCGCGACGCCATGCAGCAGGAAACCCGCATGTTCCTGACGAGCCAGCTCCGCGAGGACCGCAGCGTCGTCGACCTGCTGCGGGCCGACTACACGTTCGTCAACGAGCGGCTGGCGCGCCACTACGACATCCCGGGCATCTACGGGAACCAGTTCCGCCGGGTCACGCTGCCGGACGGACGGCGCGCCGGGCTGATCGGCAAGGCCGGCATCCTGACGCTGACGTCGTACTCGAACCGCACCTCGGTCGTGACGCGCGGCAAGTGGATGCTGGAGCGGGTGCTCGGCTCGCCGCCGCCGCCGCCGCCGCCCGATGTGCCGGCACTGCCCGAGAGCGGCCACGACGGCGCGCCGCCCACCTCGCAGCGCGAGCTGCTGGAGATGCACCGGCGCAACCCGGCCTGCGCCGTCTGCCACCGTCCAATGGATCCGCTGGGATTCGCGCTGGAGAACTTCGACGGCATCGGACGCTGGCGGACCGCGGACAACGTGCGGATTCCCGGCGACCCGCCGCCGGCGATCGACGCCACCGGCGAGATGCCGGACGGCACCCGTTTCGAGGGACCGGATGGACTGCGGCAACTCCTGCTCGACCGGCAGCCGCAGTTCGTGCGGACGGTCACCGAGCGCCTGCTCACGTACGCGCTCGGCCGGCGCCTGGAGTACTATGACCAGCCGGTGGTGCGGCAGGTCATCGAGGAGGCCGCCGGGCGCGGCCACCGCTGGTCGGACCTGATTCTTGGTATCGTCAACAGCACGCCGTTCAGGATGAGGAGCGTGGAGTCATGATCGCAACCAGGAAAGCCATCCCGCGCCGCACGGTGCTGCGCGGCGTCGGCACGGCGCTGGCGCTGCCCCTGCTCGACGGCATGGTGCCGTCGCTGACCGCCCTGGCGAAGACCGCGGCGAACCCGGCGAAACGCCTCGGCGTCGTCTACGTTCCCAACGGCATCATTTCGCAGAACGGTACCTGGACGCCGGCGTCGACCGATCCGGGCTTCGCGTTCTCGCGGATCATGCAGCCGCTGGAGACGCACCGCGACTACGTGACCGTGCTGACGGGCCTCGACAACCGCGCGGCGTTCGCGCGCTCCGGCGAGGCGCTCGGCTCGCACTCCCGTCCGGCCGCGGCGTACCTGACCGGCATGCACGCCAAGCAGACGCAGGGGTCGGCGCTCGACCTCGGCACGTCGATGGACCAGTTCGCCGCGCGCGTGCTGGGGCAGGAGACGCGGCTGCCGTCGCTGGAGCTCTCGCTGGAGGGCGCCGACACGTTCAACGGCGTGAGCACCTGCGACACGGGCTACAGTTGCGCCTACCTGAACATTTCCTGGCACGACCGGACCACGCCGATGCCGCGAGAGACCAACCCGCGGCTGGTGTTCGAGCGACTGTTCGGCGACGCCGGCAGCACCGAGCCCGGCGTCCGCGCGGCCCGCGCGCGGCAGCAGAACAGCATCCTCGACTCGGTGCTGGACAAGATCGCGAACCTGCAGGGCCGCCTGGCGGGTGAGGACCGCGCCAAGCTCGGCAACTACCTGGACGCGGTGCGCGAGATCGAGCGGCGCATCGAGATCGCCGAGCAGCAGGCGGACCGCGAGCTGCCGGTGCTGGAGTCGCCGGCGGGCATTCCGGTCTCGTTCGAGGAGCATGCGAACCTGATGTTCGACCTGCTCCTGCTGGCGTACCAGACCGACACGACCCGCGTGTTCACGTACATGATCGGCCGCGAGCAGAGCGGCACGACGTATCCGCAGCTCGGCGTTCCGGACCCGCACCACCCGCTGACGCACCACCGCGGGGACCTGGAGAAGGTGGAGAAGGTCACCAAGATCAACACCTACCACGTGCAGTTGTTCAGCGAGTTCGTCACCCGCCTGCGCGAAACGCCGGACGGGGACGGCTCGCTGCTCGACCACGTGATGCTGCTCTACGGCTCACCGCTGCGGGACGGCGACAAGCACGTCTACGACAACCTCCCGCTGCTGGTGGTCGGCGGCGGCAGCGGCGCCATCAAGGGCGACCGCCACCTGGTCTACGACCCCGGCACGACGCCGATGACCAACCTGCAGTTCACGATGCTGCAGAAGCTCGGCGTCCCCGTGGAGCGCTTCGGCGACAGCACCGGTACGCTGAAGGAGCTGTCAGGACTGGCGTAGGCGTTTTCGGTCGATACTGCGTTGGTGGCCAGCAGGCCCGGGCACGCTGCGAAAAACGGGCCGGCCGGGCCATAATCTTGCCGCATGTAGTAGCAACAAGATCCGGACCACAACGGTTTTATCCGCG
>JAJEEU010000043.1 GCA_022820825.1 Vicinamibacteria bacterium
GCCGGCCGCACCCGCGGCCGCGCGCCGGTGCGGCGCCACTCCAGCAGCGCGATCGGCAGCAGCACGGCGGCTGCCAGCGCGGGGCCGACCGGCCCCTTCATGAGCGCGGCTCCGGCCGCGGCGAGGGCGGCCGCGACGAGCCACGGCAGGCGCGAGGCCGGCGCCGGCGCACCGCGCGGATCGTCGAACAGGCCGACCAGCGCCGTCCATACGGCGGCCGTGACGAAGAACGCCAGCGGCAGGTCCGGCAGCGCCTGGTGCGCCATCGCAATCCCGGCAGCGCTCGTCGCGGCAATGACGCCGGCGAGCAGCGCTTCCGTCTCGCCGCACCACCGGCGCGCGCAGAAGAACGTGACCAGCACGAGGCCCAACCCGGCCAGCGCGGAGGGGAGCCGCGCGGCGCCCGGCGACGGCCCCGCGGCGAGGTACGCGCCGGCCGCCGTCCAGTAGTACAGCACCGGCTTCTCGAAGCGCGGCTGGTAGTTGTAGTAGGGGGTCAGCCAGTCACCGCTCTCCACCATCTCGCGCGCGCTCTCGGCGTAGAAGCCTTCGTCGGAATCGGTGATGGTCGGCCTTCCGAGCGCGGCGAAGAAGGCCAGGGCGCAGACCCCGGCGAGCAGCAGCAGGTGACGCGGCACGTGGGCAGCCATTCTACGCCACGGGCTGCCCTATACTCGGTACATGGAGACCGTAGCGGTAGTAGGGGCCTCGCGGGATCGCCGCAAGTACGGCAACAAGGCCGTGCGCGGATTCCGCCATGCGGGATACCGCGTGGCGCCGATCAACCCGAGCGGCGGCGCCATCGAGGGCTTGCAGTCGTATCCGTCGCTGCGCGACGTGCCGTACGCCATAGACATGGCCTCGTTCTACGTGGCGCCGGAGATCGGCGTGCAGCTCGTCGACGAGGTGGCCGGCCTGGGGATCCCGACGCTGTGGCTCAATCCGGGGGCCGACGGTCCGGACGTCGTGCGGCGCGCCCGCGAGCTCGGCCTCGAGCCCGTCATCGGCTGCAGCATGATCGGGATCGGCGAGTCCCCCGCAAACTACTGATAAAGCCCACCAAGCGCAGCCCCATCTGCTATTTGACAGTCTGCGGCGGCGGTCCTATACTCGCTGTTCCGTTTCGCAGCGCATCCGCCGGGTAACCGCACCCTCGCATCCTGAACCCTCTGCGCACGTGCGCACCCTCTAACCCTTCTTCCAGGCCAGATTCATATGCCAAGCAACCAGAAACGTACCTCGCGGCCGCCGGCCGTCCAGGCCGCGCCTGCCGAAGGCGCCACCGCCACCAAGGCAGCCAAGCAGCCGCCGCCCAAGCGCTCGGCCAATACCTTGAACATAGGCGAGCTCAAGGACATGAGCATCGCCAAGTTGACACAGGTCGCGAAGGATCTCAGCGTCGCCGGCGCCACCGGCATGCGCAAGCAGGAGCTGATCTTCCAGATCCTGAAAGCGCAGACCGAGCAGAGCGGCTTCATCTTTTCCGAGGGCGTGCTCGAGGTGCTGCCCGACGGCTTCGGGTTCCTGCGGGCGCCCGATTACAACTACCTGCCGGGGCCCGACGACATCTACGTGTCGCCGTCGCAGATCCGCAAGTTCGACCTGCAGACCGGCGATACCGTGTCGGGACAGATCCGGCCGCCGAAGGAAGGCGAGCGCTACTTCGCCCTGATCAAGGTCGAGGCGGTCAACTTCGAGCCGCCGGAGCAGGCGCGCGACAAGATCTTCTTCGAGAACCTGACGCCGCTCTATCCGGAGGAGCGGATCCGCCTCGAGTCCGAGGCGCCGAACATGTCGTCGCGCGTCATGGATCTGATGACGCCGATCGGCAAGGGCCAGCGCGGGCTGATCGTCGCCGCGCCGCGCACCGGCAAGACGATGCTGCTGCAGAACATCGCGCAGTCCATCGTCAAGAACCACCCGGAGGTGTATCTCATCGTCCTGCTGATAGACGAGCGCCCCGAAGAGGTGACCGACATGCAGCGCTCCGTCGACGGGGAGGTCATCTCCTCGACGTTCGACGAGCCGGCGCAGCGTCACGTCCAGGTGGCGGAGATGGTCATCGAGAAGGCCAAGCGGCTGGTGGAGCACCGCAAGGACGTCGTCATCCTGCTCGACTCGGTGACGCGCCTGGCGCGCGCCTACAACACGGTCATCCCGCCGTCCGGCAAGGTGCTGTCGGGCGGTCTCGACTCGAACGCGCTGCAGAAGCCGAAGCGGTTCTTCGGCGCGGCGCGCAATATCGAGGAAGGCGGCTCGCTCACGATCATGGCGACGGCGCTGGTCGACACGGGCTCGCGCATGGACGACGTGATCTTCGAGGAGTTCAAGGGCACCGGCAACATGGAGATCCACCTGGATCGGAAGCTGGTGGACAAGCGCGTGTTCCCGGCGATCGACATCCAGAAGAGCGGCACGCGCAAGGAAGAGCTGCTGCTCAGCGGCGACGACCTCAACCGGGTCTGGGTGCTGCGCAAGGTGCTCACCCCGCTGTCGCCCGTTGAAGCGATGGAGCTGCTGCTCGACAAGATGGGCAAGACGCGGTCGAACGCCGACTTTCTCGCGTCGATGCAGAAGATGGGTTAGGGGAGGAGCGGACCTTGACGAAGATTATCGTGCGGAACAACGGCCCCCTGCTGGTCCAGAGCGAGGACGCTACGCTGGCGGACGCGAACGGAGACGAGATCGCGATCGAGCGGCGTCCGTTCGCGCTGTGCCGCTGCGGCGCCTCCGAGAACAAGCCGTTCTGCGACGGCAGCCACAACCGCATCGGCTTCGACGGCAGTTCGTAGGCACTCGCCGCTCGCGGGGCGGTCAGGCGCCGACGGCGTCCTGCTTCGCGAACGTCAGGTCGCCGTCCCGCGCGTCGGCCGTCACGCGGTCTCCGGCGGCGAACTTTCCGTCCAGAATCTCCAGCGCCAGCGGGTCGAGTAGCCGCCGCTGGATCGTGCGCCGCAGCGGGCGCGCCCCGAACAGCGGGTCGAATCCTTCCTCCGCGATCAGCCTCTTCGCCGCGTCGGTCAGCTCGAGCGTGACGTTGCGGTCCGCGAGCCGCCGCGCGAGCTGGCCGAGCTGGATGTCCACGATGGCGAGCAGCTCGGTGCGTCCCAGCGCGCCGAAGATGATGATCTCGTCGATGCGGTTGATGAACTCCGGCCGGAAATGGGCGCGCAGCGCCTGGTCGACCTCCCGGCGCATCGATTCCTCGCTGCCGCCGGACGCCAGTCCGTGCTCCGCGATCTGCCGGCTGCCCAGATTCGACGTCATGATGATTACCGCGTTCTTGAAGTCGACCGTGCGGCCCTTGTTGTCGGTCAGCCGGCCGTCGTCGAGCAGTTGCAGCATCACGTTGAGCACTTCCGGATGGGCCTTCTCGATCTCGTCCAGCAGCACGACCGCGTACGGCCGGCGGCGGATCGCCTCGGTGAGCTGGCCCGCCTCCTCGTAGCCGACGTAGCCGGGCGGTGCGCCGATCAGCCGCGCCACCGTGTGCTTCTCCTGGTACTCGGACATGTCGATCCGGACCATCGCGTCCTCGGCGTCGAACAGGAACTCGGCCAGCGCCCGCGCCAGCTCCGTCTTGCCCACGCCGGTCGGCCCGAGGAAGATGAAGCTGCCCAGCGGCCGGCGTGGATCCTGGAGGCCGGCGCGCGCCCGCCGGATGGCGTTGGACACGGCGACAATCGCGTCCTCCTGTCCGACCACCCGCTCGCGCAGGCGCGCTTCCATCCGGAGCAGCTTCTGGATCTCGCCCTCCACGAGCCGGCTTACCGGAATGTGGGTCCACTTGCTGACGACTTCCGCGATGTCCTCCTCGTCGACCTCTTCCTTCAGCATGCGCGCCTGCTGCGGGGCGCCGTGCAGGTCCTCCTCTTCCTGCTGCAGCCTGCCCTCCAGTTCCGGCAGCCTTCCGTACTGCAGCTCCGATGCCTCGGCATAGTCGCCGGCCTGCTGCGCCCGCTCGATGGCATGGCGGACTTCTTCGATCTCCTCCTTGAGCGCGCGTGACGACTGGATCGCGCCCTTCTCGCGCTCCCACTGCGCCCGCAGCCGGCTGCGTTCCTCCTTCAGGTCCGCGAGGTCCTTGTCGAGCCCCGCCAGGCGCTCCTGCGACGCGGCGTCGGTCTCTTTCCGCAGCGCCTCGCGCTCGATCTCGAGCTGCATGATCCGGCGCTCCGCCTCGTCGAGCTCGACCGGCAGCGAGTCGATCTCGGTCCGCAGCTTGGAAGCCGCCTCGTCGATGAGGTCGATGGCCTTGTCCGGCAGGAAGCGGTCGCTGATGTAGCGCTGCGACAGCACCGCCGCGGCCACGAGCGCGGCGTCCTTGAACGCCACGCCGTGGTGTATCTCGTACCGCTCGCGCAGGCCGCGCAGGATGCTGATGGTGTCCTCGACGCCGGGTTCGTCGACCATCACCGGCTGAAAGCGGCGCTCGAGCGCGGCGTCCTTCTCGATGTGCTTGCGGTATTCGTCCAGCGTCGTGGCGCCGATGGCGTGGAGCTCGCCGCGCGCGAGCATCGGCTTCAGCATGTTCGAGGCGTCGATGGCGCCCTCGGAAGCGCCCGCGCCGACGACCGTGTGCAACTCGTCGATGAACAGGATGATCCGGCCTTCGGCGGCCGTGACCTCCTTCAGCACCGCCTTGAGGCGTTCCTCGAACTCGCCCCTGTACTTGGCCCCCGCCACCAGCGCGCCGATGTCGAGTGCGACGATGCGCTTCTGCTTGAGTCCCTCGGGAACGTCCTGGCGCACGATGCGCTGCGCGAGCCCCTCCACGATGGCGGTCTTGCCGACGCCGGGCTCGCCGATCAGCACGGGATTGTTCTTGGTGCGCCGCGACAGCACCTGCACGACGCGCCGCACCTCGTCGTCGCGGCCGATGACCGGATCGAGGTCGCCCTTGCGGGCGCGCGCCGTCAGATCGGAGCCATAGCGCTCGAGCGCTTCGTATTTGCCCTCCGGATTGGGATCCGTCACGCGCTGCGTGCCGCGCACCGACTTCAACACTTCCTGAATCCGGTCGGGCGCGGCCTGATGGGCCGCCAGGATCTTCGCGGCGGGCGCGCGGCGGCCCTCGGCGGCCAGCGCCAGCAGCAGGTGCTCGGTGCTGATGTACTCGTCCTTGAGCCGCTCGGCCTCGGCCGACGCGCGGTTTACCGCGTCCCTGGTGCGGGCCGACAGCGCCGGCGCCGCGCCGCCGCGCGCCGACGGCAATTTGGCCACCTCGGCGCGGGCGGCGTCCGCGACCGCGGCCGGATCGACGCCCAGCCGCCGCAGCACCGTCGGCACCACCCCGTCCTGTTGCGCCGCGAGCGCAGCCAGGAGATGCTCCGGCTCCAGCTCCGGGTGGCCGGCCTGTTCCGCCGCCTGCTGTGCGGCAAGCAGCGCCTCCTGGGCCTTTTCCGTCATGCGGTTCAGGTTCATGGCTCGTTCCTTCCATCCGCCGCCGAGGCCGACTCCGCGGCCAGGGCTTCGTAGTGCGCCCGCGCGGCGGGGCTGAGATGCCGCGGGACCGCTATCTGCACGGCGGCCAGCAGGTCGCCGGCCTTGCCGCGCCGGCCCGGCAGGCCGCGGCCCCGCAGCCGCAGCGTCTGGCCGGACTGCGTCCCGGCGGGCACCTTCAGGCGCACCGTCGCGCCGTCGAGGGTGGCCACGTCGACCTCGCCGCCGAGCACGGCGGTCGTGACCGGGACGGCGACCGTCAGGTGCAGGTCCCGGCCGCGCGGCGTGAAGCGCGGATGCGGCGCAATGCGTATGCGCAACAGCAGGTTGCCGGCGGGCGTCCCGTCGGCTCCGGGTTCGCCTTCGCCCGGCACGCGCACGCTCGCCCCGTCGGTCACCCCGGCCGGGATGCGCACGTCCACGGATCGCTGCCGGCCGGCGCGGTTGATGGAGAGACGCCGCGTCGTGCCGTGATACGCGTGCTCCAGGCTCAGCTCCAGCGTGTGCTCAAGGTCCCTGCCGCGCGTTCTGCGGCCGGCCGGGCGGGCGCCGCCGAAGAACTGCTCGAAGAAATCCGAGAAGCCGCTGTCGCTGTGAGCGGTGCGGAAACCGCCCTGAAAGCCTCCGAAACCGAACGGATCGCCCGCGAAGGGGTTGCCGCCGGCCGCTTGGGCCTGCTCGATGCGGCGCCAGTCAGCGCCGAGGGTGTCGTACTTGCGCCTGGTCTCGGGGTTGCCCAGCACCTCGTGGGCTTCGTTGATCTCCTTGAAGCGCTTCTCGGCGGCGGCGTCCCCGGCATTGACATCCGGATGCCACTTGCGGGCCAGCCTGCGGTACGCCGCCTTGATGTCTTCCGGCGACGCGTCGCGGCCCACGCCGAGCACGTTGTAGTAGTCCTTGAACTCCATGGCATCCACAGGCTGAACACTCGGAACTTGCGTATCTCCAAGCATAAATCTTGATACGGTCTTTAGCAACCTTTCCGTCTGCTAGACTGAGGCTGCGCACGGCGCAGCCCCATCTGGTAATGCCCCGACCCGAGCTGTTCTCTTCCCGCTGGGCCATCATCGCCGCCGGACTCGGCATGGCGGTCGGTACCGGCAACCTCTGGCGGTTTCCGCGCGTCGCCGCGCAGAACGGCGGCGCCGCCTTCCTGATTCCCTGGCTGCTGTTCCTGGTGCTCTGGTCGCTGCCGCTGCTGATCGCGGAGTTCGGGATCGGCCGCGGCGCGCGGCGCGGGCCGATCGGCGCCTTCGCGACACTGATCGGCCGCCGCAACGCCTGGATGGGCGGCTTCATCGCGGTGACCACCGCGATGATCATGTTCTACTACGCGGTCGTCACCGGGTGGACGCTCAAGTACTTCTTCGCCAGCGTCGCGGGCGGGCAGTGGGGCGACACGGCCGAGTACTGGGCGCAGTACAGCACCTCCGTGTGGCAGCCGGTGCTGTTCCATGTTGCGGCGGTCCTGCTGGCGGGCGCAATCGTTGCCCGCGGCGTTGCGGGCGGCATAGAGCGCGCCAACAAGGTGCTCATTCCCACGCTGTTCGTGCTGCTGCTGGTTGCCGTGGCGCGCGCCGTCACGCTGGAGGGTGCGGGGGAGGGTCTGCGCTTCCTGTTCCAGCCGGATCTGTCCGCGCTGGCCGACTATCGCACCTGGCTGGAGGCGCTGACGCAGTCGGCGTGGTCGACCGGCGCCGGCTGGGGGCTGGTGCTGGCGTACGCGGTGTACGTGCGGCGCGACGAGGACGTCGTCGTGAGCTCCGTCGCGATCGGCGTGGGCAACAACGTGGCGTCGCTGCTGGCCGGGATGGCGATCCTGCCGACGGCCTTTGCCATCCTGTCAACTTCCGAAGCGCTGGAGGCGATGGCGGCCGGCAACGTCGGCCTGACGTTCATCTGGGTGCCGCGGCTGTTCGAGCTCGTGCCGCTGGGGCAGTTCTTCCTGCCCGTGTTCTTCCTGGCGCTATTCTGCGCCGCGCTCTCGTCGCTGATCGCCATGACCGAGCTGGCGGCGCGCGTGCTCATGGACGGCGGCATGTCGCGGTGGGCCGCCATTCGCGTCGTCGCGGCGGCGGCCGTCGTCTGCGGCATCCCGTCGGCCGTGAGCATCGCGGTCTTCGAGAACCAGGACTGGGTCTGGGGGCTGGGCCTGATGATCAGCGGGCTGTTCATCTCCGTCGCGGCAACCCGCTACGGACAGGAACGCTTCCGCAACGAGCTCATCAACGGCAGTCCCGGCGCCACGCAGGTCGGGCGCGTTTACAGTTGGCTGTTGAAGTACCTGGTGCCCGCCGAGTTCGCCGCGATGTTCGGCTGGTGGATGTACCAGTCGGTAGCGGTGTACGACGCGGCGGAGTGGTGGAACCCGGTCCGGACCTTCAGCCTGGGCACCTGCCTGCTGCAGTGGGGCACGGCCCTGCTGCTCCTGCGGATGTTCAACCGCCGCATCGCCGCGGCCAGCACACGGTGAAGCGGAGAAAAGGGTGCGCCGCGCCGTATAATACGCATGATCAGGCTGCCGCGGACCGCGGCAGTCACCGTAGTACCAGGAAGGAGTCTCAATGTATCCAGAGTTCTTTGTGGCGCCGATGCGCGACGAGCTGACGCGGCTCGGCGTGGTCGAGTGGCGCAGCGCGGAAGATGTGGACAAGGGATTGAACGAGTCGTCGGGAACGGTGATGGTGGTCGTCAACTCGGTCTGCGGCTGCGCCGCCGGCCGCGCGCGCCCGGGCGTGGCCCTGGCCCTGCAGCACGGCGTCAAGCCCGACGTGGTGGCCACCGTCTTTGCGGGCGCCGACATCGAGGCGACCGAGCGCGCCCGCGGCTACTTCACCGGATACCCGCCGTCGTCGCCGTCGGTGGCCATCCTGCGGAACGGGCAGTTGCTGTACATGATGGAGCGCCATCAAATCGAGAACCAGGAAGCGGACGGCATCGCACGCCAGCTCACCGCGGCGTTCGACGCGCACTGCGCAAAGGCGGTCGCCGGTTAGCCGCCGGAGCGCTCAGCGCGAAGGCGGCGGCGGCTCCGTCCGGGCCGGCGGCGTTTCCGGGACGATCGGCAAGGGCCGGCCCGCGCGATAGCGTCCGACTGCCGCGCGCACCACGTCGGCCAGCATGTCCAGAAAGGCGGGATGGTCGTTGACGGCGGCCGCGCGCTGCATCTCGATGCCCGCATCCCGGCAGGCTGCGGCCGCCTCGTGGTCGAGGTCGTACAGCACCTCGACGTGATCGGCGACGAAGCCCAGCGGACACAGCACGGCGGCGTCGAGGCCGCGGGCGGATTCGGCCTGCAGGTAATCGCAGACATCCGGTTCCAGCCAGGGGTCTTCGGGGCGGCCGCTGCGGCTCTGGTAGACCAGCGCCCAGTCCGGACGTCCCAGCGCGGCGGCGATCAGCCGCGCCGATTCGAGCAACTCGGCTTCGTAACGTGCCTGCCGGGCCATGTCCGCCGGAATGCTGTGCGCGGTAAACACCAGGCGCGCGCGGGAGCGGCAGCCGGGAGAGAGCCGGCTGATTGCCGCTTCGATCCGGCGGGCGTTGGCCTGCACGAAACCGGGATGGTCGTGCCAGCGCGCGACGTGGGTCAGCTCCACATCGGCGTGGCCCGCGCGCCGCAGCGCCTCGCGCGCGGTGACCACATTCTGCTTGTACTGGCCGCAGCTCGAGTAGCTGTGGTGCGCCGCGAGCGTCAGCGCCAGGGCGCGCCGCACACCGTCCCGCGCCATCGCTGCGAGGGTGTCCTCCAGGAAGGGATGCCAGTTGCGCATGCCGACATGGACGGGCAGCGGCGGCCCGTCGGCGGCGAGGCGCTCTCGCAGCCCCGCGGCCTGGCGCATCGTGATCGCCGTCAGCGGCGACACGCCGTCGAACAGCTCGTAGTGCCGCACCACCGCCTCCAGGCGGCTGTCGGGGATGCGGCGGGCGCGGAGAACGTTGCGCAGGAACGGGCGGATTTCCTGCCGCCCTCCCGGGCCGCCGAAGCTGATCAGTAGGACGGCGTCGAACGGTTGCGGCACCGGTGATACAATATTCGTTTGGTTCGGGGCGTGGCTCAGCCTGGTAGAGCACTCGGTTCGGGACCGAGGGGTCGGAGGTTCAAATCCTCTCGCCCCGACCAATTCTCCCCCCGCTGCATCGATCACTCCTGTCCGGCGGTGCTGCCTCCCTGCGCGTAAGCGCGCGCTTCGGCGATCGCCGGATTGTCCGCCGGGCCGCGCCAGTTGGCGATCAGCGTCGCATAACGCTCGCGCGCCGTAGCCGTGTCGCCGGCAGCCGCGGAGGCGCGGGCCGCTCCGAGCAGCGAGCGGGCGCGTCCCGGCATGCGCAGCAGCGAGTGTTCGAACTTCTCGGCCGCGGACTCCGGCTGGCCGAGATCCAGCAACAGCTCCCCGTACAGCTCGTACGGCGGCTTGACCGGGTTGGCCGCGCCGTTCGGCGGGCGCATCGTCTCGACCACCGCAATCGCGTCGTCCATCAATGCCGTGGCGTCGGCCGCGCGGTCTTCCGCGGCGGCCACCAGGGCGGCCACCTGCAGGTGCATGATCTGCACGGGCTTGCCGCCGTCGGCCGCGCGGGCTTCGAGCTCCGCGGCCGCGCGCCGCGCCGCTTCCACATCTCCCGTGCGAACGGCGCTGAGACCCGTCGCCAGCAACGCATGGTTCGAGGTGTCGTCGCCGATGGGTCCGATCTTCCACTCCTCCGTCTCGACCACGTAGCGCGCTTCGAGCAGCGGCAGGCTGTCGCTGGCGCGCTGCGCCCCGTCGCTTTCGTCGATCACCATCTTCAGGCGGTCGAGCCAGGTCCGGGCGCGCGCGTAGTCGCCCCGTTGCAGGTCGCCGTACTGGCCCCAGTCGAGCGGGTGCACGGTGTCGCCGACGCTGTCACCGGGATTCCAGAGGGCGCGGGCCGCGTCGTACGCGGACTGGTTGTGCTCGGAGACGAGGTCCCACATGCCGTGCTGGATGAAGATGTGCGTCGGCATGTGCCGGGCGTGGGCCACCGCGGGTGCAATCCTCGCGTACTGCCGCGCGGACGGCAGCGCCAGCGGCGCGTGGATGGGGTCGTCGAAGGCATGGATCGCGTAGTGGGGCGCGCCGGGATGGTTCGGGTTCTCCCCGAACACGCCCAGCGCGATCGCGCCAGCCTGCATCTCCAGGCGCAACGACTGATCGCCGAGCGCGCGCGAGCCGCTCAGCAGCGACAGCGCGTAGAACGTCGCCACCTCGTGGTCGTCGGGAAACTGCTCGTGCAGCCGCTCCATCGCATGCATGTAGTCGACACGGCGCGCGTTGTAGTCGCCGTCGGCCCAGAGCGCCTCGACGGCTTCCAGGAAGCCGCGCTCGCGCGCGGTCGGCGCCTTTGCCAGACGCTCGGCGGTGGTGGCGCCCAGCCGCGCCAGCGCTGCCCGCGGGTTCTCGTCGTCGGGGTCGCTGCGGAACAGCGGGTGGTTGTAGCACAGCGTCTCGCCCCAGTACGCCATCACGAAGTCCGGCTCGATCTCCTGCGCCGCCTGGAACTGCTCGATCGCCTGCTTCCAGCCGAAGCTGTGCAGGATAGCCACGCCGCGCAGGAAGTGCTGCTGGGCTTCCGCGGAGCGCGCCGAGGTCGGAAAGTCGAGGGAGCCGACACTGTCGAACTGGGCCGACGCGCCGGCCGGCAGCAGCAACAGCAGCGCGGCCAGTACGGGTGCGCCGCGGCGAAGAAGGTTGGAATGCATGCGTTGTAGCTCCTTTTTCGAACGAGGCTCGCACACGAGTCTCAACCGCAGCGTACCACAATGGAGCCCGGTGCGAGTCGGCTATAATCGGCCCCCGGCAGCCGATGAAGGTGACCCGGCGGTACCTCGTCCGGGGCGTGGTGCAAGGCGTGGGTTTCCGGTACTTCACGGAACGCGCCGCGCGCGATGCCGGGTTGGCGGGCTACGTGCGAAACCTTGCCGACGGCCGCGTGGAAGTGATCGCCGAGGGCAACCCGGAAGCAATCGAACGCTTCGAACGGACCATTCGGAGCGGGCCGCCGCTCGCGCGGGTCGACGGCGTCGAGGTCGAGACCGGGAATCCGCCAGGCGGGTACTCGCGATTCGAGATCCGGCATTAGCAAGTCACGGGGAGTTGAACCGAACATATGGATGCGCTGAAGCAGTTGATCAGGGACGTGCCGGATTTCCCGAAGCCCGGCATCCTCTTCAAGGACATCACGACGCTGCTGCGCGACGCCGACGGCCTGCGCAGCGCCGTCGATTGCCTCGCCGAACCGTATCGGGACAAGCCGCTGGACCAGATTGTCGGAATCGAGAGCCGCGGGTTCATTCTCGGCGCGGCCATCGCCGACCGGCTCGGTACGGGGTTCGTGCCGATCCGCAAGCCCGGCAAGCTGCCGGCGGAGACGGTGAGCGCCTCCTACGCGCTCGAGTACGGCACCGACACGCTCGAGATGCATCGCGACGCGCTGGGCGGCGGCCACCGCGTCCTGATCGTCGACGACCTGCTGGCGACCGGCGGCACCGCCCGGGCGGCCGTGAATCTCGTCAGAGAGTGTGGAGCGGAGGTGGTCGGGCTGGCGTTCCTGATCGAGCTGGCGGCGCTCAACGGCCGGGCGCAGCTACCCGACGAGCAGCTCTTCACGGTGCTTCAGTACTGAGGCTCCAGAACCGAGCTGTGGCGGCATCCACCCTGCTCGCGGCCGGCCTGCTGCTGGCGCTCGCGCTGTTGGCGCTGCTCGGCGCGGCGCTCCTGCTGGAAGTGCGCCGGCGGCGGCGGGAGCAGGCGCTGCTGCAGTTGCTGGCGGGGCTGGGGCCCGCCGGGGTCGCGGCGCGGTCGGATCCGGAGGCGCTCGTGGCGTGGGCCGCGGTGGCGCGCGCTGCGCGCAACACGTTTCCGGAAGCGAGCGCGCGGCTGGATGCGGCCGCGGGCGGGAGGTTCCCGTTCTCCCGGGAGCTGGTCGAGGCGGCCCACGCGCGCTGGACGGCCGACTGGCTGGCCTGGGAGCGGCAGCACGATGTCGAGTACAAGGAGCGCGTGGCGGCCGCGGAGCAGGCGCTCGACGCAGCGCCCGCGGAACAGGCGGCCACGCTCCAGTTGCGGCTGGCCGCCATCAACCAGGAGAAGCTCCAGACCTACCAGGAACGCTACGAGCATTACGTGCGCGTGGGCAAGGCGATTGGCGCCATCGGCGAGCAGTTGGACGCGGGCCCGGACGGCGCGCCCGCGGAGGGGGCGGGCAGCTAGCTGATGGACGCCGATCTGCGGGAAGCAGTCGACTTCCACAGGGCAATCGTCGCCGAGGGCAGCAAGGCGCTCGTCGGCTACGACCGCGAGAAGGCGCTGGCCAACATGGTGCTGATGGCGGAGATCCCGACCACCTACGACCAGCAGCGGCAGCGCCAGGTCAACGCCGGCAACCTGCTGCTGCGGGGTGTTCCGGGGGTCGGCAAGACCTTCTTCGGCGTCATCCTCGCCGCCATCAGCGGGGCCAAGTTCGCGCGCCTGCAAGGCCGGGCCGACCTGCAGCCGACGGAGGTGGTCGGCTTCGAGATGATCAACCCGGCGACCGGCGAGCGGATGACCGAGTTCGGGCCGCTCGCCTCGGCCGAGGTGATCCTCCTCGACGAGATCAACCGCATACCGCTCAAGTCGCAGAGCGCGTTCCTGGAAGGGCTGCAGGACCGGGCGGTCACCGTCGGCCGCCAGACGTTCCAGCTTCCCGCGTTCAGCTTCGCCATCGCGACCATGAACCCGGTGGAGCTGGGGCAGGGGACGTTCCCGCTGTCGGAGGCGGCCACGGACCGCTTCGCGATCATGGTCACCATCGGCTACCTGCCGCCCGCGGAGGAGCAGAAGCTCGTCGACTTCGACTTCAAGCAGGTGGCGCTCAACGGACTGGTCCAGAAGGAGCGCGTCATCGAGCTCCGCTCGGTCATCACGGAACGGGTGTTCCTGCACGATGCGCTGGGGCGCTACATACGGCGCCTGGTGGCCGCGTCGCGCCCGTACGACGCCGAGACCGAGTGGACAATCCGTTCCCCGTCCGATCTGGTCGAGGAGTACGTCGACCTGGGCGCGTCGCCGCGCGCCACGATCTGCTGGGGGAGGCTGGTGAAGGTCTGGGCCCTGTTCGAGGGCGAACGCGCCGAGGTGCTGCCGGAAGACGTGCAGGCGCTGGCGCGCTACATCCTGAGCCACAGGATATGGCTGCGGCCGCAGGCCGCGAGCCAGGGAGTGCGCGTGGAAACGGTCATCGACGACATCATCGCGCGCGTGCCGATCCCATGAGCACCGCGACCGCCGAACGGCTCGTGAGCTGGGAGGAAATCCAGGACATCGAGCTGGTGATCCTGCAGCGCATGAAGGAGTACTCGCTGGGCGCGCACCACAGCGACTTCCACGGCTCCGGGTTCGACCTCGCCGGGCTGCGCGAGTGGCAACCCGGAGACCGGCCCTCGGCCATCGACTGGGCGCAGTCGACGCTCACCAACTTCAGCCCGCTGACCACGCGCGAGTTCGATCTCGAAAGCACCGCTTCCGTCATCATCGTGGCCGATGCGTCGCTCTCGACGCGGTGCGGCGTGGACGACACGCCGATCGCCAAGGTGATCGCGCGCGTCGTCGCGACCCTCGCGCTGGCGGGCGCGTTTTTCCAGGACCGCGTGGGCCTGGTGGCGATGGACGGCCCGTCGCGGCGGCTGCTGGTGCCGCCGCACGCCGGCAAGAACCACGCCATGCACTGCGTCGACGCGTATCAGGAGTGTCTCGACGCGGACGAGCCGGGCAGTCGGGACGAGGGCGGCGGAGATCTGGGCGGCCTGCTGCGCCGGCGCTCGCTGCTGCCGGTGGTCTCGGACTTCCTGATGGACGACCCGGAAGCGTGCCTGAAGGAGTTCGCGGCGCTGGCGCACTGGCACGACGTGTTCGTGGTGCTGGTCGACAGCGCGTTCGCGTTCGACCTGCCGCCGGTGTCGGCCGGGTGGGTCACCGGCTACGACGTGGAGACGGGCCGCTCGCGGCTGCTGTCGGCGCGGGAGCTGGAGCGCCTCGGAGAGCGCGTGCGCGAATGGCAGGACAACGTGGAGCGCATCGCGCGGCGGCACGGCCTCGACGTGGTGCGCGTCGTCCGGGACGCCGAGCACGAGGCCCTGGCGGAGTTCCTCCGCGGGCGGAAGCTGCGCAAGCGATGACAGGCCGCACACGGTTCGCAGCGGTGCTCGCGCTGGCGCTGGCGGCCGGTTCCCACGGCGCGCCGGTGCCCGCGGCGGCGCAGCCGTCCGAACCGGCCCTCGAGGCGGTGTCCGCGCTGCGCTGCTGGCGGCGCGTAGACCGCGGCGCGGTGCGCATCGGGGAGCAGTTCGGGATGACCGTCACGTGCCGCGTCGTCGAGAGCGACAGCGGGCGCGCCGTTCCGGATACCGTCCGTCTCGAGCCGGAGTCGATCGACCTGCTGCCGTTCGAGGTGCAGGCCGGCGAGCGCTTCGCGGACGTCACCGGCCCCGGACACCGGTTCTTCCAATATCACTACGTGCTCCGGCTGACGGGGGAGGACTACTTTGGCCGGGATGTGCTGATCCCGCCGCTGGAGTTGAACTACCGCATCGAGCGGCCGGGAGAAGCCGGGACGGTACTCCCGGGGCGGGAGCTCGCCTACGTTCTGCCGGGTGAGTCGATCCGGGTGCTGTCGCTGGTGCCGGAGACGGCGGCGGATATCCGGGGCATCCCGCTCGAGACGCTGGGCGCGGCCGAGGCGCGGCTGGCGCGCGCCGACGTCCTGCTGCTGGCTGCCGCGGGTCTCGGTCTCGTGGCCGCGGGCGTGCTGGTGGTCGGCCTGCGCCGGGCCCACCAGGCGCGGCAGACGGCGGGCTCGCCGGAGGCGCGGCCGGTGGCCGCGGCGGCCGTAGCCGGCGCCGTCGCGCGCGAGTTGACGGAAATCCGGCGCGAGAACGCGGAAGCGGAGTGGTCGCCCGATCGGATCGGACGCGGACTGGCGGCACTGCGGCTCGCCGCAGCCGTGGCGCTCGAGCAGCGGGTCGCCGAGCGCGACGCGGCGGCGGACGCCAGCCCGCGGCCCGGCGAGCTTCACGTCCGGTGCGGTCCGCTGGCGCGGCGGTGGGTCATGGTGTCCTCGCCCGTCACGCCGCCGCTGTTGGCCGAGGGCGCGGCCGGCCGGCAGGGCGGCGGAATTTCCGGTGGCGACCTGGAGCGCCTGCAGCGGGCGCTGGCGGTGTTCAGCGCCGCGCGCTATGCGCGGACCGGCGATCCGCTGCCCGGCGCGCTGACGCTGGCGCTGGAGGACGGCATAGAGGTCTCGCGGCAGTTGCGGGTCCGCGCGCTCGCCCCGCTGCGTCTGGCGCGGAGGCTGGCGGCGTCGTTGCGCGGCCGGTGGCGACTCCTATGGGCACGCTGACGGCGCTGCTGGCGCAGCTCGGGGAGACCGTCGGCCAGCTCGACCGGCTGCGGTTCGAGCAGGTCGCGTTCCTGCGGCCCCGCGAGGCGCTGGCGGCGGTCGGCCTGCTCGGTCTGCTGGCCCTGGCCGTAATCGTCGCGCGCGCCATGCGGCGGGAGCGTCCGGGGCGCCACCGCATCGCCCTGCCCGCGCTGGTGCCGGACGCGCCGCGACGGGGCTGGAGCGCCGTCCGGCACGCCCCGTTCCTGCTGTTCCTGGCCGGCCTGCCGCTGTTCATCCTGGCGCTGGCCGCGCCGCACGTCTCCCTCGTCGAGGAGGAGACGACCTATCCGGGCCACCGCATCACAATCCTGATCGACGCCTCGCTCAGCATGAACTCGGCCTTCTCGACGCGCCAGCTCCGCGCCGGCAACACGTTCCTGGCGAACGTGTCGGCGGCCGAGTACTTCGTCCAGCGGCGGATGGACGGCCCCTATCACGACCTGGTCGCGCTGATTGAATTCGGCAGTCAGGCTTACATCGTCACGCCGTTCACGAACGACTACGAGAACATCCTGCTGAGCATCGGACTGATCGGCACGCCCGAGGAGTACCGCCGCTTCCCGGACCACGGCACGCTGATCATGGGGGCGATCAACCGCGGCGTGCAGTTGTTCCGCACGTTCGACTTCCTCGACGCCACGGGCAACCTGATTGTCATCTTCAGCGACGGCCAGGACACGCACGCCGTGTACGAGGACCAGTCGCTGGACGAAATCCTCCAGGAAGCGTCGGACAACGAGATTCCCGTGTACTTCATCCGCACGAGCTACGACCAGCAGCTCGGCGATCTGCTGCCGGACGAGGTCTGGAAGGAAGCGGTGGAGCGCACCGGCGGGCAGTTCTTTCCGGCGGCCAACGAGGAGATGATCATCGAGGCGGTGAACGAGATAGATCGGCTCGCGGCCGGGCGGATCCGCGTGACGCGGTACGTCACCCGCGATCCGCTGTTCGCGCCGTTCGCGGTATTGGCCGGCGCGCTCTGGACCGGCGCGCTCGGACTCGCGCTCTGCTTCGGCGCGTTCCGGACGTTCCCATGAAGCAGGCGAACCGCGGGCAAGGAGTGTGATGTCGTGAGTGCTGCATACCGGTACCTGGCGGTCGCGCTGATGGTCGGCGCGCTCGCGGCGGTCTGCGCGGCGGCCGCCGTCATCGAGCGGGGCATGGCCGCGGCGCAGCGCGAGCTCGCGGTGGCCAACCTGGACGCGGCGGACCGGGGCTATGCCGCCGTGGAGCGCCGGCTGGGCCCGACGGCCCGCGTGCCGTGGCTGCTGGCGGGAACGCACGCCGAGATTGCGGCGCGGCGCACGGCGATCCGCTACTGGCGGGCCGACTACGCGGAGCTCCTGCGCGGCGACGCGGCCCTGCCCGACGACCCCGGCGTGCGCCTGACGCTGGCAAGCGCCGCATACCGGGCGGGCTTGCGTGTTGACGCATCGCCGCAGCAGGCCCTCGACGGCCTGGACCGCGCCATCGCGCTGTACGCCGGCCTGCTGCGGGACGGCGACGACCGCGAGGACGTCGCCTACAACTACGAGTTCCTCGTCACGCTGCGCGGCCTGGTCGAAGAGGGCGCGGAGCCGGTCGGCGCGCCGCTGGAAAGCCCGCTCGGCCAGGAGGGTGCGCAGCCGCTGGATGACGAGACCGGACTCGACGACGTCCAGATCTACGTCCCGATGATGCAGGACGACCGCGACACGGTCGACGATCCGACCCCGGGCGGCGATCCGCCCATTCGACGCAGAGGATGATGAGCTTCCTGGCGCCGCTGAACCTGTGGCTGTTGGCCGCGCCCGCGCTGCTGCTCGTCGTGTGGGGGCGGCAGGCGCTGCGCCGGCGGCGCGACGCGCACCGCTACGCCGCGCGCCGGGTGCTTCCGTTCCGGGAGCGCATCGCGTCGGCGGGCGACCTCGCCTTCTGGCTGTGCCTGATCCTGGCGCTGGGCTGCCTGGTGCTGGCGCTGGCGCGGCCGCACGCCGTCGTCACGCGCGTGCGCGATGCCGGGCTCGACATCATCGTGCTGCAGGACGGCTCGACCTCGATGCGCGTGACGGACGTCGCGCCCGACCGCTGGCAGCGTTCCACCGCGTGGCTGCGGACGTTCGCCGAGACGTTGAGCTGGACCGACCAGCGGCTGGCGCTGGCGCTGTTCGCCTACCGTCCGGCGCCGCAGGTCCGCCTGACGAGCGACCCGAACGCCTTTTTCTTCTTCCTGGAGCACCTCGGAGAATCGCCGCCGTTCCGGCTGGAGGACGACACCAGTTGGGATACGAACATCGAGGAGGGGATCTTCTGGGGCATCAAGATGCTCGACGTCGACGAGGATCTGTACGGCCGGCGCCGCAGCGCGAAGGTGTTCATCGTCGTGTCGGACGGACAGGCCTGGAGCGGCGAGGTCGAGAAGGCGCTGGAGCTGGCCCGCGACCGCGGCGTCCGGATCTACGTCGTGGGCGTGGGCACCACCGCCGGCGGCATCATTCCGGACCTGCCGCCGCGGCGCTACGCGCCGCCTCCCGAGCCGATCCACTCGTCGCTGGACCGGCCCTCGCTGCGCTCGATTGCCGCGGCCGGCGGCGGGCGCTACTACGAGCTCGGGACGCAGTCGGACCAGTTGCTGGCCCTGGAGATCCTGTCGGACGCCCGCCAGTTCGCCCCGCGGACCGGCGTGCAGGAGGTGGTGGAGGAGCTGTACTGGCTGCTGCTCGTCGCCGCCGCGGGATTCGTCGGCCTGGGGACGCTGTTCATCGCCGACCGGATGCAGCTCTGGTGGCAGTTGGCGGTCGGGCTGGGGCTGCTCGCGGTGCTCGTCCGGCTGCTCTGAAGCATCCGGGGGCGCCCGTTGCGCGCCGGCGCACACGGCGGAGCGTCAGCGATCCGGCAGCACCTCGCGGTAGACCGGCAGGTTCTCGTCGTCGGCGCGGTCGATGGCGCGGAAGGTGTGGATCTGCTCGTCCCGCTCCACGGGCAGCAGGTCGATCGCGCCGCTTTCGATGTACTGGATGGTCTGCTTGCCGCTGGCCCAGAGGAGTCTGGCGCGTGGCATGAGGTATTGTAGACGAGATATGGCGCGTCCTGCGGTGATGTTTCGTCCCGGCTGCGTGCTGGCGGTCGTCTGCGGCCTCTGGCTCCTGCCGGGTTCGTCCGGCCAGCTCCTTGCCGACACCGCGGCCGTCATGCAGCAGGACGACGCGGCCGGTGGGCCTCAGGAACCTGCCGGCGACGCCGAGGCGACAGAAAGTGAGCAGCGGCGCTCGCCGTCCGCGGCAGCCGCTCGCCGTCTCGACAGCCGGCAGCTCACGCTCGGCGGCATGTTCATTGGCAATATCCATCTCCCGCACAGCCGGCCGATGCCGAACGCGGCGCCCACGCACGAGGAGATGAAGGCCGCAACGACACCGCCCGAGTTCCGCACGCCGCCCGCCATCTCCTTCGGATGGTCCTGGAGGGGACGGGGGAGGTAACCGCCCGACACGAGTACTTGCGCGTGTAGCTCAGCTGGATAGAGCGACGGCCTCCTAAGCCGTAGGCCGCAGGTTCGAATCCTGCCACGCGCGCCATCACCCCTTCCCGGCGAATCCGAGAGAGTCCAGATCTGTCCCGTAAAATAGGGGCTTTCTCGCCACGCCCTGTCCGAGCCGTTCCCGGCCTGTTTCCCGTTATCCCATGTTGTGAGGTGTGCCTCGACTTCGAGACTTGATGTGGCGGCTGGCCCAGGGAATCGCATCTCAGCGTTTGCGGCCGAGTAGCTCGAAATAGCGCTCGCGACTCATGCCGGCGCTCCGGAGCAGATTCTTGATGATGAACGTAGGAACTGACCGGTACGTTGGGATTATCAGTGGTCTGTTCACGCCAGACTTCGTGTAGGCCAGATGATCTCCACGCTGACGGCTCAACACGAAGCCGTCCTTTTCAAAAATAGCGACAAGATCCTTGTAGGGAACAGGACGAATGGAGGGCATCGACTCAGTGTGAAGCCTCTGGAGAGGATTGTCATGCTGGACATTCTCTGGGATTGTGCAGCACGGTCCGCCTCTCCAACGTCATTCGCGGCCCTCACGCCCTCCTAGATCAACTCCAACTCGACCGGCGTGTATCCGCCCTTCGGTTGTTTGAACCAGATTTCCGCGACTCGCTTGTAGGAGAGAGAGACTCCGTACTCGGCCAGCACCTCAACCACAACGTCGCACGCGGAGACGACCTCTGATGCGTCGTTACGCGTGAGCGTCAGGCCACACTCATCCTGGAGGATCTTGAGAGCCTTGACAATCAGATGGTTCCGCTCCCTCGTGGTGGCCGGCGCACCACGCGGTTTCCTGGGCGGAGTGCGGTCGCCGCGCAGGACTTCGCCCGCCCAGCGGCGGAGGGCATCGCCGAGCAGTTGGCCGCGCAGAAGCCTGGTGCCGGCAATCTCCCGCAGCGCGTCCCAAACCCACGTTTCGCCGGCAGCTCGGTCGATGACCTGCGACACAGCCTCGGCTTCGGGCTCGGCGTTCGCTGGGGTCGCCCTCAACGACTCCAACCACCCGACTATCTCATCCTCGGCCCAGTCGTCTTCTACGAGCTCTGGATTAAGCCAGAAACGGATGCGGGCCTTGGCATGCTCGATGGTGTCGGTATCCTTGGCCACGGCCCCCATATCAGGGTCGCCATCGACGCACCCGACCGTTCTTGCCACAGGCTGTTAGGCCGGCAGGCTGACACGCACCCGGTCTAGTGAGATGTGCTCCGGCGACCGCCAGTGTCTTCCTTCGTGACGGTAGCCAGCTTCCTCCAGGACTTCAGTCAAGGTCCCTCTCTCTTCGGACGTCTTCAAGAACAGGCTGACTGCTTCCTGGATGTTGCTCCGCGCGCTGGGCGCTGTGTCTCCACAGCTCGACAGGTCGAGTTCAGGCACGTACGCGACAAAGACGTCGCCTTCCTTGAAGACGTGGACAGTGAACGACAGAGCCTCGTTGTGCGCCTGGGTCGTCATTTTGTTTCACTGTATTCGAGTGGCTCGTATTTGGCCAACCAATGTGCCATATGGGGTCCGGCCTGCTCGGCCGCCATCGCGTCGAGCGCCCGTGCGAACGCCCGCGGCCGGCGGATGGCCCAGACGGCGTCCCGCCCCGCCGCCATGGCGTCGCGGCACGCGGCCCGTCGCTCCGGCGTCTCCGGCTCAACCGACGCGCACTACACCCAGCCGTTCGTGCTGTAGTGCGCGTTGCAGCCGGCGGTAACGCCCTCGTCCCGCTGGCGGAAACAGCTTGGTTCCGAGATCCGGATCGTCTCGCAGGCGGGAATCGCGTGCCGTTGGTCCGCCGAGGCCTCCGACGTTGAACGCGTTCCGCGAGGCGTTCGGGCTCGAAGCAATCACCGTGGGTAGCTGCGATCTGCCGACCCGTGCGGGCCTGTTACGTGCAAGCTGAGCGTGAGAACGAATAGCATATTGCCGGCTCATGCCGGCGAATCAGCTTACCCTCCAGGAGCTGAAGTCCGACCTTTGGAACTGCGCGCAGATCCTGCGCGGCAGCGCCGTCGACCGGACGGACTGGAAGGGCTACATCCTCCCGCTCCTATTCTTCAAGCGGATCAGCGACGTCTGGGACGAGGAGACGGCCGAGGCCAGAGCGGAATACGGTGACATCGACCTCGATGTCTTTCCGGAGCTGCATCGCTTCACGCTGCCGGACGGTTGCCACTGGCGACACGTCCGCGAGAAGCCGACCAACGTCGGCGCCGTGCTGGCGCGGGCGATGCGAGCGATCGAGCGTGCCAATCCAGACACGCTTGCCCGCGTCTTCGGCGCCGCCGATTGGGGCAACCGCGAGATGCTCGGCGACGAGCTGCTCAGGGATCTGATCGAGGGGCTGTCCGGCGTGCCGCTGGGCAACAGAGCGGTCGGGTCCGACATTCTGGGCGATGCCTACGAGTACCTAGTCGGCGAGTTCGCCGACATCACGCGGCGCAAGAAGGCGGGCGAGTTCTACACGCCGCGCAGCGTGGTGCGGATGATGGTCGAGTTGCTCGATCCGCAGGAGGGTGAGAGCATCTACGACCCGGCCTGCGGCACCGGCGGCATGCTGCTTGGCGCGATCGAGCATGTCGAACGAGCCGGCGGTGACCCGCGGACATTCTTCGGGCGCATCTTCGGCGAGGAGAAGAACCTGACCACGTCGTCCATCGCGCGCATGAACCTCGTGCTGCACGGCGTCGAGGACTTCCGGATCGAACAGAACGACACGCTTCGCGACCCGGCCTTCACGGACGCGTCCGGCGCCCTGGCGACGTTCGACTGCGTCATCGCCAACCCGCCGTTCTCGCTGAAGGAGTGGGGCCGCGAGGTGTGGGAGGCGGATCCGTGGGGCCGCGCCGCCTTCGGCCTGCCGCCGCCGAGCTACGGCGACTATGCCTGGGTCCAGCAGATGGTGGCGTCGATGGCGGAAGACTCGGGCCGGATGGCGGTGGTGCTGCCGCAGGGCGCGCTGTTCCGCAAGGGCGCGGAGGGCCGTATCCGGCGGGCGCTGCTGGAGCAGGACTTGATCGAGGCGGTGATCGGGCTCGCGCCCAACATCTTCTACGGCACGAGTCTCGCCCCGGCGGTGGTGACGCTGCGCCACGCGAAGCGACGCGGTCGACGGCGGAAGGTGATCGTGATCGACGCATCGAGCCTGTTCCGCAAGGGCCGGGCGCAGAACTTCCTCGACCTGGGGCATGCTGAACAGATCGTCGGGTGGGTGCGGCGTTTTCGGGACGTGGAGGACCGGGCCAAGGTGGTCTCGACGGAGGAGATCGAGCGCGAGGACTGGACGCTCAATATCTCCCGGTACGTGCTGCCGCGCGTCGGCGAGGACGTGCCTCCGTTGCCCGAGGCGCTGGCCGCCTTCAAATCGGCGTTGGCTGAAGCCCACTCCGCCGACGATCGCCTGAGGCGGGTGCTGGTCGAGGATGGCTGGTTGGAGTGACTCAATCGGGCCGGAGCAACAGCGGAACGAGAGCACAGGAACGTGGCTGACGCGCATCCGTCTGGCGGACACTTGGGCCAGCAGGCGCTAGAGTCGTACCTCTGGGGCGCGGCAAACCTCCTGCGGGGACTAATCGAAGCCGGCGACTACAAGCAGTACGTCTTCCCGCTGCTCTTCTTCAAGCGCCTCTCGGACGTATGGGACGAGGACTACCGGAGCGCCTTCGACGAGACCGGCGACCACGGGTACGCGGAGGCGACCGCCAACGACCGGTTCATCATCCCGCCGGGCGCGCACTGGTCCGATGTCCGCCGTGCGGCGCGCGATGTGGGGCGCACGCTGCGCACCGCGTTCGGCGCCATCGAGACGGCCAATCCGGAGCGTCTCGCCGGCGTCTTCGGGAATGCCCCTTGGACCGACAAGGCGCAGATGCCGGACGCGACGCTCAAGAACCTGATCGAGCACTTCTCGAAGCACATCTTGAACCTTGCCGCGGTCCCGGAGGACGAGTTGGGCAACGCCTACGAGTACCTCGTTAGGCAGTTCGCCGACGACAGCGGCCACACGGCGCAGGAGTTCTACACCAACCGGACGCTGGTGCACCTGATGACCCAGATGCTCCGGCCGCGGCCGGGCGAGCGCATCTACGATCCGACCGCCGGCACGGGCGGAATGCTCATTTCCGCGCTGGCGGAGGTCCAGCGCAACGGCGGCGATGCCCGGACGCTCGGCCTCTACGGACAGGAGATCATCGGCACGACCGCGTCCATTGCACGCATGAACCTCGTTCTGCACGGCGTCGAGGACTTCCGGATCGCGGTCGGCAACGCCCTGAGCGATCCTGCCTTCATCGAGCTAGACCGCCTGATGACGTTCGACATGGTGCTCGCCAATCCGCCGTATTCGATCAAGACCTGGAACCGGGACGCGTGGCTCGAAGACCCATGGGGCCGCAACATCCTCGGCACGCCGCCGCAGGGACGGGCCGACTACGCCTTCTTCCAGCACATTCTCCAGAGCCTCGACCGGAAGACGGGCCGGTGTGCCATCCTGTTCCCGCACGGCGTCCTGTTCCGCCAGGAGGAGGCCTCGATGCGGTACGCCCTGATCGAGCGCGACCTCGTCGAGTGCGTGCTCGGCCTCGGACCGAACCTCTTCTACAACTCGCCGATGGAGGCATGCGTCGTCGTCTGCCGCACCCGCAAGCCACCCAAGCGCCGCGGACGGATGCTTTTCATCGACGCGGTGCGCGAGGTGGCACGGGAGCGGGCGCAGAGCTTCCTGGCGCCGGAGCACCAGAAGCGGATCCTGAGTGTCTACCGGGCATTCACCGATGAGCCGGGTTTCGCCGCCGTGGCGACAACGGAGCAGGTGCTCGCCAACGAGGGGAACCTGTCCATCCCCCGCTATGTGCGGCCAGCTGCCGGCGCGATGGTCGCACGGGAAAGCCCAATTGACGATCTGCGAAGGCTCTGGGACGACTTCGACGCCGGCAGCGCGGCGTTCTGGCGGGAGATGGACGACGTGATCGAGATGGTCGAACGGATCGCCGCCGAGAGTCGGACCGATGGATAGCAGCAGGCTCAAACCCGGATGGACGCGGGTCGCCTTCGGGGATGTCGTACGCCTCTGCACGGAACGGACATCGGATCCGGCGGCCGAGGGCTTCGCACGCTACGTAGGCTTGGAGCACCTCGAGCCAGGGAACCTCGCGATTCGCCGCTGGGGTGATGTCGCAAACGGCACGACCTTCACGACGCTGTTCCGGCCTGGACAAGTTCTGTTCGGGAAACGACGTTCCTACCAGCGCAAGGTTGCCGTCCCGGACTTCACCGGGGTGTGCAGCGGCGACATCTACGTGCTCGAATCCAGCGACGACCGGCGACTGCTGCCCGAGCTTCTACCGTTCGTCTGCCAGACCGACAGCTTCTTCGATCATGCGATCGGCACCTCCGCTGGTTCGTTGTCCCCGCGAACCAACTGGCGGAGTCTCGCTGCCTACGAGTTCGCCCTGCCTCCGCTGGACGAACAAAGTCGATTGGCGGTCGTTTTGCGCGCCGGCGGCCGTACGGCATCCTTACATCTTGACGCAGCCGCTGCCACACTCCGTATTTTAGATAGCCTACTGGCTCAATACTTGGTAGGGGTACCTGATTCGAGTATCCGCCTTTACCACCGGCAATTCGGCCATTACTCACCGCAGTCGGCGCTCGTGCCACTTGGTGACTTGGTGACAGTGGCCCAGTACGGGTCCTCAGTGCCCATTGCCGGCGAGGGACAATATCCAATACTGCGCATGACGAATCTCAGTGAAGGTCTGACGACTGACGCCGACATTGGGTTCGTTAATCTGACAGATCAAGAGTACGACCGGTATCTGTTGCGGAACGACGATATTCTGTTGAACAGAACCAATAGCCATGACCTGGTCGGTCGCACCGGCATACATAA
The DNA here is from genome assembly GCA_022820825.1 of Vicinamibacteria bacterium. Classification (GTDB taxonomy): domain Bacteria; phylum Acidobacteriota; class Vicinamibacteria; order Vicinamibacterales; family UBA8438; genus JAAXGX01. Next base: position 25,275 of record JAJEEU010000043.1, read on the forward strand.
GCTAAGGGGAGAATACGTGTTTGCGTCGTACCTTATTCGCATCCAAGTTGATCGTCAAAGAGTACTTCCCGATTACTTGTGCGCATTCCTTAACCACCCTCTCGGCAGGCGCCAAGTGATGCGTTTCGCCACGCGCGGGGTCAGCCAATCCAATATCAATATCGACAGCTTGCATCGGATGCTGGTGCCACTTCCTAAGTTGAAGTGTCAAAGAGAGATTGTCCGCGAATTAGACACGTTGCGCAAAACGCGCGTCGCTCTCACGCAACGAGCGCGAAAGGTGAGCCGGTTTGCGTCTTGGTTCCTTTCGGCTCAGCTTCGGCCGGCCTGATGTGATTGTGTTTGATACCCGGCGGCCGTTAAACACTCGGTCTCTCGAAGCTGATGACCGGAAGATACTGCCCCGGATCGGGGTTGGATGCGATGCCGCGTGGGGCGCTGCCCCTTGACCGATGGCGGGACGTTGCGTACGCTGAGCCGATGGCGCATCTGGACCGGATCACGATCGAGCCCGGAAAACGGGGCGGTAAGCCCTTCATCCGTGGCTTGCGCATGACGGTCTCCGACGTGCTCGAACACTTGGCGTCCGGCATGTCCGAAGACGTCATCCTGCGGGATTTCCCCGACCTGGAACGTGAGGACATTCGTGCCTGCCTCGCGTTCGCCGCCGGTGGGGAGCTGGCCGGCGTACCGACTGTCTCGCAGTCGATCGTTCACAGCGACCCGGAGATTTCCGGTGGCACGCCAGTATTCCGTGGTACTCGGGTGCCGGCACGGACGCTGTTCGATTACCTGGAAGGCGGCGAGTCGCTCGAAGAGTTCCTCGACCAATTCCCGTCGGTGACCAGGGCGCAGGCCCTAGCGGCTCTCGCCAGCGCCCGGGACTCCGTCCTGACTTGTGCGCGTTCTGCTTGACGAGAATTTGCCGCGGGCTCTCGCCGATCAGTTGATAGAGCACGACGCCTTCACAGTACAGGCCCGCGGCTGGTCGGGGATGACAAACGGGGAACTCCTCCGGCGCGCGCGAGGGGACTTCGACGCATTGTTAACGATGGACCGCGGTCTTCCGCACCAGCAGGACCTGAGGGACCTGGTCTGGGTGTGCTGATCGTTCGAGCGCCTTCAAACCGCATGGAACACCTCAAGCCGCTAGTGGACACCATTTCGCGGGCGTTGCGGGACCTCCGACCAGGACAGGTACGAACGGTCAGCGCGTGACCTTCACCGAGTCGAACACGGTCGAGGCGCTCCTCCGCGACATCCTCTGCGGCGGCGTAACCCACCATACGGCCGTCGGACCCGGCCTCGCACGGCGGCACGGCACGCTCTCCGGCCTCGGATGGCACTACCTCGGGCCGCAACACCTGCCGCGGCAGACGCACGAGGTCCTTGTCGAGGACCACGTACGGGAGGCGCTGCTCCGCCTCAATCCGGAGATCGCAGCTCAGCCGGACCGGGCCGACGACGTGCTGTACCGACTGCGGGCCATCCTGATGGGCGTGCGGACGGACGGGCTGGTCAAGGCGAACGAGGAGTTCGCAGCCTGGCTCGCCGGAGAGCGGTCGATGCCGTTCGGCGCGGACGGCGAGCACGTCACCGTGCGGCTCGTCGACCTTGAGGACGTCGAACGCAACCAGTATGTCGTCAGCACCCAGTACACCGTCCGATCGGGTTCGAAGGAGCGACGCGCGGATCTGGTGCTGCTGGTAAACGGCTTTCCGCTGGTCGTCATCGAGGCGAAGACGCCGGTACGGTCGAGCCAGAGCTGGTTTGACGGCGCGACGCAGATCCGCGACGACTACGAGCGGAACGTGCCTGATCTGTTCGTGCCGAACCTCTGCTCGGTCGCCACCGAAGGGAAGGACCTGCGATACGGATCGATTGGCCTGCCGGTAGATCTCTGGGGACCGTGGCGCGCGGACGACAACGCAGACGCGCCGAAGCTCGAACGGATCAAGCGGACAGTCTCGTCGATGCTTCGCCCGAGCACGGTTCTGGACCTGCTCGGCAGCTACACGGCCTACGCCACGGGCAGGGGGAGGCGACGAGCCAAGATCGTCGCACGTTACCAGCAGGTCGAGGCGGCGAACCGCATTGTGGAGCGGGTTGTCGCCGGCCACCCCAAGAAGGGCCTGGTTTGGCACTTCCAGGGTTCCGGCAAGTCGCTCCTGATGCTGTTCGCGGCCCGCAAGCTAAGGCTGCATCCGGCGTTGGGAAACCCGACAGTGATCATCGTGGTCGACCGAATCGACCTCGACACGCAGATATCCAGCACTTTCCACGCGGCCGACGCGCCGAACCTGGAGAAGGCCGACAGCCGGGCGGATCTCGAACGGTTGCTCGCGCAGGACGCCCGGAAAATCATCATCACGACGATTTTCAAGTTCGGCGAGGTAGGCGGTGTCCTGAACGACCGTCACAACATCATCGTGCTGGTCGACGAGGCACATCGTTCCCAGGAAGGGGACCTCGGGCGGAAGATGCGCAGGGCGCTCCCGAACGCGTTCCTGTTCGGATTGACCGGGACCCCGATCAATCGTGCCGACCACAACACGTTCTTCGCCTTTGGCGCCGAGGAGGACGAATACGGCTACCTGAGCCGCTACGGCTTCGAGGAGTCGATCCGAGACGGTGCGACCAAGCCGCTGCACTTCGAGCCGCGGTTGCCCGAGCTGCACATCGACCGGGCCGCCATCGACGCCGAGTACAAAGAGCTGACCGGTGGCCTGAGCGATCTGGATCGGGAGCAACTCTCGAAGACCGCAGCCCGCACGGCGGTGCTGTTGAAGACGCCGGAACGGGTCGAGCGGATCTGCGCCGACATCACGAAGCATTTCCAGGAGAAGGTGGCTCCCAACGGCTTTGGCGCTCAGGTGGTCACCTACGACCGCGAGAGCTGCGTACTCTACAAGCGGGCGCTCGACCGGGTGCTGCCGGCGGAGATGTCCGACGTGGTCATGACCGTGAACAGCGGCGAGGACGAGTACGCCGCCTACCGCAGGGACAAGGACGCCGAGGAACGGCTTCTGGACCGCTTCCGTGATCCGAACGACCCGCTGAAGGTCCTGATCGTCACGTCGAAGCTGCTGACCGGCTTCGACGCTCCCATCCTGCAGACGATGTACCTGGACAAGCCGCTACGGGACCACGCGCTGCTACAGGCCATCTGCCGCACGAACCGGCCGTACGGCGAGACCAAGACACACGGGCTGATCGTCGACTACCTCGGGGTATTCGACGACGTGGCCCAGGCGATCCAGTTCGACGAGGAAGGCATCACCCGCGTCGTCACGAACCTCAATAAGCTGATCGCCGCGCTTCCCGCAGCCGTGCAGAAGTGCTTGGCGTGGTTCTCCGGGGTAGATCGCACGGTCACCGGCTACGAGGGACTGATCGCCGCGCAGGAGTGCCTACCGGACAACGAGACGCGCGACCGATTCGCGGCCGACTACAGCTACCTCGCGCGACTCTGGGACGCGATCTCGCCCGACCCGAGTCTGGAGCCGTATGAAGCTGACCACGCCTGGCTGGGCCAAGTGTACGAATCACTGAAGCCCTCGACGGGAACGGGCAAGCTCCTCTGGCACACGCTCGGCGCCAAGACCATCGACATCATCCACCGGCACGTTCACGTTGAAGCGGTGCGCGATGACTTGGAAACGCTGGTGCTCGACGCCGACGTGCTGGACGCCGTGCTCGGCACGACGGACCCGGAGAAGAAGTCGAAGGAGATCGAAATCAGGGTCATCGAGCGTCTCCGTAGACACCTGAACGACCCGCGCTTTCGTGCCCTTGGTGAGCGGCTGGAAGAGCTGCGGCGGAAGCACGAGCAGGGACTGCTGGTCAGCATCGAGTTCCTGAAGTCCCTGCTCGAGCTGGCTCGCGACGTGGTCGAGGCGGAGCGGACTGTCGAGCCTGCGACGCCCGAGGAACGCGGCAAGGCCGCGCTGACGGAGCTGTTCGAGCAGGCTCGCAACGACCGGACGCCCATCATGGTCGAGCGGATCGTCAACGACATCGACGAGATCGTCCGGCACGTCCGTTTCGAGGGCTGGCAAACGACCCACGCGGGCGAGCGGGAGGTAAAGAAGGCGCTCCGGAAGACGTTATTCAAGTACCGCCTGCACCAGGACAAAGAGCTGTTCGACCGGGCCTACGGGTACATCCGCCAGTACTACTGACGCTCGCTCGGAGGCCGTCAGACAGGAGCACGCCGAACGACTGCACTGATGTCGTCGGTGACGCTGGCGCCCGTCGCCGCCGTAGCGCTGTTGTCGTGGCGCCTGCGACGACGCTGGTGTCAGAGTGTCGTTCGTTGTTCGTTCAGACTGTCTTGGAAAGGCGCTGGACGGCGAGGGCGGCAATGCTCTGGCCGCGCTGACCGGCGAGTAGCCTTTGGGGACCCCTACGCCGACGCTCGCGGCAGGGGTTGTGGGCACGGGGTTGAGCTTTCTGTGTAACAGGTTATGATCGTGGAATGCCGACCGAGGAGATTGTCGATCTGGTCGCTAGCATCATTGCTGCTGCCACCGGCTTAATGCTATTTGCGGAGCGGTTCAGGAGTTGGTTGGCGCGCATTTGGTACCTCCTGTTCCCATGTACTGCGGGACCCATTCTCAAACGGCTCTTGGCTGACGTAGAGCATTTTCAACAACAACTACGCAAAAACATAGAAGACGGCCTCGGTGGGGAAGATCGCAAAAAACTCGTGAATGATCTGAAAAAACTGCAGATCTATCCACCGGCTCTCATTAGCGACTCGCGGCAAATGCACGCTCAACAACTCAATGAGCTGGAGTATCTTCGCCGCACGTTCAAGTCGTGGCGATTCTTGAAGCTGGCGCGGAGGCGTTTCTACTACAGATCGCGGCCGGGTGCTTTAGATTTCGATGCGGATCGAATCAATTTGTGGACAGAGAAGAACTGGCGCATAGGCATGAGAATGCGGTAGTGGCTATGGGACTTCGCCATTCCAGCGTCACTCCATCCGGCGCGCCCACCGCGACGTAGACAGGCCGCAGACGACCCGTCCACAAGCGTCCACCAGCATCGATTATGTGCAGCCAGATGGAAGGTTCGCCGGCCCGGTCAGCGTGCCGGTATTGGAGGAGGCACTGGTATGACGACCGAAGATCCCCAGGCCAAGACCATCGACGGGCGCGCACGCACCGTGCGCGAACTGCTCGATAAGGCCAAGTACGCGATCGATTTCTACCAGCGCGAGTATGTCTGGAAAGAGCGACAGGTGCGGGAGCTGATCGATGACCTGACGGGGAAGTTCCTGGACTCATACAAGGTCGGCCACTCGCGTCTTGAAGTTGAGGGATACGGCCACTATTTTCTCGGTTCCATAGTCATCAGTCACAAGCGGGGCCAGCGGTTCGTCGTGGACGGCCAGCAGCGACTGACGACATTAACCCTGCTCCTAATCCATCTGCACCACCTCCAGAAGAACCGAGACGATCGGGTCGGGGTCCAGACCCTCGTCTACTCCGAGAAATTCGGCCGCAAGAGCTTCAACCTGGACGTGCCAAACCGCGTCGAGGTCATGCAACGGCTGATGGATGGCGAGGCGATAGACCTCAACGGTACTAGTGAGTCCTTGCGGAATATCGCCGCACGGTACGCGAACATTGCCGACCACCTCCCAGAAGAGGCGACCGGAGTCGCCCTGCCGTTCTTCGTCGACTGGTTGCTGGAGAACGTGCATCTCGTCGAGATCGAGGCGTATTCGGACGAAGATGCCTACACGATCTTCGAGACTATGAATGACCGGGGCCTCAGCCTGAGCCTTCCAGAAATGCTGAAGGGGTACGTGCTCTCCAACGTGCGTCACGAAGATGATCAGCGCAACGTCAACAGCATCTGGAAGCAGCATATCGAAGCCCTGAAGAAGTTAGGCGACGACGAAGACGTGGATTTCTTCAAGAACTGGCTCCGTGCCAGTCACGCCGAGACGATCCGTCCGGGCCAGCGGGGAGCCGAGAACAAGGACTATGAGCGCATCGGCACGGAGTTTCATCGCTGGGTGCGTGATCACAAGGAGCATCTCGGACTTGGGGACTCCGACTCGTTTGTCCGATTCGTATCACGGGACCTGGATTTCTACGCGCGAAAGGCCTTGGCCATAGGGCAGGCCGCGCACGAGTTGACGCCGGGCTGGGAGTCGATCCGCTATAACGAGGACCGTGGCTTTACGCTACAGACCCAGGCGCTGCTGGCTCCGCTCAGCCCGAGTGACGGCCACGAAGAACTACACCGTAAGATCGCTCTGGTCGCGGACTATCTGGACATCTGGCTTGCTCGCCGCGTCTGGAACTTCCGCACGATCAGCTACTCGTCCGTCAAGTACACACTCTTCATCCTGACAAAGGAGCTCCGAGGGCGTAGCGTCGCGAGTCTCGCGGACTATCTACGAGCACTGCTGGACGAGCAGCCCGAGAGCTTCGCGCGCGAGCCTCGGTTCCGACTACACAACCAGAACTACCGTCAGGTTCGCCACATCCTCGCGCGCCTAACGCACTGGCTCAACGTTGAGTCTGGACTGTCATCCAGTTTTGAGGATCTTGTCTCGCAGGGGCGCGCTCGACCGTTTGAGATCGAGCACATATGGGCTGATCAATACGACCGTTTCAAGGAATGGTACACACATCCGAGTGACTTCGAAACCGAGCGCAATCGCTTGGGTGGTCTGGTGCTGATCCAGAGCGGCGTCAACCAGAGCCTGGGCGATGCCTCGTACGAGGCCAAGCGGCATGCCTACAATAGCGAGAACCTGCTGGCCCGCAGCCTGCATCCCCGCGCATACCAAAACAACCCGAGCTTCCGGAACCTGTTGGAGCGGACGGGCCTCGGTTTTCGGCATTACGACGCGTTCGGACCGGACGCACAGGCTGAACGGCAGGAGCTGTACATTCGCCTTGCCGAGTGGGTCTGGAACCCATCTCGGCTAGACCTCGACGGCGAGAAGCCACCTGTCCCCGATCCGATCGCAGACCCGGACGACGAAGCTCACGAGATCGTCGACCGCCCGGACCGACGCGAGGCGAGGCAAGCGTTCTGGACGGCCCTGCTCGCGCACGCCAACGAGCAGTCCGATCTCCACGCCCGGATCTCGCCCGGCAGGTACAGCTGGCTGGGAACGCGACGACACGGCCAATGGTGGAACTACTCCGTACTCCAGGACGAAACTCGGGCGGAGCTATACATCGACGATCCAGTCGCCGCGGACAATAAAGCCCTCTTTGACATCCTCCACGCTGAGCGTGCCGCAGTCGAGGCGAAGTTCGGCGGACCTCTCGCCTGGCAGCGCCTTGACGATAAGCGCGCCTGCCGCATTAGTTATTCGGTTCCAGGGGGATGGGTAGACGAGCGTACGTGGCCTGCCGCGATCGAACGGGCAGTCGACGCGATGCAGCGCCTCTATGGTGTGCTAGCACCACGAGTCGACGCGGCTACGGGGGTGTCGCCATGAGTCACAGCCTCCAGTGCAAGCACAACAGCGCCCGCATTGGGAAGTTGGCCAGTTGGTGCGCCGCGAACTCCTGGCGCTGCTGGACGCTGACCTGAAGGGCAACTAGCCGGTCATCTGACCCCGGCCTCCCCACGTCGCCCGGCATCCGCCGGAGCACTGCCTAGACGCCAGAAGCGGCTAGAGCCGTGTCCGATATACTCGTTTCGATGTTGGACTTCGGAATGCGCGATGTCGTCGCGGTGGGAACCAGCGTACTTGCGTTGATTGTAGCGTCCATGGCGTACCGGCGAGCTAACGTAGCGAAGGCGCGCGACCTGCGCATTCAGCTTGGTAAGGCCGTGGTGGAGGTGCGCCACATCATTGACGGACTACCCGGACTGATCCAGAGGGCGAAGCTGTCCCGAGAGCATACCTTCGCAGCTGCGGGCCGACCGGGCTCCGGCGCGATGCAGGCGTGGGAGGAGCAGTGCAACGCAGACATGAAGAAGGTCGATGCCCTTGAGGACACGCTCCCTAGTTCAGACAACGACCGCGCGAGGATCACTGACCATGCTGAGTTGGAGGACAGGCTTGTGTCCGCGCACGACCTGACCGTGAAGGCCAACGACATGCAGGTAAAGTATGAGCGAGAACTCGCGGACGACCAGAAGACTCGTGATAGGCTCGCCGCCGCCGACCCACGATATCAGCTCATCGGTAGGCCACCGCCGGGTCTGTAAGCCGCTGGATTAGGGGCGCTAAGGCGGACTTCGCGATGTGGGTATGACCGTGGTATAGGCGAGGAACGCTATCCTGTAAGGCGCTATGAAACAATGGCTTACAGGATTTATGCGAATCCTGCCACGCGCGCCAACATTCCTTCACGGCGTCCGGGCGCGCGCGTCCGGACACCTTTGCGCTATCCTTGTTTTTTCAGAAGGAGACGCCAGCGCATGCCTGCTCACAGAGTCGTCGCGTCGGTGGTCGTGCTCGTCGCGGCGCTCGCCGGGACGGCGGGCGCGGCCGGCCAGGGTGCGGCGTCCGAAACGCCGCGCACGCCGTGGGGCGACCCGGACCTTCAGGGGATCTGGGAGTACTGGACGTTCACGCCGCTGCAGCGCCCCGATGACCTGGCGGACCGCGCGGTGCTGACGGAAGAGGAAGCGGCCGCGGTGGGGGAGCGGAGCCGGCAGGCAGCGCTGACACGGGACAGCGAGAGGCCGGCCGCAGGCGACACCGGGGCGTACGGCCAGGAGGTGTGGACCGAGCGCTCGCGGGCGACCGCCCTCACGCAGGCTTCCCTTATCGTGGATCCGCCGGACGGCAGGATCCCGCCGTTCACGGCTGCCGAGGAGCGGCGCATAGAGGAACACCGCCGCGCCGGGGGGCGCCCGGTGCGGACCCGTGCGAACGGCATCGGCAGCGACGGGCCGGAGGATCGCGGCCTCGCGGAGCGCTGCATCGTCGGCTTCAGCACGGGTCCGCCGCTGCTTCCGGCCGGCTACAACAACAACCTGCAGGTCTTCCAGGCGCCGGGCTACGTCGTGCTGGCGGTCGAGATGATCCACGACGTGCGCGTCGTGCCGCTGGACGGCCGGCCGCATCTGCCGGACCACATGCGGCAGTGGCTGGGCGATGCGCGGGGGCGCTGGGAGGGTGACACCCTCGTGGTTGAAACCACCAACTTCACGGACAAGATCGCCAGCTTCAGCACCACCGCCGTGTCGTGGGGCACCGGCGGCGACCTGAAGCTGATCGAGCGCTTCACGCGGACTGACGACGGCACGCTCCAGTACGAGTTCACGGTAGAGAACCCGTCCATCTTCATCCGGCCGTTCACGGCGCGCTATCCGATGAACCGGAGCGACCTGCCGCTGTACGAGTACGCCTGCCACGAAGGCAACTACGGCCTGATGAACATCCTCACCGGCGCGCGGGCGGAAGACGCAGCGGCGGCTCCCTAGGTCGGTGCGGTTCCGACGCGGAATGCAGGTAGCAACATGCGGAGAGAAGAACGACATCACCTGAAGGACAACCCGCTGGCGACGGCCCTGACACGGGTCCAGGCGGTGTTGCTGACGCAAGCCCGGACGCTGGCCGTGGCGGGCGCCGTCGTGGTTGTGGCGGCCGTCGCCGCGGGCGGATACCTGGTCTGGCAGCAGCAGCGGGCGAGCCAGGCCGGAGAGTTGTTGTCCGAAGCCCTGATCGTGTTGAACAGCACCATTGCTGCGCCGCCGGAAGCGGATGACGGCGCCGACGCGGTATGGGAGCAGCCGCCGGGCACCTTCCCGACGGAGGACGCGCGCCTGGAAGCGGCGCTGGAGCATTTCACGATCGCCGCGGACAGCTATCCGGACTTGCGCGCCGGCGTTGCCGCGCGCTACGAGGCGGCTGCCGCGCTCGTGGGGCTCGGCCGGTTGGACGAAGCGGCCGACGCCTACCGGCAGGTGATCGCGGCAGCCGACGACCCGCTGCACGCTGCCGTAGCGCGCCTGGGACTGGCCGAGACACGCATCCTCGGCGGCGACGCCGGCGGCGCGGTGGAATTGCTGGAGCAGGAGAGCATGGAGGCCGAGCCGGTCGTCCCGGTCGATGCCGTGCTGATGCGGCTCGGACACGCATACGAGCTGGGCGGTCAGGACACTGACGCGCTGGCGGCGTTCACCCGTGTAGTCGAGGAGTTCCCGTTGTCCATCTACGCCGCGGAGGCGCGGCGCAAGGCGGACGCCCTCGATGCCGCGGCCAGCGGCAACTGATCTCGCGGCCGATGACCGTGCCGGCCACCGGCAACCCGCGCCCCGACAGCTTTCGTATCGGCCTCGTCCAGATGCCGTGCGGCGGCGACACGGAGGCGAACCGCCGGGCGGCGCTCGACGGGATTCGCGCGGCCGCGCGGCTCGGCGCCGGCATCATCTGCCTGCAGGAGCTGTTCGCCTCGCCGTATTTCTGCCAGACCGAGGACGCGCGCTGTTTCGACCTGGCGGAAGGGATTCCCGGCCGATCCACCGAGCTGTGCGCGGCGCTGGCTCGCGAGCTGGGCGTCGTCGTGGTCGCACCGGTGTTCGAGCGCCGCGCCGCGGGCCTGTACCACAATACGGCCGCCGTCATCGACGCTGGCGGCGAACTGCTGGGGCAGTACCGCAAGCTGCACGTTCCCGACGATCCCCAATACTTCGAGAAGTTCTATTTCACCCCTGGCGATCTCGGCTACCGGGTGTTCGACACCCGCGCCGGGCGGATCGGCGTGCTGATCTGCTGGGACCAGTGGTATCCGGAGGCGGCCCGCCTGACGGCGCTGCAGGGCGCCGAGGTGATCTTCTATCCGAGCGCGATCGGTTGGCTGTCGGCCGACGACGAAGAAGAGCGGCGGGCGCAGCATGCCGCCTGGCAGACGGTGCAGCGGTCGCACGCCATCGCCAACGGTGTGTATGTCGCGGCGGTGAACCGCGTGGGACACGAGGGCGATCCGAACGGCGGGCTCCGGTTCTGGGGGCGGTCGTTCATCTGCGACCCCGCCGGGCGCGTCGTTGCCGAAGCTGCCGGCGATGGGGCGGACGTGGTGGTCGCCGAGTGCAGCCGGACGCTGATCGAGCGGCAACGGCGCGACTGGCCGTTCCTGCGCGACCGGCGGATCGATACCTACGCGCCGCTGAGCCGCCGCTTCCTGGACGATCCGGCCGGCGATTCCGGCGCCGGCGGTGGATGACTCGCGACGAGCTGCTGGTCCCCGGCGCCGGTTCCCCCGCGGCGCAGGGTTATCGGATGCCGGCCGAGTGGGAGCCCCATCGCGCCACCTGGCTCGTCTGGCCGCACAACCCGACCGACTGGGAGCCCAAGACCGCGGCGATCCACTGGTGCTTCACCGAGATCACGCGGCTGCTGATTGACGGCGAGTCGGTCTGCGTGCTGTTCGCTGACCGCGCGGTCGAGAAGCGGGCCTGCGACCGGCTGCGCGCGGCCGGCGTCGACCCCGACCGGATCGAGAGCTACCGCATCGCGACGGACCGGTCCTGGGTCCGGGACAGCGGTCCGATCTTCGTCGTGCGGGACGGACAGGCCGGACCGGAAAGGGTGGCTGTCACCGACTGGCGGTTCAACGGCTGGGCCCGCTTCCGGGCCTGGCGCCGCGACAATCTGCTGCCCGCGCGCATTGCGGAGCGCCGGGGCCTGGACCGGTTCGAGGCGGAGTGCACGGCGGCTGCGGCGGGCGGGCCGCTGCCGGTCGTGCTCGAGGGCGGCAGCATCGACGTCGACGGCGAGGGGACGCTGCTGGCGACGGAGGAATGTCTGCTGGGCCGCAAGCAGGCGCGCAATCCGCGGCTGGGCCGCGGCGAAATGGAGCAGGCGCTGTGCGACTACCTCGGCGCCCGCCGCGTGCTGTGGCTGGGCCGGGGGCTGGCGGGGGACGATACCCACGGTCACGTGGACGGCGTGGCGCGCTTCGTGGCGCCGGGCGTGGTGGTTGCCGCGGCGGAGCCCGATCCTGCCGAGGAGAACCACGGCCGCCTGGCCGACAACCTCGCGCGGCTGGCGCGCATGACCGCGGCCGGCGGAGCGCCCCTGAGGATCATCGAGATTCCGATGCCGCGCCCGTTGCATTTCGGGGGCCGGCGCCTGCCGGCGAGCTACCTGAACTTCTACATCGCGAACCGCCGGGTGCTGGTCCCGACGTTCAACGACCCGCGCGACCGCATTGCGCTGGCGCTGCTCGCCCCCCTCTTTCCCGGGCGGGAGGTGGTCGGCGTCCACGCTGTGGACCTGGTGCTGGGTTGCGGCGCGATCCACTGCGTGACCCAGCAGGAACCGGCTATCCAGGAGTAGCCGCGCCGCGGGCAGGAAGTGGCGTGCCGTTGACGGACATGACAGGTCCGCCGAGCTCGAAGCAGGCCGGCCGCCGCGCGGCAAGCAGATTGCGGGCGCTGCCGGCCAGCGCGGTCGCCAGCAGCGGGAGCGCGAGCGTGGCGTCGGCATGGACGGTCACGTAGTCCGCATCCGCGGACAACTTGCCCCAGCTCTGCGCTTCGTCCAGCGTCGAGCCGGACGCGCCGCCGAAGTGCGGGACGTCGGTGACGATCTGCAGCGCGTAGCGGTGGCCGGTCGCGCCGGAACCGCAGTACTCCGCCTGCACGCTGGCCTGGTTGATAAAATTCTTCGGCGTGCCGCCGCCCAGCACGACCGACGCCGTCCGAGGCCGGCGGACCACCAGCGCGGCCGATTCGGCAACGTCGCCGATGACATCGACCTGCCCGGCGTCCGGCCGCTGATCGCGGGCCTGCGAGAGGCCCATCCCGATCGAAGAATCGGCGATGGCCGGGCAGAAGACCGGGACGTTGGCGCGGTACGCCGCCGTCAGGATGCCGTCGCGGCCGGTCTCGCGCCACAGGTGCCCGCCCAGCAGGTACAGGAACTCGCGGCTGGTGTACGGCCGGGCGTCGAGGGTTGCGGCGAATGTCGCAATCCAGTTGTCGTTGTCCACGAACTCTTCCTCGTCGACGAGCGTGTCGTACACGCGGTCGATGTGCTCGGCCTGGAGCTCCCGGTCGTCGGCCCGCGGCGACCCGAGGAAGTGCCGCCGGCCGCGTGTCTCGTGCAGGTCGTGGTACAGGTTCGCGCCGGTCGAGACGAGGCAGTCGACGTAGCGCTGCCCGATCAGGTGCGCCAGCACCAGGCGCAGGCCGCCGGCGCTGAGCGCACCGGCAACCCCGAGGAAGATTAGCACGTCGTCGGCCAGCATCCTGCGCCACACCTTGTGGGCGGTGGCGAGGTTGCGGCCCTGGAACGAGATCCGCTCCATGCGGTGGAGGATTTCCTCCGCCGGCAGCCCCGCTTCCACGGTGAACGGCTCGACCGGCACGTTCAGCAGCCGCGATTTCCTGGACGTCATGGGCCGTGCATCACTCGGGGGTTTCGAGGTCCCGCTGCAGATCGGCGAGCAGCGCGATCGCCTGCAGGGGCGTGAGCTCGTCGAGGTTCGTCGCGCGAATCTGCTCCAGTACGCGGGCATGGGCGGCCGGCTCCCGCCGGAACAGGTCGAGTTGGCTGTCGCCTCCGCCGTTCTCCCCGCCGGGCAGCGGGCGGCGCCCGCCGGAGAGCTCGTCGTTCTCCAGCGTGGCCAGGATGTCGCGCGCGCGCTGCACGGTTTCAGGGGGCAGGCCGGCCAGGCGCGCCACCTGAATGCCGTAGCTGCGGTCGGAGCGTCCCGGCTCGACGCGGCGCAGGAAGATGATGTCGTCGCGCCATTCGCGCGCCACGACGTGCAGGTTGGCCACGCACGGGATGGCGTCGGCCAGGGCGGTCAGCTCGTGGTAGTGCGTCGCGAAAAGGGTCTTGGGCCGCGCGCGCGGCCCGGTCGCGAGGTGCTCGGCGACCGCCCAGGCCAGGCTGAGGCCGTCGAAGGTGGCGGTGCCGCGGCCGATCTCGTCCAGCAGCACCAGGCTCTCGGACGTGGCCGTGTGGAGGATGCGGGCCGTTTCCTGCATCTCCAGCATGAACGTGGACTGGCCGCGGGCGATGTTGTCGGCGGCGCCCACGCGGGCGAATATGCGGTCCGTGAGCGGCACTTGCGCCTCGGCGGCCGGCACGAACGATCCGGCGTGCGCCAGCAGGACGATGAGGGCCGCCTGCCGCAGGAACGTGGACTTCCCGCCCATGTTGGGCCCGGTGACTATGACGAGTTGCTGCGTCGCGTCGTCCAGGAGCAGGTCGTTCGGTACGAACGGCGTGGGCGAGCGCCGCTCGACGACCGGATGCCGGCCCTCGCTGATCCGCAGCTCCGGGCCGTCGTGCACCCGCGGCTTGGCGTAGTCGAGGGCATGCGCGGCCTCGGCCAGCGCCGCCAGCACGTCGATCGCCGCGATTGCCCGCGCGGACTCCAGTATGCGCGTCGCTTCGGCCGCAACCTGCAGCCGCAGCGCTTCGAACAGCGCCTGCTCCATTTCGAGCAGGCGCTCGTCCGCGCCCAGCGCCTTGTCCTCGTACTCCTTGAGCGCCGGCGTGATGTACCGCTCGCCCGTGGCCACGGTCTGCCGGCGCTGGTAGTCCTCGGGAACGGCATGCAGGTTCGCCTTCGACACTTCGATGTAGTAGCCGAATACGCGGTTGAAGCGGACCTTGAGGTTGCCTATGCCGGTCCGCTCGCGTTCCGCCCGCTCCATGGCCGCTATCTGCTGCTTCGCATCGCGGCTGATCGCGCGCAACTCGTCGAGCGCGGGGTCCACGCCGTCGCGAATGCAGCCGCCGTCCCGCGCCAGCGGCGGCGGCTCGTCGACAAGCGTGGTCTCGATTGCCTCGCGCACGTCCGCGACGTCGTCGAGCTGTGCGGCGAGGCTGCGGACGAGCGGGGCCCCGAATTCGGCAAGGTGGTCGCGCACGTGCGGGATGAGGGCCACCGACTGCCGCAGCGCGACTACATCGCGCGGTCCGGCCGTGCGCAGGGCGACGCGCGCGACGAGGCGCTCGAGGTCGTGCACCGACTTGAGCGTCCCGCGCAGCCTGGTCCGGTCCTGGCCGCGGGACACCAGCTCCTCGACCGCGTCGAGCCGGTTGTGGATCGCCTCGACGGCGCGCGCCGGACGCTGCAGCCAGGCGCGCAGCAGGCGTCCTCCCATCGGGGTCGCCGTGCGGTCGATCTCGCCCAGCAGGGACCCGTCGCTGCCGCCGTCCGCCGCCGCGATGATCTCCAGGTGCCGCAACGTCGTGGCGTCGATCAGGACATGGTCGGCCCGCGAGCGGAAGTCGATGCGCCGCACGTGCGCCAGGTCGACCTTCTGCGTATCCCGCAGATACTGGACCAGCGCGCCGGCCGCGGCCGTGGCCGCCGCGTGGCCGGCGAGCTCGGAACCGTCGAGCGTGGCGGTACGGAGCTGGTCGCACAGCGTCTCGCGTGCGTGCTCCATGCCGAACATCCAGGCGTCGAGCGTCGTGACCGGGAGGTCGAACGCGGCAAGCTCCGGAAAAAGATCGAGCAGCGGCAGATCGCCGGCAACGATCACCTCGCGGGGCCGGAGCACCGCCACCTCGTCCACGATGGCCTGGCGCCCGGCGCCGCCCGCGTACTCGGCCGCGCTGAACTCGCCGGTCGACAGGTCTACCAGCGCCGCACCCCAGACCGCGTCCTCCGCCTGCTTCCGCCCGCCGCCGCCCGGCGCGAGCGCCAGCAGGAACGCGGGTTCCCTGGCGTCCAGGTAACCGGCGTCGGTAAACGTGCCGGGCGACACGACCCGCACGACCTCGCGCCGCAGCGGCGTCTTCGACTTGCGCGCCGCGGAGGCATTCTCGACCTGCTCGCAGATGGCCACCCGGAAGCCGCGCTTCACCAGCCGCGCGACATAGGTGTCGGCAGCGTGATGGGGTACCCCGCACATCGGGATGGGGCTGCCGCCGACGTCCTTCGACCGCGAGGTCAGCGTCAGCTCCAGCGCCTGCGCCGCGGTCAGGGCGTCCTCGTAGAAGAGCTCGTAGAAGTCGCCCATCCGGAACAAGACCAGGGCGTTGCGATGCTGGCGCTTGACCTCCAGGTACTGGCGCATCGCAGGCGTGGCCCGGGAAACCCGGTTCGCCTCGGTCGGGGTGGACATGGGGGGTATGGGCGGTGAGTATAGCAGCCTGCGGCGCAGCCCCCGCGTGGCACCGAGATCGGTCACACACCCGGCTGACAAAGCAGGATTCTCACAATTGAGGAAGGGGGACGACGAGCACAAGAGAGGTCGTCTCCCAAGCCGCGCACGGCGCGGCTCGGCGGTCGCGGCGCGGGGCTATGGGGTCCCCGCTAGCGGCCGCCGGGGGTTTGGGGCGCAGCCCCAAGTGGAGATGTTCCACTATCCTCTCTGAGATGCTGGTGCTGGCGCTAGATACGTCGACTCCTGCCGGGAGCGTCGCCCTGGTCAGGGACAGGGAGCTGCTGGGCTGCCGCGCCGGTGATCCGACGCGGACCCACGGCGAGCGCCTGCCGGGGGACCTGCTGGCGCTCCTCGCGGAGCATGACCTGGCCGTCGAGGACGTGGACGTGTTTGCAGCCTGCTGCGGTCCGGGGTCGTTTACCGGCCTCCGCGTCGGCCTGGCGACCGTACAGGCGCTCGCGTTCGTCAACGGCCGGCAACTGGTGACCGTGCCGACCCTGGAGGCGGTGGCCCGCGCTGCCGGGCCCGCCGCCGACGGCGCAACGCCCGCGCCGCTCGTCGGGGCGTGGATGAACGCCCACCGGGGCGAGGTGTTTGCAGCGCTCTACGAAGCGCCGGCGGCGGCAGGGGCGGAGCCGCTCATGGAGCTTGCGGCGCCGGTGGCGGCCGCCCCCGAAGTGGTGGCGCGGCAGTGGGGCGAGCTGCTGCGCGGCGACGGCCGGCGCGTGGCCGTGATCGGGGATGCCGTGGAGCCCGCGCGGCCGCTGCTGGAGCGGGAGCTGGACTGCAGCCTGCCGCCGGGAGACGACCTTCCACCGCTCGCACCGATCGCTGCCCGGCTTGCCGTTGCAGGGCGCGCGGCGGACCCGCCGCACGCGGCGCGCCCGGTGTACGTGCGCCGTCCCGACGCGGAGCTCGCCCGCTTGAAACTCCGTTGACCGTATGATAGTTTCCGTTGGCTGACATGGCGGCGCGGTCCTACCTTTTCGCACCCGGTTCGGTGGATAGCACCAGGAGACGAGATGACAGCTTCGCAGCAGTTGCGGGAGACTCTCCTGCAGACGGACGAAGAGTTCCGTCGGCTTGCAACACAGCACCGTGACCTCGATTCGCGGCTAGGCGAGCTTTCGCGCCAGCTCTACCGAACCGGCCAGGAAGAACGCGAGAAGGCCGTCCTCAAGAAACGCAAGTTGCAGCTCAAGGATCGAATGGAGGAAATCCTCCGCCGCCACAGCGCTCCCGCGGCCGTGCCGGCGCTGGAACCGTCGATCCGGGGCTGATCCACCCCGCCCGCCTGCCGCGGACTAACCGTGCCGCGCGGCCCGGTTGCCGGAACCGGAGCTGCGCGACGGGGCCATATGCGCATCGATCGAGCTGGATTGCCGTTCATCGCCGGCGCGTTGCTGGCAGGCGCCCTGCTGCTGGCGCTGGCGCAGACCGTGCCGGCTGCCGCCGCCGCGGCGCTGGCCGGTTTCTTCGCCTTCTTCTTCCGGGATCCGGTGCGCGACGCCCCGGACCGGACGGGCGTGGTTGTCGCACCGGCCGACGGGCGCGTTGTCGAGGCGGGCCCGGCCCGCGCCGAGGTCGCTCCCACCGGCAAGTGGCAGCAGGTGAGCGTGTTCCTGTCGCTCATGGACGTGCACGTGAACCGCGTGCCGGTCGGCGGTACGGTGACCCGCGTGGAGCATCGGGCCGGCCGCTTCCTGCCGGCCTACCGGTCCGCGGCAGCCGGGGACAACGAGCGCTGCGAGACGTGGATCGACCACCAGGGCCGGACGGTCGTGTGCCGGCAGGTCGTGGGCGTGCTCGCGCGGCGCGTCGTGTGCCGCCTGGCGCCGGGCATGTCGGTGGCGGCGGGCCAGCGCCTGGGCGTGATGAAATTCGGATCGCGCATGGACCTCTTCATTCCCGCGGACGTGCCGCTGCAGGTGAAGGTGGGGGACGTCGTCCGTGGCGGCGAGACGATAGTGGCGGTGTTGGACGCCGCACCGGAAACCGGATAGGCTGGCCAACCGCAACGATGCCCGGAGTGCTGTCCGTCTTCCGCCGGCCGCGCCGCGAGCGGCGCCTGCAGCGCGGCGTCTACCTGCTGCCCGGCATGTTCACGGTCGGGAACATGTTCTGCGGGTGGGCGTGCATCGTGTTCGCGATGCGCGGCGATTTCGGGACGGCCGCGCCGCTGATCGGCATCGCGATGGTCCTCGACACGCTCGACGGGCGCATCGCGCGCATGACGGGCACGACGAGCGATTTCGGCGGGGAGTTCGACTCGCTGGCCGACGTGGTTTCGTTCGGCGTCGCGCCGGCGATCCTGATGTTCAGTTGGGGCCTGGAGTCGCTCGGCCGGCTCGGGTGGGCCGCCGGCTTCCTGTACGTGACCGCGGCGGCCATACGGCTGGCGCGCTTCAACATCCAGTCCAAGGGCAGCGACCGCCGCTACTTCGTCGGGCTGCCGAGCCCCCCTGCCGCGGGCGTGCTGGCGGCCACGGTCTACGCCTTTCCCGGCGGCCTGGACAGCGTGACCGGCGCACTGGTTGCGCTGCCCGTCGTCCTGGCGCCGGCGGGACTGATGGTCAGCCGCATCCGCTACCGCAGCTTCAACGCCCTGATCCCCGGACGGCGGCAGCCGTCCCTCGTGCTGCTCGTCGTGGCCGGCGTCATTGCCGCGATCGCCAGCAACCCGCCGGTGGTGCTGGCGGTCATGGCCTACACGTACCTTGCGTCGGGACTGCTCGGTCTGGCGTTCTCCAGGGTGCGCCGGCGCCCGCGCGCCGACGACGCGCGTGTGCCGGAAGCCGAAGCGCAACGCGACCGCACCGCTTCCTAGCAGGCGGTGGGGCGGAGCCCGGCTGTGTCGGTAGGGCGGAGCCCCACCTATGAATGCGGGAAGGTGATCCTCACGTGCGTTCCTTCGTGCAGCCGGCTCTCGACGCTGATGGCCCCGCCGCACAGCTCGACGTTGCGCTTGGCGATAGCCATGCCGAGGCCGGTGCCGGACACTTTCGTTGAGAAGTACGGCTCGAAGATCCGCTGCAGCGTCGCCTCGTCGACGCCGACGCCGGTGTCCCGAATTGCCAGCACCACGCGCGTATCCTCGGCCGCCGCGCGCACTTCCAGCGCTCCCTCGCCGGGCATCGCGTGCAGGGCGTTGTCGATCACGTTGGTGAGAGCGCGGGCGACGAGCGTGCGGTCGGCCGCCACCGGCGGCAGGCCGTCTTCGATGTCGATGGTGACGGCGATGCGGCCGTCGAGGCCCGGAAGGTACGGCGCTACCACTTCGTGCAGCAGCCCGCCGAGGGCGAGCGCTTCACGGTTGACCTCCGGCGAGGAGGCGTAGCTCGAGAATTCGGAGGCGATCTGGCGCAGGATGCGCACCTGCGCCAGAATCGAATCCACGCAGCGCTGCAGCACCGGCCCGAGCGGCTCGCCGCGGTCGCGGTTCACCCGCAAAAGGTGCTCGGCCGAGAGTTGCACCGGCGTCAGCGGGTTCTTGATTTCGTGGGCCACCTGCCTGGCCATCTCGGCCCACGCCTCCAGGCGGTGCGTGCGCTCCAGCCGGTGCTGCTGATCCTTGAGATCGACCGCCATCCGGTTGAACGCCGCGACGAGCCGCTGCAGCTCGTCGGCCGACTTGACCGCCATCCGCGCATCGAAGTCGCCGCGGGCTATGCGGCGGGTGGCGCGCGTCAGGCGCTTGACCGGATCCGCAATCCGCTCGGCCAGGTAGTAGCCGCTCGCCGAGCCGAGCAGGACGAAGAGGGCCACGCCGATCAGGAGGCCGCGATCGAGGTTGGCGATCTGGTCCTCGATTTCCTGCTGGCGGGAGGTCAGCGGCACGGTCAGGATGGCGTCGCGGCCGCCGGCGCGAATAGGCGTTGCGGCGACCAGGTACTGCAGGTCGCCGATAGCGTCCTCCGCCACGTATCCGGAAAGGCGGTTCAACGCGATGGCGTCGTAGACGCCCGCCGGGGTGCGGGTCGGCAGCAGGCCGGAGGCGAAGAGGTCGCGTTCGCTCGTTGCCAGCAGTCGAGAGCCTTCGAAGATGTTCACGTCCTGATCGATCACCTGGCTGATGAACACCAGCAGGTCGTCGTTGATGATGGCCGCCGGTTCCTCTCCGGTCTGCTGCAGGCCGAATGATTCCTCGATCACGCGTTGCGCTACCGTGGCGGTACGGGCCGCGCCGGTTTCGACGTCGGCCCGCAGTTGGGCCGTGAGGTACAGACGGATGACGAGCGCCAGCGCCAGCACCGGGATTACCGTGGCGGCGACGAACGCCAGCAGCAGCCGGCGGTAGTAGCTGGTGCGGACGTCGCGCAGCAGATCGCGGCCGAACCGGCGCCAGCCGACGGTCCACGGCGTGAGTCCGACGGCGAACAGCAGGAGCAGGAGACAGCCCAATCCGGCCAGGGCCATGATTTCGACCAGGCGGACCAGGTGATCGAACAGTCCGAACGCCGGGTATCCGAGCGCGTAGATGCCGGCGCGGTTGTTGACCACGTAGAGGTTGTAGCGGGTCCCGCCCTTGGCGCGGACCGTCCAGAACGGCTCCCGCGACTCGTATATGCGCGCGAACAACTCGTCATCCACAATCCAGGGGCTGGGTCCGGAGGTGAATATCGGCTGCAGGCCCCAGCCGTAGATGACGAGCTCCACGTCACGCCCGGCCTGCCGTTCCGCGCGGGCGTCGGATCGTTCCCGGAGCAGCTCGACGTACGGATTCCGCGGCGAGATGAACGGCAGCGCCTGGTAGTCGAGCGCCAGGTGCACGACGACCGAGCCGTGCGTGACGGGGGCCGCGCCAGCGGCGGGGGAGGGCGTGCAGATGGCGCGCTCGCCGTGCAGGATCCGCCGCTCCTCCGAGCCGAAAGGCGCCGCCTCCCCGAAGATCTCCCAATCGCAGGCAGCGGATACCCAACGCTGCGGCACGTCCGCGTACTCGGGAAAATTCAATGCGAAGCGGCTGATCAGGCTGCCGTCGGCGTCGTACAGCTCGACAGCCGACGTGAGTCTGAGCTGCGCCAGGTCCGTCTGGCGCCATATGGCGAATGCCTGATCGGTGCCGGGCCGACCGGGTGTGGCGGCCGCCAACCGCCGCAGCTCGGCCAGCCCGTCGATCTGGTCGAGAGAGCGGTACAGACGGCGCTGCAGATCGGCCGGATAGCGCGCCGCCTGGCGCGCGTAGCGCGCTTCGACGAGTTGCCGCTTGGCGCGGTCGGCGTAGTGCGCCAGCGAGGGATAGAGCAGCAGCGCCGGAAGGACGAAGGCCAGCACGGTCGCGACCGTGCGCGTGGCCTGTGACGCGTGGCGGAACCGCGGCCGCACGGCCGCTATCGACAGGGCGGCCAGTATGATGCCGGACGCAATGGCCAGGCCGGGCAGCAGCGGCAGCCGGAGCACGATCATGGCGGCCGCACCCGGCGCAACCCAGGCCGCGACGGCGCCCACGAGCGGTCCCGGTTGCCAGCGCGGGTGCCGCCACAGCGCTCCGCTGGCCGCCAATGCCGCCACGCCGCTCCAGACGGTGGCGACGGCAGCGAGGATGAGCGCCGCCAGGAGGGCGATGCGCCCGGCGTCCCACGGCGCGAGCGAGGTGTGCAGGAGATCGGTCGTCGATGTTGCGGCGGCGTCGCGCGTAACCGCGAGCAGGCCGACCGTGACTACCGCCAGCACGGCGCCGCCGGCCGCATGGATCAGAAGGAACGGCACGATCCGGTTGCCCGCCGGTATCCGCCGCAGGGGCCGCGCCGCGGGCCGGGCGAAGCGCAGGAGCGCCACGGCGACCACCGCCAGCGCGACCGCCAGCGCGGCATGTATAAGCAGGTCGGCCGGCGAGCGCAGGATGTCCGGCGCCAGGGCGGACGTGTACACCTCCGGCGCAAACAGGCGCCCGCGTCCCGGCTCGGGAGCGCTTGCCACGTGGAGCAGCAGGGCGGCGGCGCCGAAGCCGGCCGCGGCCAGACAGGAGTTGCCGAGAACCTGCAGGACGGTACCCCTGCGCGGCAGGCGCCGCAGCACGGCCAGCGCTCCCAGCACGATCCCCAGCGCCACGAACAGCAGGGTCAGATTGGAGACGGTGCGCCGCCAGCGGATGCGCGTCATGCGCATGTCGGCTACCGCTACCGACGCTTCGAGCAACGGTTCGCCCTGCGGCGACAGGAGGTCGAAGCTGCGCGCGCCGTCCGGCCTCGAGTCGATGCGGACGACGTCGTGGCCTGCGGGCCGCAGCGCCACGTCGGCGATCGGTGTCGGCAGGCGGAACGTGCCGGCTGGGGTGCCGGTGATGCCCAGCGCCGGTGACAGAACCACCTCGGCGGCGACCGATCCGATGCGCCGCGGCGGGCTGGCGTCGGCAAACGCGTCCAGCAGCGGCTCGATGTAGACGAGCCGCAGGCCGAGCGAACCGGGCGCGACGAAGAAGGTCCGCTCGCCCAGGATTCGTTCCGTCGCGATCTCCGACGGCCGTCCGGTCCAGGCGAGCGCCGCCCCGGTGTCGTCGTAGACCGTAACTGCCGCGTCGGAAACGTCGCTTCCGGCGGGGGCTGCGCGAGCCGCTTCGAACAGCGCGGCCGCCGTGTTGGGGCCGCCGCGCACGCCGGCCATTACCGCGGGCCGCGCCGCCAGCCGCGCGGCGAGCGACTCGATGGTCGCCGCCATGGTGTCGAAGCGCTGCGTCACGTGGCGCTCGATCCTGGTGAATGCCGCGTTGTCGGTGGCGCCCAGGCGGGACAGCTCGACGAGGCCGCCGGCCAGTTGTATCGCTCCCGCGCCGGCAACGACGATGCCGGCCGCGGCGAAGCGGCGCCAGGGTATCGAGCTGCTCATCGGGCTGGCATCCGTCCCGGCCGCACGGCCGGCGCCGCGGTCAGCGGCGCAATCTCGATCGGCCTGGAGGACAGGACACGGTATGGCACGGGCCGCAGGGG
The DNA here is from genome assembly GCA_022820825.1 of Vicinamibacteria bacterium. Classification (GTDB taxonomy): domain Bacteria; phylum Acidobacteriota; class Vicinamibacteria; order Vicinamibacterales; family UBA8438; genus JAAXGX01. The sequence continues at coordinate 48,272 of JAJEEU010000043.1, forward strand.
CGGGGGCGGTTCCACAAGCGATACCGCAGGCGGCGGAACAGGGCGCCGCATGCCGATCAACCGGCCGTCCGCGGCCAGAACCACCATCCGCAGTCCCGCGGATGCCAGGGACGGCGCGACGTACGGCGGGGCCCCGAGCTCGGCTGGCGCCGTCAACGCGCTGGACGGCTCGCCCGTCTCGCGGTCGAACGTCCGGACCTCTTCCGAGACGCCGGACACCAGCAGCAGCCTGCCGAGCAGGCCGGGCACCGCCTGCGGCCGCCGCGTGAGCACCCGGCGCCAGCGCTGCACCCCGCTGCCGCGGTCCAGCGCCCAGAGCATGTTGTCGAGCGAGGCGAAGTAGATTCTCTCCTCATCCACCACGGGCGCGCCGACGACGTCCCCTCCGGTGCGCCAGCGCCAGTCGACGCGGCCGCTGGAAAGCGACAGGCGGTACAGGTAGTTGCCGGTCGTTCCGACGAACACCGCGTCGAGCGGCAGCACCTTCCGCGGATGGCCGGTGAGCGGCTGTTCCCACAACAGGCCGCCCGTCAACAGATCCAGCGCAGCCAGCCGGCCGTCATCGATCGGAACGAACAACCGGCGGCCGCCGAACGTCGGAGGTATGCGCAGCGGGCCGCCCAGCGCCCGGCGCCAGAGCTCGCGGCCGCTGGCCGCCTCGAGCGCCACGAGATCGCCGCCTTCGAGCCCCACTATCAGCCAGCCGGCGCCGCGCAGTGGCGCGGTCGAGACGGCCGCACCCAGATCGAGCGACCACAGGCGCGCCCCGGTCGCAGCCTGAAGCGCTGTTACGGCCGATCCCTCGGCCACCACGACCGTCCCGCCGTCGGCAGCCGGCGGCAACGCGGTTGCCTGCTCGATATTCCAGGCAACGCTGCCGTCGTGCAGGCGGATGGCCGCGAGCGTGCCGTCGCGCAGCGGCACATAGGCCTGCTCGTCGTCGAACGCGGGCCGGGTCGCGGCGGGCGCCGCCAGCTCCGTGGTCCAGCCGATCTCGAGGGGAAAGAACGGGGCGGCCGCCGGCTGCGGACCGCCGGCGGGCCGTCCTCCGGCCGGGGAAGGCGTTGGCCAGAGCAGGGCCACCAGTAGCGAGAAGGCGTATATCGTGCGTATCCGGCTGGCGCTACCACTAAATATTGTGGTCACAACAGGAGGCCCACCTCGCTATAATAGCCGTACGCCGTTCCCCGACGTGCCCTCCCGTGCGCGGCGAGCCGGCGCGATCCCGGTGGCCCATCAGACTATTCTCGTCCTCGACTTCGGCTCTCAGTACACGCAGCTGATTGCGCGGCGGCTTCGCGAGCTTTCCGTCTACACGGAGATCCTGCCGTTCGATACCGCGCCGGAAGAGATTGGGAAGCGCCGGCCCGCGGGCCTGGTGCTTTCCGGCGGACCGTCGAGCGTGCTCGATTCCCGGGCGCCGCACTGCGACGCGGCGGTGTTCGAGGCCGGCGTTCCGGTGCTCGGCATCTGCTACGGAATGCAGGAAATGACGCGCGCGCTCGGAGGGCAGGTCGACCCGGCTCCCGAACGCGAGTACGGTCACGCGGCGGTGGCGCTGCGCGCGTCCAGCCGGCTGCTGCCGGCCGGGGCCGACGAGTTGCGCGTCTGGGCGAGCCATGGCGACCGCGTTGCCGGGGCGCCGGCCGGTTTCGAGGTGACGGCGACAAGCGCCAACGCCCCCGTCGCGGCGATGGAGGACCCGTCGCGGCGGCTGTACGGGTTGCTGTTCCATCCCGAGGTGGCGCATACGGACCGCGGCGCCGACATTCTCCGGAACTTCGCCCGCGACATCTGCGGCTGCCGCGGAGACTGGACGATGACCTCCTTCGCGGACGAGGCGATAGGCCGGATCCGCCACCGCGTCGGTACGGATGGGCGCGTCGTATGCGGACTGAGCGGCGGGGTCGACTCGACGGTGACCGCCCTGCTTCTGCACCGTGCAATCGGAGACCGGCTGACGTGCATCTTCGTCGACAACGGCCTGCTCCGCCTGAACGAGGCGGAGCAGATTCGCCGGCGGTTCGAGGGCCGCATGGAGCTGCCGCTCGTGGTCGAGGACGCCGGCCCGCACTTCGTCGGCCGCCTGGCCGGCGTGACGGATCCGGAACGCAAGCGGAAGATCATCGGCGCGACCTTCATTGACGTATTCGAGCGCGTTGCCGAGGGTATCGGCCAGTTCGATTTCCTGGCCCAGGGCACGCTCTATCCCGACGTCATCGAGAGCGTTTCGGTGGTCGGCCCGTCGGCTCCGATCAAGAGCCACCACAACGTGGGCGGGCTGCCCGAGCGGCTGCGGTTCGCTCTCGTCGAACCGCTGCGGGCGCTGTTCAAGGACGAGGTGCGGGCGCTGGGCACCGCGCTCGGGCTGGATGACGACTTCGTCTGGCGCCAGCCGTTTCCGGGCCCGGGGCTGGCGGTGCGCATCCTGGGCGAGGTGACGCCGCAACGGCTCGACCTGCTGCGCCGCGCCGACGCCATCGTCGTCGGCGAGGTGCGGCGCGCCGGACTCTACCGCCGGCTGTGGCAGTCGTTCGCCGTGCTGCTGCCGGTGCAGAGCGTCGGCGTGATGGGCGACGAGCGCACCTACGAGTACACGATTGCGGTGCGGGCGGTCGAGAGCCGGGACGGCATGACGGCTGACTGGGCCCGCCTGCCGCACGAGCTGCTGGCGGCGATCTCCTCGCGCGTCGTCAACGAGGTGCAGGGCATCAACCGGGTGGTCTACGACATCAGCTCGAAGCCGCCCTCCACCATCGAATGGGAATGAACACCGAATTCGTCCACCTCCACCTGCATACCGAGTACTCGCTGCTCGACGGCGCCTGCCGCATCGGCGAGCTGCTCGATCAGGCGGAGCGGCTCAAGATGCCCGCGGCGGCCGTCACGGAGCACGGCAACCTGTTCTCGGCGATCAGCTTCCACGACCAGGCGCGCGCACGCGGCGTCAAGCCGATTCTCGGCTGCGAGGTGTACGTTGCCAACGGCAGCCGGCTGTCGCGCAGCGGCAAGCCGGGCGAGACCGCGAACCATCTCGTGCTCCTCGCGGCCGACCGCACGGGCTACCACAACCTGATCAAGCTGGTGTCGGCCGGCTACACCGAGGGCTTCTACTACAAGCCGCGCATCGACAAGGAACTGCTGGCGCAGCATGCCGCCGGGCTGATCGGATTGAGCAGTTGCCTCAAGGGCGAGGTGGCCACCCACCTGCGGCTGGAGCAGCAGCAGCGGGCGACCGAGGCCGCCGCGACCTACGGCGACATCCTCGGTTCCGGGAACTTCTTCCTGGAAATGCAGTACCAGGGCATCGACGACCAACTGGTCGTCAATCGGGGTCTGGCGCCGATCGCCCGGGAGCTCGGCCTGCCGCTGGTCTGCACGAACGACGTGCACTACCTGCGGCAGGCGGACCACCGCCCGCACGACGTGCTGCTGTGCATCGGCACCGGCAAGAACGTCGACGACGAGCAGCGGCTGCGCTACCACGGCGACCAGTTCTACCTGAAGACGCCGGAGGAGATGGCGCAGATATTCGGCGAGTTCCCGGAAGCGCTGCGCAACACGGTGGCGATCGCCGAGCGCTGCAATGTCGACCTGAGCGCCAAGGAGAACCACCTGCCGAGCTTCGACGTGCCCGAGGGCTTCACGGTCGACGGGTATTTCGAGCATGTCGTGAGAGAGGGTTTCAAGGAGCGGCTGCCGCGGCTGCGGGAGCTGGAGCAGCGGGGCGCGCTGCTGCATCCGATCGCGGAGTACGAAGAGAAGCTGGCCTACGAGGTCGACGTCATCAAGCGGATGCGCTACCCGGGCTACTTCCTGATCGTCTGGGACTTCATCCGCTATGCCCGGGATCACGGCATTCCGGTGGGTCCCGGCCGCGGGTCGGCCGCCGGCAGCCTGGTCGCCTACTGCCTGGGCATCACGGATGTCGATCCGCTGGAGTTCGACCTGATCTTCGAACGTTTTCTCAATCCCGAGCGCGTATCGCTGCCGGACATCGACATCGATTTCTGCGAGCGGCGCCGCGGCGAGGTGATCGAGTACGTCACCCGCAAGTACGGCAGGGAGAACGTCGCCCAGATCATCACGTTCGGCACGTTGAAGGCGCGCGCCGCGGTGCGCGACGTGGGACGCACGCTGGGCATGTCGTACGCCGACGTGGACCGCGTCGCGAAGCAGATCCCGGCCGCGCTCGACATGACGCTCGACAAGGCGGTGGAAGAGAGCTCGGCGCTCAAGGAGATGTACCAGCGCGACGAGCGCGTGAAGGAGCTGATCGGCGTCGCGCGCCGGCTGGAGGGCGTTACACGCCACGCTTCCGTGCACGCCGCGGGGGTCGTCATCGCCCCGCGGCCGGTGACGGAGTTCGCGCCGCTGTACAAGAGCCAGAAGGACGAGATCACCACGCAGTGGGCGATGAAGGAGATCGAGCGCGTCGGCCTGCTCAAGATGGACTTCCTCGGCCTGAGCACGCTGACGCTGCTGCACGACGCCGTCGCACACATCCGCGAGACGACCGGCGAGACGCTGTCGCTGGAGGACATTCCGCTCGACGATGCGCGGACCTACGAGCTGTTCGGCGACGGCCACACGCTCGGCGTGTTCCAGTTCGAGAGCTCCGGGATGCGGGATACGCTGCGCAAGGCCAAGCCGCAGCGCTTCGACGACCTGATCGCGCTGAACGCGTTGTACCGGCCCGGCCCGCTGCGCGGGGGCGTCATCGACGACTTCATCAAGCGCAAGCACGGCAAGGTCGATATTACGTACGAGGTGCCGGAGCTGGAGCCGATCCTCGCCAATACCTACGGCGTCATCGCCTACCAGGAGCAGGTGATGCGCATCGCGGGCGATCTCGGCGGCTTCACCATGGGCGAGGGCGACGTGCTGCGCAAGGCGATGGGCAAGAAGGACGCCTCGGTCATGCAGGCGCAGCGCGAGCGGTTCGTCAGCGGCGCGGTCGAGCGCGGCATCCCGCAGGAGAAGGCATCTCGCATCTTCGACCTGATGGAGCATTTCGCCGGCTACGGCTTCAACAAGAGCCATTCGACGACGTATGCGCTGCTGGCGTACCAGACCGGCTACCTGAAGGCGAACTACCCGCGCCATTTCATGGCGGCTTTGCTGACGATCGAGCGGCACAATACGGACAAGCTGGCCCTGTACATGGGCGCGTGCCGTGACATGCAGGTGCCGATCCTGGCGCCGGACGTCAACGCCAGCGGCCTGCACTTCACGGTGGCGCCGGACGGCATCCGCTTCGGCCTCGCGGCGATCAAGAACGTCGGCGAAGCGGCCATCGCGTCGATCCTGGAGGTTCGCGAGGCGCACGGAGGCATCACGTCGCTCAACCGGCTGTGCGAAGAAGTGGATCTCCGGCTGGTGAACCGCCGCGTGCTGGAGAGCCTGGTGAAGGCGGGGGCGTTCGATTCGCTGGCGCCGCGCGCGGAGGACCGCCCGGCGGGGGAAGCGCGGGCGAGTCTGTTCACGGCGGTCGGCCGGGCGCTGGAGCATGGCGGCCGCCACCAGCGCGACCGCGACCGCGGGCAGGCGGCGCTGTTCGCCGAGTCCGACGCCCAGGTGGCCGGCGGCGCGCCCGCCCGCGGCGAGCGCGTACGGCCGTGGACGGCGACCGAGCAGCTCGCATTCGAAAAGGAAGCGCTCGGCCTGTACCTCAGCGGCCATCCGGTCGACCGCTTCGGCAAGGAGCTCGCGGCGCAGAGCGTCACGCGCATCGAAGATTTGAGCGGACCGGACGCCAGGGCGGCCATCGCCGGGGTCATCGCCTCGCGGCGGGTGATGACGACGCGCAAGGGCCAGCCGATGGCCGTGGTGACGCTCGAAGACCGCGGCGGCAGCCTCGAAGCCGTCGTGTTTCCCGCGGCTTACGACAAGCACGCGGCGTACCTCGAACCGGGCAGTCTTGTGGTTCTTCGCGGGAAGCTCGAGATGGACGAGGACACGCGCCGGCTCGTTGTCGAGGAGGCAGCGCCGCTCTCGGCGTTGGCCGTTGACGCGCGAGGAACCATGACGCTGCGGCTTGCGGCGCCGCCGCATGACCGCGCGACCCTGGTGGCGCTGGCGGGTGTGCTCGGACAGCATCGGGGCGACGAGCCGGTGCTGATCGAGCTGGAGTTGCGGCGCCGGGAGTCTCCGGTCCGGCTGCGAGCCGCGTTGCCGCAGACGCGCATAGCCCACTCCGACGTTCTCGTGCAGGCGATCGAGCGCATCTGCGGGGCGGGAACGATCTCCTGGAATTGATCCGATGCCTGATCTGCTGGAGTTCGAGGAACCGATTGGCGTGCTGCAACGCGAGATCGAAGCGCTTCGTATGCTTCCGCGGACCAAGGAGAGGCAGGCGGAGATCGAACGGCTGGACAAGCGTGTCGACGAGGTCCGCCGCGAGATTTACGGCAACCTGACGCCATGGCAGCACGTGCTCATCGCGCGGCATGCCGACCGGCCGCATGCGCTCGATTACGTCGGGCGCCTGTTCGAGGATTTCGAGGAGATTCACGGCGACCGCCGCTTCGGCGATGACCCCGCGATTGTCACCGGCTTCGCGCGCTTCGGGGCTACGCCCGTGATGGTTGTCGGACACCAGAAGGGGCGCGGCACGAAGGAGAAGATCCGCCGGAATTTCGGCTACGCACGGCCCGAGGGGTACCGCAAGGCGCTGCGGGCCATGAAGCTGGCCGAGAAGTTCGACCGCGCGGTGGTCGTCTTCGTGGACACGCCGGCCGCGTATCCCGGCATCGATTCCGAGGAGCGGGGAGTCGCGGAGGCCATCGCCGTCAACCTGCGGGAGATGGCCATGCTGGCGGTTCCGGTGATCGTCATCGTCACCGGCGAGGGCGGCAGCGGGGGAGCGCTCGGCATCGCCATCGGCGACCGCGTCCTGATACAGCAGTACGCCATCTACAGCGTCATTCCGCCGGAAGGGTGCGCCGCCATCCTGTGGCGCGACGCCGCGCGGAAGGCGGAGGCCGCCGACGCGCTGAAGATCCGTCCGGACGACCTGGTGGCCCTGCACGTTGTGGACGATGTGATTCCGGAGCCGCCCGGCGGCGCCCACACCGACGCGGCCGCCGCCGCCGCGCTGCTCGCGCCGGCGCTCCGGAAGGCTCTCGACGAGGTTGCGGCGTTGGCGCCGGCGGCGCGCCGCGATCTGCGCTACCAGAAGTTCCGGCAGATGGGAAACATCGGAATCCAAGAGGCGCCGGCAACCAGTCGGGAACAGTCCGCTCCGTGATGCGTCCCGCCACCGTCTGGCAGCACCTGCCGTGCGACGAGGAACGGGTGGCCGCCCTGGCGCGCGCGCTTGACGCCGATCCGGTCATTGCACGGCTGCTGGTGCTGCGCGGCGTGGACACCGCCGAGACGGCCGAGCGCTTTCTGCGTCCCTCGCTCGACCAGTTGCACGACCCGTTCCTGCTGACGGATTTGCCGGCCGGCGTGGAACGGTTGCTGGCCGCCGTTGCGCGCAAGGAAAAAATCGCCGTGCACGGCGACTACGACGTCGACGGCATCACGTCGACGGTCATGCTGCGCCGGCTGTTGGAGTTGCTCGGCGGCGACGTGGTGCACTTCATACCCGAACGGCTGCGGGACGGGTACGGTCTCCAGCCGGAGGCGATCGAGCGCCTGCAGGCGGCGGGGGTGCGGGTGGTGGTGTCCGTCGATTGCGGGATACGCAGCCAGGCGGCCGCCCGGCGGGCCGCGGAGCTCGGGATCGACCTGGTGATTACCGATCATCACGAGCCGGAAGAAGCGCTGCCCCCGGCGCTGGCCGTGATCAATCCGCGGCGTTTCGACTGTCCCTATCCGGACAAGGACCTGGCCGGCGTCGGCGTCGCCCTGAAACTGGTTCACGGGCTCTGCCTGAAGACGGATCATCCGGCCTGGATGCCGGGATTCCTCAAGCTTGCGGCGATAGGCACGGTTGCCGATGTCGTGCCCCTGACCGGTGAGAACCGCGTGATTGCGCGCCTGGGCCTGGAACGGCTCGCGCGCGGCCCCAACACGGTCGGCCTGCAGGCGCTGCTCGAGGTGTGCGGGCTCGCGCGGCGGGAGAAGATCGGCAGCGAGGATGTCGGCTTCATGCTCGCGCCGCGCGTGAACGCAGCCGGGCGGATGAGCACGCCGGACCTGGCGGCCCGGCTCCTGCTCACCGCGGACAGGGGGCTGGCGGGAGAGGCGCGGGAGCTGGCCGGGCAGTTGGACGCCGAGAACCTCCGCCGGCGCGAGGAGGAGGCGGCGATACTGCGTGACGCCCGGCGGCGGATCACGCGGGATCCGGACATCGCCGCCCAGAACGCACTCGTAGTCTGGGGCGAGGAGTGGCACCGCGGCGTGATCGGCATCGTCGCGTCGAAGCTGGTGGACCAGTTCTGCCGGCCCGTTGTCGTGCTGGCGGTCGACGGCGACGTGGCGTACGGTTCCGGACGCAGCATCGCGGGATTCGATCTGCTGCAGGCCCTCGAGCACTGCGCGGACTTGTTCACCCGCTTCGGGGGGCACCGGCAGGCGGCCGGACTGGAGCTGCCCGCGACGCGGCTCGGCGCGTTCCGCCAGCGACTGGCGGAGTACGCCAACAAGCGGCTGGAGCCGGACGACCTGGCGCCGCGCCTCGCCATCGACGCACCGCTGCCGCTGACGGGCATCGACAGCCGCCTGCTGGCGGGGCTGGACGCGCTGGAGCCGTTCGGCGTCGGCAACCGGCGTCCGGTGTTCCATGCCGCGGCGGTCGAGGTGGTCGACGGACCGCGCGTGATCAAGGAGCGACACCTGGCGATGACCGTCAGGCAGGGCCGCGCGAGGTTCCGTGCGATGGCGTGGCGGGCGGCCGAGCAGGAAGAGTTCGTGCGGTCCAGGCGTGGTGCGCTGGACGTCGCGTTCTCCCTGACCGAGAACACGTGGCGCAACGAGACGTCCATAGAGCTGTCCGTAGCTGATGTAAAGTGAGTTGAGCCGGCGGAATTCAATGGCGTTCTGGAGACATCCCCTGCGGCTCGGTCTGGCGCTGCTGGTGGCGGGCGTGTGCGCCGCGGTGCTGCTGAACCTGCGCGAACGCGCGGAGCCGATCCAGGCCGTGGTCGTGAAGCGCACCGATCCCGACGCCATCATCCAGACGCGGGGCAGCGAAATCGTGCAGGCCGATGCCTTGGGCGACAACATCCGCGTGGTCGCCGGCAGCCAGATGACCTATGCCGGTGGAGGCCTGCGCATGGCCGACGGTGTCGAAGTGACCGTGGCGGAACGGGAGGGCCGCGATGGCTTCGTCCTGCGCAGCGCCAGTGCAACGGTGGACGCGGAGGAGACCGAGCTGGCGCTGAGCGGCGGCGTGCAGTTGATTGCGGGCGGAGATCTCGAAGCCAGCACCGAGGCGGCGCAGTACTCCGAAACGGACGGGGTGGTCCGCATGCCCGAGGCGGCGACGTTCGTGCGCGGCGACATGCACGCGTCGGCCGCAAGCGCGGCGTACGAACGCATTGCCGACCGCCTGCAACTGCTGAGCGGTGCGTCAGTGGCGCTGGACGGCGCCGGCGATGCGCGCACGACCATGGGCGCGGAGACGGCCACGGTCGCCCAGCGGGAAGGCTTCATGAGCTTTGACGGCGGCGTGTCGATAGCCGCGGGCAGCTTGACGATGGAGGCCCCGCAGGCCCGGGCCGAGCTCGTCCCCGACACGTCGCAGATCACGGCGCTCGCGTTGAGCGACGGCGTGCAGGTCGCGGGCAGCGAGCCGGGTGCGGGGCAATTGCGCACGATGGCGGCGGCGGACATCGAGCTGGCGTACGGCGACGACGGCGAGGCGCTGGAGCGGGCGGGCCTGCACGGCGGCGCCCGGCTGGCGCTGGCAGGTGCGAATGCAGATGCGGGTACCGAGATTGCCGCCGCATCCATGGAAATCATGTTTGGCGCCGACGGCAGCGCCATCAACAGCCTGGTGGCGCACGAAGACGTGGCGCTGGAGTTGCCCGCGCAGGGATCGTCGCCGGGGCGCCACATCGACGCGGATGCGCTGGACGTGGAAGGGCTGTCCGGAGACGGTCCTGAAGAGGCCCGGTTCGAGGGCGGGGTCGAATATCGGGAGCAGGGCAGGGCGGGCATGGAAGCCCGCGTCGCGCGCGCGGCACTGCTGGAGGCGACCCTGGGCGGCGGGCTGTCGTCGCTCGAGGCGGCGACGTTCCGGGGCGGCGTCACGTTCGAGGACGGCGACGTCGTGGGGCAGGGGGACGAAGCGCGCTACCTGATTGCCGACGAAGCCGTGGAGCTCGTCCCGGCGGCGGAGGACGGGCGGACGCCCGAAGTCGTCTACACGGGAGGAACGGTGCGCGCCGGCAAGATCCGTGTCGGATTCGTCGGGCCGCAGATTGGCGCGCAGGGCACGGTCGAGAGCGTGTTGCGCCACACCGCCGGGGAGGACGGCGACGCCGAGTATCCGGGACTGCTGGCTGTCGAACCGGTGCTGGTTGCGGCGAACCAGTTGACGTACGACGGCGCGGAGCAGCTTGTCGTGTACTCGGGGACGGCGCACCTGTGGCAGGGAGATACGGCATTCCGGGGCGATCTGCTGGTGCTCGACCAGGCGACCGGGAATCTCCTGATCGACGGCGCCGTCCAGACGACCTTCTCCATTACCCGGCTCAACCGGGAGACGGACGAGCCGGAAACGTCGCTGTCCACGGGCACCGCCGAATCCATGCGGTACGAGAAGGACCTGCACCGCGTGACCTATAGTACCGGCGCCCGCCTCGACGGACCACAGGGCGACCTGCAGGCCGAGCAGATTCAGGTGCAACTGCAGGCCGACGATGTGACGCTCGACCGCGTGACCGCGACCGGCAACGTCACGCTGCTGGTCCCGGGACGGGTCGTGTCCGGCGACAGGCTCGTGTATCACGACGAGACCGGCCGCTATGAAATGGAAGGCAGGCCCGTGCGGTTCGTGGAGGCCGCAGGCGACGAAGAGGGCTGCCGCGAGACGCTGGGCCGCACGCTGACCTTCTTTGCGTCCGTCGACGACATTTCCGTGGACGGACAGTACCAGCGCCGCACGGCCACGGCGAGCGGCGCCTGCCCCGAGCAGCTCCCCAGGTGAATGGCGACGCTTCGGACCCGTAACCTGACGAAGTCATACAGCGGCCGCACCGTCGTCCGTAACGTAAGCCTCGAGGTCAAGTCCGGCGAGGTGGTCGGGCTGCTCGGCCCCAACGGCGCCGGCAAGACCACCACCTTCTACATGGTCGTCGGGCTCACCGCGCCCGACAGCGGCCACGTCCTGCTCGACGGCAAGGACGTGACCAGCGACCCGATGTACCTCCGGGCGCGGCAGGGCATCGGTTATCTGCCGCAGGAGCCGTCAATCTTCCGCGGCCTGACCGTCGAGCAGAACATCCTGGCGATCCTGGAAACGCTCGACATGACCCGCTCGGCGCGGCGGGCGCGCGCCGACGAGCTGCTCGACGAGCTGAAGCTCGCGCCGCTTGCGGGCTCCCCGGCCCATACGCTCTCGGGCGGCGAGCGCCGGCGCGTGGAAATCACCCGCGCCCTCGTGATTTCGCCCCTGTTCATCCTGCTGGACGAGCCGTTCGCCGGCATCGACCCCATCGCCGTGACCGACATCCAGACGATCATCTTTCACCTCAAGGCGCGCGGCATCGGCGTGCTGGTCACGGACCACAACGTGCGCGAGACCCTGCGCATCACGGATCGCGCCTACATCATTCACGACGGCGCGGTCTTCCGCAGCGGGACGCCGGACGAGCTGGCAGGCGACGAGGACGTGAAAGGGATCTACCTGGGCGCCGATTTCCGCCTCGACTGACGGCGGCAGCGGCGGCTCGTGTCGCGGGCTGGTAAGATGACGAGAGCGCCGCGAGGCGCGGTACGGCGATGGCCATCCAGCAGAAACTCCAGGCGCGGCTCTCCCAGCGGCTCATCCTCACCCCATCGCTGCAACAGGCGATCAAGCTGTTGCCGATGACGACCGTCGAGCTGACCGACCTGCTGAACCGGGAGGTCGTGGAGAATCCCCTGCTCGAGGAGGTGCCGGCCGAGGAGCTGCAGCCGGCGGACTCCCAGGCGACCGCGGACAAGGCCGAGCCGGACGCCGATGCCGCGGCCGAAAAGCCGGATACGTGGGACGACGCGGACTACGAGTACTTCTTCGGCGACTATCTCGACGACGGCTACCGCCCGCGCACGGCGCGCGAGGTGAAGGAATTGCCGCCGATCGAGAACACGCTGGCCACGTCCTCGCCCGAGGATTCGCAGTCGATTGCCGACCACCTCATGTGGCAACTGTCGGCCCGCACGGACGACGAGCTGCTGCGTGAAATCGGCGTCGCCATCATCGGCAACCTCGACGAGGACGGCTACCTGGTTGCATCGATCGAAGAGATTGCCGCGATGGGCAACTGGCCGGCTGCCGAGGTAACGCGCATGCTGGCGCTAGTCCAGGGATTCGATCCGGTCGGCGTCGCGGCCCGTGACCTGCAGGAGTGCCTTCGGCTCCAGTTGCGTCACCATGGATTCGAGGGAACGCCGAGCGAGACCATCGTGCGCCAGCACCTCCGGCTGTTGCAGAACAACCAGATTCCGGAGCTGGCGCGGCAGCTTCAAGTGAGCGTGCCCGATCTCAAGCCGCACATCGAGATCATCAGGCAACTGGATCCGAAGCCGGGCACGCGCTACAACCCGTCGCCGTCCCAATATGTCACGCCCGACGTCTATGTGCTGGAAGTGGACGGGCAGTACGTGGCCACCCTCAACGAGGAAGGGTTGCCGCAGTTGCGGATCAGCCCGGTATACCGCCGGCTGCTCGAGAAGGATGGCCGGAACTCGGCCGAGACGCGCTCCTACGTGAAGGAGAAGTTCCGCTCGGCGCTCTGGCTGCTCAAGTCGATTGATCAGCGCCAGAAGACCATTCACAAGGTGGCGACCAGCATCATCAATTTCCAGCGCGCCTTTCTGGACCATGGGATCGAACACCTGAGGCCGCTCGTGCTGCGCGACGTGGCGGCCAGCATCGGCATGCACGAGTCGACCGTCAGCCGGGTCGTCAACAACAAGTACATGTTCACGCCGCAGGGCGTGTTCGAGATGAAGTACTTCTTCCACAGCGGTATTCACAGCTCGTACGGCGGGAGTGTTTCGTCGGTCGTGATCAAGCAGCGCATCCGGAAGATGATCGGGGCCGAGGATGTGCGCAAGCCGCTGAGCGACTCGCGCATCGTTGCGTTGCTGCAGGAGGAGGGGCTCATCCTGGCGCGGCGCACTATCGCGAAGTATCGTGAGGATCTCAAGATCCCGACATCGAGCCAGCGCAAGATGCAGTATTGGGCCGAGGCAAAGCGATCATGATGAGCACCGTGAGCAGCCGCCACGTCGAGATAACGCCCGCAATACGGCAGATCATCAACCAGAAGCTCGCGAAGCTCGAGCGCCTGCTGCAGGAGAACGCCGTGTCGGCGCAGGTCGTGCTGTCGCAGGAGCGCCACCGTTGCCGCGCGGAGTTGACGGTCCACGTGCGCGGCGACCATTTTCTGCACGGTGAGGACGAAGGCGGGCAGTGGAGCCCGGCGATCGGCGGTGCGGTCGACAAGGTGCAACAGCAGGCGCACGCGCTGAAGACCCGCTGGGAAAGGCGCCGCCGAGTCGCGGTGCGCTAGCGAGTCGGCCAGCGCGGCCGCCGCGACGGAAATGTCTGGCAGCCACCGGGAAGCACGTCTCCTCGGTCACGCAGCCCGGTTCGTGGTGCTGACCGGGTTGTCCGGCGCCGGCAAGTCACAGGCGATACACGCGCTGGAAGATCTCGGGTACTTCTGCGTCGCCAACCTGCCGACGTCGCTGCTGCCCGCGCTCGCCGATCTGGCCGAGACGCGCGGTTCCGACGCGCCGCCTACCGCCGTCGTGGTCGACATGCGGGACCCGGCGTTCCTGGAGCGCTTTCCTCCGGCGCTGCAGGCGCTGCGCCGCCGCAAGTCGCTCGGTACGCTTCTCATTTTCCTGGAGGCGAACGACGACGCCCTCGTGCGGCGCTTCTCCGAGACGCGCCGCCCGCATCCGCTGGCGGCGGACCAGGCTGCAATAGAGGGTATCCTCAAGGAACGCAAGGCTTTAGAGAAATTACGGCAGGTATCCGACAAGGTGTTCGACACGTCGGAGCTGACGGTTCACGAGCTGCGCCGCGCATTCATCGACCTCTCGCGCGTCGGCGCCGAGAAGCAGCTCGTCGTGACCGTGCTGAGCTTCGGTTACAAGCACGGCGTGCCGCTGGAGGCGGACCTGCTGTTCGACGTCAGGTTCCTGCCGAATCCGCACTTCATACCGGAGTTGAGACCGCTGACGGGCTGCGACCAGGCCATTCGGGACTTTCTCAACGACGCGGAGGCGACCGGCGTATTCCTGGACAAGTCGACCGACCTGCTGCGCTTTCTCATTCCGCAGTACGCGGCGGAGGGGAAGAGCTATCTGACGGTGGCCGTCGGTTGCACGGGCGGCCGGCATCGCTCGGTGATGGTGGCGGAAGCCCTGCGCGGCCGCCTGGAGCACCTGGACGGGGTGCGGCTGCGCCTGAAGCATCGGGACGCATTCACGGAATGACGCCGGCCGCGCCGCGGGGGAGGCAGCGTGAACGATCGGGATGAGACGCGCGTCGACAAGCCGTGGGGCTACGAGCGGCACTGGGCGCAGACCGACCGCTATGTCGGCAAGGTGCTCCACATCAGGGCAGGGCACGCGCTCAGCCTGCAGTACCACGACCGGAAGGACGAGACCATCCTCGTGTGGAGCGGCAGGCTGCTGTTCGAGATGCGCTCGGGTGGCGCGGTCCGCACGTGGGAGATGGGCCACGGCGACCGCGTGCACGTTCCGCCGGGCACGGTCCACCGGATGACGGCGATAGAGGACTGCGACGTGATCGAGGTGTCGACGCCGGAGCTCGACGACGTGGTCCGGCTGGAAGATCGCTACGGCCGCGCGGCTTCGCTAGATGGGGGCTGCGCCCCCAAGCCCCCCGGCGGCCCCTAGCGGGGACCCCTTCGCCCCGCGCCGTGGCCGCCGGGCCGCGCTGTGCGCGGCCTGCTCGTCGCTCTCATTCAGAAGGGGATGTCGTCGTCCGTCAGTTCGGCGGCGGCATCCGGACCGGCAGGAGCGGGAGCCTGTTCGTGCCTCTCGCCCGGCTGCCCGCCGCCCGCTTCCCGGCCGCGGCCCGGCTCGCCGCCGCGGCTGCTGAGCAGCACGACCCGGTCGGCCCGGACTTCCGTGGTGTAGCGCTTGTTGCCGTCGCGGTCGTCCCACTGGCGCGTCTGCAACCGCCCCTCGACGTAGATCTGGCGGCCGCGGAGCAGGTACTCCTGCAGCGTCTCCGCCTGCTTGCCCCACACGACCACGCGGTGCCACTCCGTCCGTTCCTGGCGCTGGCCCGACGCCTTGTCGTTCCAGACTTCCGTCGTCGCCATGTTCAGCGTCGCCACGGCCGCGCCACCCTGCGTGTAGCGCACCTCGGCGTCGCGGCCGAGGTTGCCCACCAGGATGACCTTGTTCACGCTACCCATCGTTGTGCCCTTGCCTCTCCGGGCGCTACTGCCGGTTCAACCGGTCCAGCGCCTGCTGCGCCAGCGTTGCCATCGTGCTTTCGGGATAGTTCTGGACGACGAGCTCGAACGCCTGCTGCGCCCGCTCCGTCTCGCCGAGGCGGTCCAGCGCCAGGGCGCGCTTGTAGGACGCATCGGGTACGACGTTGCCGTCGGGGTAGGCCAGCAGCACTTGCTCGAAGGCGGCCACGGATTCCTTGAACGCGCCGTCGGCGTAGTACGTCTGGCCGATGTAGAACTGCGCGTCGTCGGCGAGCTCGGAACGCGGGAAGGTCTTGATGTACGCCTCGAAACCCTGAACGGCCAACGCCCACTGGCCGTTGGTGTAGTCGGCCCACGCCGTGTCGTACATGCGCTGCGGCGAAACGCCCGCACCGAGCGGCGCCGGCGCCGCCGCCGGCGCTGGTGCGGGGTTTTCGAGCGCAAGACCCGTCTCGGGATCCGTCGCCAGTCGCGCGTAGGCCGGCGTGGCCGGCGGGATGCTCGTCCTCAGCGCTTCGATCTCCTGCGACAGCGACGAGATGCGCACGTTCGTCTCGTCGAAACGTTCGCGCAGGATGCGGACGCCGTCGGCCACGTCGTCGACCGCGAGCTGCTGGTCGGTGAACAGGCGGCGGGACGCATTGGCCTGCTCGTCCATCTTCGCCGCCAACTGCTGCAGCGTCGCGTCGACCGACGCCATCATCAGCTCCAGCCGCGAGGCCTGCTCCTGAAGCATGCGGATGTCGGCCGCGAGCTGCTGGTGCTCCCTATCGGCGCCGAGCGCGAGCGCCGGCGCCAGCAACAGGCTCGCGGCGGTGAACCAGGCGGTGGGACGGATGCAGGTCATGACAGATCCTCTCGCTTCACTGCTCGCTGATTACCATGTGGGCCCGACGATTCTGTCTCCACGCCGCCTCGTCGTGGCCCGGGTCGAACGGGAACTCCTTGCCGTAGCTCACCGTCCGCAAGCGGTCCGCCGCAAGGCCGAGATCCTGGAGGTACTGCCGTGCGGCCACGGCCCGGCGTTCTCCGAGCGCCAGGTTGTACTCGGCCGTGCCCCGTTCGTCGCAGTGCCCCTCGATGGTGATGATCCAGTTCGGGTTGCGCCTCAGGACCTCGGCGTTCTGGTCGAGGACGCGCCGACTCGCGGCGTCGATCTCGGCGCTGTCGTAGGCGAAGAAGACGGGTTGCAGCGGCGAATCCTGGTTCAGCTCCTCGAGGCTGCGCGTGACCAGCTCCTCCTCCGGTTCGATGACCGGCGGTGGCGGAGGCGGCGGCTCCGGCTCGACCGGCGGCTCCGGCGGATCCGGCACGTTGTCGAGCACCGTCGGCGGCAGGGGAGGTGTATCCGGGGGCGCCTCAGGCGGGGGATTGCGGGTGCAGGCCAGGCTCACCAGCCCGCACAGGAAAACCACTGGAACGACACGCACGCAAAAGTTCTTCCAACTGAACATCAGTTTTCTCCGGCGGCGCGCGCCGTCAGGATGCCGTCATTGCGACCAGCTCGGCATCTCGTTGTTGCCCTGGCTCGTGAGACGCCGCAACCCGCGCCCGTCGCGGCCGATGAGCCAGATCTGCTTGCTGCCGTCGCCGCGAGTGGATGTGAACGCCAGATGCCGTCCGTTCGGCGAATAGCTGGGACTCTCGTTCGACCCCTGCCCAAACGTTAACTGCCGCACCTCGTTCGTGGCAAGGTCGACCACCTTGATGTCGTGGCCCGGACCGGTGCGCGACGAGTACGCGATCTCGTTGTACGGGGCAGGCGACCACGTCGGGCGGTCGCAGTAGGACTCGAACGTGATCCGCCGCAGCCCGGTGCCGTCCACGCCGATCACGTATATCTGCGGCGAACCGGTGCGGTCCGAGGTGAAGGCGATCTGGTGGCCCTGCGGCGACCACGTGGGCGTCGTGTCGATGCCCGGGTGCGTCGTCAACCGCCGCACGTCGGTGCCGTCGGCGTTGGCGATGTACAGCTCCGGGTTGCCGTCCCGGTTCGACGTGAATGCAAGCTGGGAGCCGTCCGGCGACCACGCCGGCAGCCAGTTGTGCACGTGCCGGGATCCGCCTGCCGGCGATGCGAGGCGTCCCTCGAAGATGTAGGAAACGAACACGTCCTGCGCCCCGCGGCGCCACGACGTGTACGCGATTGCCTGCCCGTCGCCCCCCCACTGCGGATTCGTGTTCAGCGACCGGCTGACCGTTACCCGTTGCACGTTCACGCCGTCGTAGTCGGCGAAATAGATTTCCTTGGTCTGGCGATCCTCGACGAGCCCGAGCACGGACTCGCTGTCGCGATCCGACACGAATGCGATCTTCGTGCGCGCGACGCCCCGCAGCCCGCGCTGCTGGCGGTGAATCTCGTCCGAGAGCTGGTGGGCGTAGAGGCGGAGGTTGCCCGTGGAGCCGCTGTACTCCACGCCGAAAGCGGACGAGCGGGAGCGGGTATTGAACAGCCGCGCCGTCAGGCGCAGGCGTCCGTCGCCGGCCGCCTCCACCTGGCAGCTCACGACGCCGTCGACCCCGAGCTCCAGCCAGCGGTCGTACGGGATGGCCTCCAGCGTCCGCGCACGGGGAATGCTGTCGTAGGTGTCGCGGGCCATCATCCGGAACTCGCGCTCGAACTCCAGGTCGTTCCAGAGCACTTCGGCGATGGTCCGCGCCGCCCCGGCCAGCGCCTCGTCGGCGGCCGGGGCCAGGCAGTCGGGCACCGCAAAGGTCGGCCGCGCGCCGATGCGGCCGCCGATGATGAGATCGACCTGCGACTGCTGTTGCGGGGCCGGCTCCCGAGCCGCGGGCGGCTGCTGGCCGCGCAACGCCGGCACGGCGCTGCAGAGCGTCAGAATGCAGGCGATCGGAAGCAGTGCTCTGGTCATCTTCGATACTCGAACGTCAGCCGTACGGTGAGGCTCGGCTCCGTGAACGCGCCGGGCAGCGGCGGCAGTTGCGAGGTAAGCAGGACCGCGCGCTGGGCGCTCATGTCGAGCGCGAGATAGCCGCTGCTGTGGTCCACCGCGACCCCGTCCACCGCGCCGTCCCGCCGAATCGTGAATCTGACCACGCTCACGCCGGGCACCTGCTGGTTGGCGTCCCACTGCCTGCGAATGAGCTGCAGCATCGTCGACAGGTACTCGGGGCAACAGAAATTGGCCAGGTCGAGCTCGCCGTCGCTGCCGCCCAGCCCGCCGCCCGAAAGGCCGATGCCGATGCCCTCCACGCCGGTATCCGCCATCGTGCTGCCGTCGAGCAGCTCGGGCCCGCGCGTCGGCGTCCGCCCGCGCGCTTCTTCCGGCACCGTGTCGACCTCCGTCTCCGGCTCCGGGCGGCGCCTGGCGTCCTCGGTGGGGACCGTCATTTCCGGCGGGGCAGGGGTCGGCGGTTGGATCCACAGCGGGCGGCGCGCCTCCTCCAGAGGCAGGATCTGCTGAATGGGGCGGCCGCCGAGCGGTGTCTCTCCGCCCTCCCCCGGCCCCTCGGGTCCGCCCAGTCGGATCGCCATCACGACGTCCGGCTCTTCGGCCGCCGGGCTGCCCAGCCCGCCCAGCCACGAGCTGGGGCCGAGCAGCATCACCGCCAGGGCGGCCACATGCGCGCCGGCCGAGATGGCGAGCGGACCGCGTATCCCTTCCGCATCTTTCGCCCGCGCCGCCGGACTGGAAACGTCCATCATCTGCCGGCTCAGGGTTCGGCCGGGTAGTCGACCACCAGGCCGACCTCCTCGACGCCGCCTTCCTTCAGCTTGTCCATGACGCTCATCAGCTCGTTGTAGGTGATGCCGCCGTCGCCGCGCAACAGCACGTTGCGATCGGCGCGGCCGTCGAGCTCCACGCCGATGCGCTCGTGCAGCACGTCGAACGGCACCGGGGAATCGTCGACCTGAACCATGCCGTCTGTCCGGAAACTGAGTGGAACCGTAACGTACAGGAGCTGCACCTCGATCGGGTTGGCGCGCCGGGCCTCGGGGAGGTTGACCTCGAGGCCGCGCTGCATCATCGGCGCCGCCACCATGAACACGATCAACATGACGAGCATGACGTCGACCAGCGGAATGACATTGATCTCGGACAGCGACGTGGCGACTCTGCGGCCCCGGCGGCGGGATCCGCCATGGCTTGCGGGGGGGCGAACCGTCGGCATCGATGTTCTACGAGAAGTTGCGCTCGGTGATGTTCAGGAACTCCATCGCGAAGTCGTCCATCGTCGATGCGATCTCTTTCAACCGCTGCGTCAGGTAATTGTAGAAGTAGACGGCAGGAATGGCCGCGAACAGCCCCGCGGCGGTCGCGATGAGCGCTTCCGCGATGCCCGGCGCCACGACCGTCAGGCTCGTGGTGCCCGCCGCGCCGATGCCGGCAAACGCGTTCATGATGCCCCACACCGTGCCGAACAGGCCGATGAACGGCGTGAGGCTCGCCGTGGTCGCCAGAAAACCGACGCGCCGCTCGAGCTTGGCGACTTCCATGCTCGACGCCCGCAGCAACGCGCGGTCCAGCGCGTCGAAGCTGCGCAGCACCGGCCGGCCGGTCTGGCCGCCCGCTTGCCCGCCCTGACGCAACTGTGCGTTCAACTCGACGTACCCGGCCTGGAAGACCCCGGCCAACGGGCTGTGCGCCAGCGACTTGCAGGCGGTTTGCACCTCGGAGAACTTGTTGCTGCGCCGGAACACGTCGGAGAAGCGCGCCGTCTGAACCGCAACCCGGCGGAACTGCCTGAGCTTGAGGAGGATCACCGCCCAGGAGGCGATGGAGAAAAGCGCGAGAATGACCAGAACGGCCTGCGACAGCAACGAGGAGCGCTCGAGTAACTCGAGCACCCCGCCTCCGAACGCCCCCCCAGACTCGCTGACGCCGGTAGTCTGGAGGAGGGCAAACGCGTAACAACAGATGGCACGCACCGAACCCTCCGTAGCCGGACACTGGCGCGCCGCTGGGACAGCGCAGATTTGCGCACTTTAGCACGGCTGCCGGAACCTGTCAAGTCTATGATATGATGGAGTTTCTGTCGATTTGGCGCCCGCCGCGGAGGGCGCTCGCCGACGACGCAAAATCCACCCTCGTTAACCGAACTTGACTCGACAACTTGCGAGTGAAGAACAACTTTGTCAGCGCGGGGCTATGGAGTCCCTTGGTGCAAAGCCAGGACAACGGTTGACCAGGAAGGGGACGACGAGCACGTGAGCAGGAGTCCCCAGGCCGCGCACAGCGCGGCCCGCCGGCCACGGAGTGGGGCGAAGGGCCCCCCGCGAGTGGCCGGCGGGGGTTTGGGGCGCAGCCCCATCTAACGAAGATGATTCGGTTTCTCAGCGTCAGGAATCTCGCTGTCGTCGAGCGGCTGGATCTCGAGCTGCAACCCGGATTCACCGTGCTGACGGGCGAGACCGGCGCCGGGAAGTCGATTGTGCTGGGGGCGCTGGGTCTGCTGGCCGGCGCGCGGGCCACGGCCGACCTGGTGCGCACCGGAACGCCGAAGGCCGTCGTGCAGGCGGCGCTCGACACCGGCGGAGGCGATGAAATCGTGTTCCGCCGGGAAGTCACGGCGCAGGGCCGCAGCCGGGCCTTCGTCAACGACGCGCTCACGGCGGTCGGCGGGTTGCAGGCTATGGCCCGGGATGTGCTCGACTTCCACGGCCAGCACCAGCACCAGGCGCTGCTCGATCCCCACAATCACCTGCCGCTGCTCGACGCCCACGGCAAGCTGGAGCGGCGCGGCGGGGAAGTGGCCGCGGCGTTCGCGGCCTGGAAGGCTGCGGCGACCGAACTGGAGCGCGCGCGCACGGACCGCAGGCAGAATGTGGAGCGTATCGAGTTGCTGGAGTTCCAGCAGCGGGAGATTGAAGCCGTCGCCCCGGACGCCGGCGAGGACGAGACGCTGGCCGTGACGCGGCGCCGGCTGGCGAACGCCGAGCGGCTGGCATCGTTGTGCACGGCGGCATATGCTGCGCTGTACGAGAGGGACGACGCCGCGCTGCCTGCGCTTGGCTTTGTCTGGCGGCAGGTCGAGGAGCTCGCAGCCTTCGACCCGTCCTTCGCGCCGTATCTCGAAGCGCGTGCGACCGTCGAGGTGCAGCTCGAGGACCTGGCGTTTGCGCTGCGCTCACGTGCGGCCGACGCGGAGGGAGCGCCCGAGCGCCTTGCGGAAGTCGAGGATCGCCTGGCTGCGCTCGAGGGTCTCAAGCGCAAGTACGGCCCGGGCCTGGACGGCGTGCTGGAGCACCGGCGCAAGATTTCCGCCGAGCTCGACGCGCTGCGCGGTGCGGCAGGGCAGGTGGAGAATCTGACCGCCAACGAGGAGCGCGCGCGGGCGCATTTCCTCGACAGCGCCGGCGAGTTGTCCGGGCTGCGGCGCAAGACGGCGGACGCGTTGAGCCGCGAGCTGGCGCCGTTGCTGGAGCGCCTGTCCATGCCGCATGCGTGCGTGCACGCGAGGTTCGCGGACGGCGGCCGGCCGCCCGAGCGGTGGAGCGCACGGGGCATCGACGACGTGGAGCTGTATTTCTCGGCCAATCCCGGCGAGGCGCCCAGGCCGCTCGCGCGGATCGCGTCGGGCGGGGAGTTGTCGAGAGTCATGCTGGCGCTCAAGACGCTGGCGACCACGGACGTGCCCGGCAAGACGCTCGTTTTCGACGAGATCGATGCCGGCATCGGAGGCAGCGCTGCCGGCAGCGTGGGCCGCATGCTGAGCAGGCTCGGGGAGCGGTTCCAGGTGGTGTGCGTAACTCACCTCCCGCAAATCGCGGCGCATGCGACGGCGCACTGCCGCGTGGCGAAGACCGTCCGGGACGGCCGCACCGTGACGTCCGTCGCCACACTCGACGAGGCGGAACGCGTAGTCGAGCTGGCCAGACTCATGACGGGCGGCACGTCGCCGACGGCGCTCGCCGGTGCGCGCGCGCTGCTCGACAGCGGGCAACGCGGCAACGACAGCGTCGAGAACGTGGCGGCACCCGGCGCCGGAGCATGAAGATGGCGAAGAAGGCCTGCATCGAGACGTTCGGGTGTCAGATGAATGTCCACGACTCCGAGCGCATGGCCGGCCTGGTCGAACAGGCAGGATACGAGTTGACGGACGACGTCGGCGACGCCGATCTCGTGGTGATCAACACCTGCAGCGTGCGCGAGAAAGCGGAGGAGAAGCTGTTCGGTCGCCTTGGGGCGCTCGGCCGTGGAGACGGGGAACGTCCGCTCGTCGCCGTCACCGGGTGCGTGGCGCAGCAGGAAGGCGGCCGGATCCTGGAACGGTCGGCGAACGTGGACGTCGTGGTCGGCACGCAGGCGCTGCGGCGCCTGCCGTTGCTCGTGGACCGGGCGGACGAGACGGGGGAGTCGCAGATCGACGTGAACCCGTACGACGACGTTTCGTTTCCGCTGGGCATGGCGGTGCGCAACGATCCGGTCAAGGCCTACGTCACCATCATCGAGGGCTGCAACGACTTCTGTGCGTTCTGTGTCGTGCCGTACACGCGCGGCCACGAGCGCATGCGTCCCGCGGATGAAATCCTGGCCGAGGTCCGCCACGCCGCCGCGGCGGGACACCGGGAGGTGCACCTGCTGGGGCAGATCGTCAACCACTACCACGACTCGGCCGATCCGCGGCGCGATTTCGCGTGGCTGCTGCACGAGGTCCACGAGGTGCCGGGAGTGGAGCGCATCCGCTTCGCCAGTCCGCATCCGCGGCACGTCACGCCCGCGATGATCGCCGCGATGCGCGATCTCCCGAAAGTGTGCAACCATCTGCATCTGCCGCTGCAGTCGGGCTCGTCAGCGGTGTTGAAGAAGATGCGACGCCGGTACTCGCGCGAAACCTACCTCGCACTGGTGGAGCAGGTCCGGACGGCCATCCCGGACATCGCGCTCTCGACCGATATAATCGTCGGGTTCCCCGGCGAGACGGACGGGGATTTCGAAGATACGCTGTCGCTGGTCGAGGCGGTCGGGTTTCACGGCATGTTCTCGTTCATGTACTCGCAGCGGCCGAACACGCTGGCCGCCAAGAAAATGCCGGACACGGTGCCGGACGCGGAGAAGACCGGGCGCCTGATGACGCTGCAAGCGCGTCAAAAAGCGATCCAGACCCGCCTGCACGCCCGCAGCATCGGGCAGACCGTGCCGGTGCTCGTCGATTCCCGGAGTCGGCGGCAGGCAGACGGAGAGATGTTCTCGGGTCGGACCGCGCAGAATACCGTGGTCAACTTCCCCGGAAAGCCGGAGTGGCTGGGCAGCACCGTAGCGGTGCGCATCGACGCGGCCGGGGCGCACAGCCTGCGGGGCGAGGTCGTCGCTCTAGAGGTGTAACGGAGTTGTCGATGCAGATCGAGATGACGATCAAGGGCCTGATGGTCGACCCGGTCACGAACATGCCGATCGTCATACTGCGTGACCAGGAAGGGCAGCGCGTGCTGCCGATATGGGTTGGGATATTCGAGGCGAACGCCATTGCCCTGCAGATCGAGAACATTGCCACGCCGCGGCCGATGACGCACGACCTGCTGCGCAACATCATCAGCGACCTCCATGGCGCCGTCGAGAAGATCGTGGTTTCCGACCTTCACGACAACACCTTCTATGCCACGATCCAGCTTCGCGTGAACGGTGAAGTCGTGGCCATCGATGCCCGGCCGAGCGACGCGATCGCCCTGGCGCTCCGCGTGCGCGCCCCGATTTTCGTAGAGGACAAGGTGATCGACAACGCCCGCGGCCTCGAATTCACGCCCAGGAAGGAGGATTCGGAACGACTCACCAAGTGGCTCGAGAGCCTGGATCCCGAGGATCTGGGCAAGTACAAGATGTAGCAGCCCGCGGCAAAAGCCCCGCTGCATTCGAGCGGCGATGCATCCCGCCTGGCTGTGTTGCTCGTCGCTCACATATGGTCAAATATGCTCGCGCCTTGCCAGCCGGGCGCCTCGCCACTCTCGGTGCGACGCGGGGTTTTGCCGCGGGCTGCTTGCCCGGCGCGCATGTCGGCCGGCCGACATGGACCACAAGTCCCGCCAAACAAACGAGTTGCGGCGTGCACCCGGATCGCCGCGAGCGGTGAGTCGTCTTGACACGACCACCGGCGTTGCCTAGAATTTCACGCGATCGCACCGTCGCTACCGCACGCATCGTCCGCACGTGCTGCCAGTGTCAATGATTCTCGCCATCGCCAACCAGAAGGGTGGCGTGGGTAAGACCACGACGGCGATCAATCTCTCCTCCGCACTGGCGCTCCGTGGCAAGCCGACCCTCCTGATCGATCTGGACCCGCAGTCCAACGCCACGCTGTCCTACGTCGATCCTTCTACGCTGCAGCGCAGCGTCTACGACGTGATTACGGACAGCTCGTGCGCGCTGTCGGACGTCATCGAGCCTGCAACGCAGGAAAACCTTTGGGTTGCGCCTGCACGCATCAGCCTCGCCAAGCTGGAGGGGCAGTTGGTGGCGGAGATTGACGCCCACTTTCGCTTCAAGGACAAGCTCGCACCGGTGCTGGAACGGTTCCCGTGCGTGGTCATTGACTGCCCGCCGACCCTCGGACTGCTGACCGTCAACGCGCTCGTCGCCGCAACGCACCTGCTCATCCCCATCCAGTCGTCGTACTTCGCGCTGGAGGGAACCGACGACCTGCTGGAAACCATCGAAAAAGTGCGCTTGCGGGCGAATCCGGGCCTTGAAATACTCGGCATCCTCATTACGATGCACGATCGGCGGACGTCGATCGCGCGGGACACCATGACGCAAATCCGCGAGGTATTCGGCACGCAGGTCTTCAGGACCGTCATTTCCAAGAATGTCCGGCTGGAGGAGAGCCCGGCGTACCGCGAGTCGATCTTCCACTTCGCGCCGAATTCCCGGGGTGCGGCCGACTACTACAGTCTGTGCGAGGAGGTGATGGCACGTGTCTAGGCGCGGACTGCCCGAGACGGCAAAGATGCGCCACGACGCCCACTACGTGGACGGGCTGGCCGCGGCGGCCGGAGCTCCGGTAGGCCGCATGATCTCCATCGAGCTGATCGACCCCAACCCGCAGCAGCCGCGCTCGGCCATGGGCGATCTCGCCGAGCTCATGGCCTCGATCACGGAGAAAGGTATCCTGGAGCCGCTGATCGTGCGGCAACTGCGCGATCGCTTCCAGATCGTCGCCGGCGAGCGCCGCTACCAGGCCGCGGTCCGCGTGGGGTTGAGCGAGGTGCCGGTCGTCGTGCGCGACCTCGACGACGGGGAATCGATCGAGCTGGCGCTGATTGAGAACATCCAGCGCAAGGACCTGACCCCGTTCGAGGAAGCCGAAGCGCTGAAAGCGTTGGCCGAGCGCTTTCATTACACCCATGAGGAGCTTGCGCGGCGCCTGGGGAAGTCCCGCACCTCGATCACCGAGTCGCTGTCCCTCAACGCGATACCCGCTGAAGTCAGGGACCTGTGCCGCCTTGCGGAGCTCGACTCGAAGTCGACCCTGCTGCAGGTGGCCCGACAGCCGGACGCGCAGGCGATGGTGGCGCTGGTCGAGCGGATCACCGCCTCCGGAATGACCCGCGCGGAGGTGCGCAAGGCGGCGGCCAGGCCGTCGGCGGCGAGACAGAAGCCGTTTGCCTACAAGTGGGTGGCCCCGTCCAGGACGTTCAGCCTGCGCCTCAATTTCCGCAAGGCGAGCGTGAGCAGGGACGAGCTGATAGAGGCGCTGGAGCAGGCTGTTCAGGAGCTCCGGACCGGCTCTGATGCCCCGTAGTTAACATAACATCCCTTATCAGACCCTTTGTCCGCGCCACGCCATGCCGCTGCGCGGTCTGCTCGGCAGGCGTTCGCCGTCGCGCAGGGCGCGCCCGCCGTGCAGGCGGCAACGGGGCTTGTCTTCCGGCAGCAGCTCCGCGGGCCGGGCGCCGCAGATGCCGCAGAACCGCATGTAGTGCCAGGAGCGTCCGGTGCCTGCGCCGTCGATCGACATGGTGTGATCCGCCTCCTGCATATAGACGCGTCGCGGGCGGCGGCGGATCCCGGCGCGAAATGCGGGTTAATATGCTTGCAGCACCGTCATGTTGCGGATAACCGACCGGTACATCCTAAGGGAAGTCATCCCGCCGTTTTTCCTCGGACTGGTGATCTTCACCTTCCTGCTGATGATCCCGCCGATCATGGAAGTGGTCGAGGAGCTGATCGCCAAGGGAGTGGACACGCTCACGGTCATCCAGATCGTGGGGACGCTGGTGCCGCAGGGCCTGGCGCTCACCATTCCCATGGCGTTGCTGCTGGGCGTGCTGATGGGCCTCGGGCGGATGTCGAGCGATCGCGAGACGGTGGCGCTGCAGGCCTGCGGCGTGAGCCTGCTGCGCATGTTCCGGCCGCTGCTGCTGCTGGCCCTGCTCGCGGCCGCGGCCACCTGCTACGTCATGGTCATCGCGTTGCCGGATGCGAACCAGCGCTTCCGGGAGATCACGTTCCGCACGGTGGCGAGCCGCGCCGAGGGCGAGGTCAAGCCGCGCGTCTTCTACGAGGACTTCCCCAACGTCGTGCTGTACGTGCGCGACGTGTCGCAGACCGGCGCCGGCTGGCGGGATGTTTTCCTGGCGGACATGCGCGACTCCGGGCAACCGGACGTGTACGTGGCGGCGCAGGGACAGGTCGTGCTGGACGCCGAGCAGCGGACCGTGGACGTCGTTCTGCGCTCCGGAACGGGCCACGTGATGCGGTCGGACGAACCGGGCGCCTACGAGGTGCATTCCTTCGAGGAAATAGTGATCGGCCTCGACCCGGAGAGCGTGTTTCCGCGCGGCGGTCCGCAGCGCGGCTACCCCGAGCTCACCGTCGCGCAGTTGCAGGAGGAGGCGGCGCAACTGAGCGCGCAGGGCGCCTCGCCGCACCGGCCGATCATGGAGATCCACCGCAAGTTCTCCATCCCGGTGGCCTGCCTCGTCTTCGTGCTGATCGGGATCGGACTGGGGGTGACGAGCCGCAAGGATGGCCGGCTGGCGAGCTTCGCGCTGGGCCTGATGGTGATCTTCACCTACTACGTCATCATGTACGGGGCGGAAGCGATGGCGAAGGGCGGCCTGGTCTCCCCCCATCTGGCCATGTGGCTGCCCAACATCCTGCTCGGACTGGCCGGGTTGGCGCTCTTCGCCTGGAGATCCGCGTCCGTGGAACGGCGTATCGCACTCCCCTTCTCCGCCGCCCGCCGCCCGCCGGAGCCGGAGGCGGAACCCGCCCAGTCGGTAGCCCGCGGGTCGTGGTCGGGCATTGCGGTGCCCAAGCCCGGCCTGCTCAGCCTGAGCCTGCTCGACTGGTACGTGTTCCGGCTGTACGGCGGCGTGCTGCTGCTCGGTTTCGTCGGGCTGCTGGGCGTGTTCTACATCTCGACGTTCATCGACCTGTCGGACAAGCTGTTCAAGGGCCAGACGACCGGCCTGATGCTGCTGGAGTACTTCTGGTACGCGACGCCGCAATTCAGCTATTTCGTGCTGCCGGTTTCGGCGCTCGTGGCGGCCCTGGTCACCATCGGCCTGCTGACGAAGACCAGCGAGCTGACCGTCATGAAGGCGTGCGGCGTCAGCCTGTACCGGGCTGCGCTGCCGATCTTCCTGGCGAGCCTTGCGTTGAGCGGCGTGCTGTTCGGGATGAGCGAGACGATCATGGCTACCGCGAACCGGGAGGCGGAAGCGCTCAATTTCGAAATCCGCAGCGGTGTCCGCAGGAACCGGGCGATCGACGTGCTGAGTCGCCAGTGGATCGTGGCTGGCGACGGATCCATCTACCACTACCTGCACTTCGATCCGGAGCGCAACGAGATCGGCAACCTGTCGGTCTACGAGTTCGGCGGCGAGCCGTGGGGGTTGACCGGACGGGCCTTCGCGGGGGCCGCCACGTTCCAGGACGGCTGGCGGGGCCGCGACGTCTGGACGCGCGAGTTCACGCGGCCCGCGGCCGACGGCGGCGAGTCGATCGCGTACGCGAGCGCGGCGGAGGCGCCGCTGCCCACCCTGGAGGAGCCCGCCTATTTTGCGACGGAACGTCCGGACGCGGAGCTGATGAACTTCGGGCAGCTCAGGACCCATATCGGCGAGTTGAGCGCCAGCGGATTCGACGTGGTGCGGCTGGTCGTCGAGCTGCACCGCAAGGTGTCGTTCCCGTTCGTGACGCTCATCCTGACGCTGATCGCGATTCCGTTCGCGGTCACGACAGGACCGCGCGGCACGCTGTTCGGCGTCGGCCTGGGCGTGGCGCTGGCGTTCACGTACTGGATCACGATCAACGTGTTCGCCGCGATCGGCAGCGCCGGCCTGCTGGGGCCCGCGCTGGCAGCCTGGGCCCCGAACGTGCTGTTCGGCGCTTCGGCCGCCTACCTGCTGCTGACCGTCCGGACGTAGTGCGGGTTACAGGCCCGCGGCCGAGCGCAGGGCGTCCGCCTTGTCGGTGCGCTCCCAGGTGAATTCGGGCTCGCTGCGGCCGAAGTGGCCGAAGGCCGCCGTGCTGCGGTAGATGGGACGGCGCAGGTCGAGCGATTCGATGATGCCGCGCGGCTTCAGGTCGAAGTGCTCGCGCACGAGCTGCGATATCCGTCCCTCGTCGACGCGGCCGGTGCCGAAGGTCTCGACCAGCACCGAAACCGGCTCGGCGACGCCGATGGCGTAAGCCAGTTGCACCTGCACGCGTTCCGCCAGGCC
The DNA here is from genome assembly GCA_022820825.1 of Vicinamibacteria bacterium. GTDB lineage: Bacteria > Acidobacteriota > Vicinamibacteria > Vicinamibacterales > UBA8438 > JAAXGX01. Next base: position 77,480 of record JAJEEU010000043.1, read on the forward strand.
GGCGGCCACGCAGTTCTTGGCGATGTAGCGGGCCATGTACGAGGCGGAGCGGTCCACCTTCGTCGGGTCCTTGCCCGAGAAGGCGCCGCCGCCGTGGGGCGCCATCCCGCCGTACGTGTCGACGATGATCTTGCGCCCGGTGACCCCGGAATCACCGTGCGGACCGCCCGTTACGAAACGGCCGGTCGGATTGACGAATATCTTCGTCTGCGCGTCGATGAGCTCCTCGGGGATGACCTTCCCGATGATCAGGCGCGTCACGTCCTCCCTGATCTGCTCGATCGCGGTGTCGGCGCTGTGCTGGGAGGAGACGACGACCGTCGCGACGCGCAGCGGCGTGTCGCCGTCATATTCGACGGTGACCTGCGACTTCCCGTCCGGCCGGAGATAGTCGAGGCCGCCCGCGCGCCGCACCTCGGACAGTGCCCGCACGAGGTGGTGCGACAGCATGATCGGCAGCGGCATGAGCTCCGGCGTCTCGGTGCACGCGTAGCCGAACATGAGGCCCTGGTCGCCCGCCCCGCCCGGATCGACGCCGAGGGCGATGTCGGGCGACTGGCCGTGCAGCGCCGATATGACCGAGCAGGTCTCGGCGTCGAAACCGAACTTGGCGCGCGTATAGCCGACATCGCGGACGGCCTCGCGCGCCACGCCGATGAAGTCGGGCGCGGCGCTGGTCGTGATCTCCCCCGCCAGCAGGATGAGCCCCGTCGTCAGCAGCGTCTCGCATGCTACGCGCCCCGTGGGATCCTCGGCGAGCACCGCGTCGAGCACGGCGTCGGATATCTGATCGGCAATCTTGTCGGGATGGCCTTCGGTGACTGACTCGGAAGTGAACACGTAACGGCCGGCACGGCGCATGTAAGCGGGCTCCTTGTGTGGCGATCCGCTTACCCTAGCAAGTCGCCGCCGGCCAGGTCAACGCGGCGGCGGGCGAACTGCGGACTGTGACCGCCGCTTCGCCGACCATGCAGAACCTGTTCTGTTGGCACACTCATCCCAAGGTAGAATCGGGCATGCAATGGAAGACACCTAGCTACGTAATCGTTCTCGGAGCCTTGCTGTTCTCACCCAGCCCGGCTGCTGCGCAAGCCGTCTACCATCACGTGCATCTCATTGTCCCCGATGCCGTGGAAGCGACACAGTGGTACATCACGCACATGGGCTGCGGCCCGGTCGATGGCCGTGACGACGCAGCCCTGTGCAATTCGACCAAGCTCTATTTCTTTGCGCGGGAATCCGCAGGCCCGAGTGCAGGCACCGGTGCAAACAGTATCGGCTTCGCGTTCGACGACCTCGACGCCAAGGTGGCCGCGCTCGAGGCTGCCGGTATCTCGCTGGACGAGCCCGGCGTACGCGACATGCCAAACCTGTTCAGGAGCGCGTTCCTCACCCAATGGGGCACCCGGATCGAGCTCGTCGAGCGCGAGGGCTTCGAGGGGTTCCATCACCTGCATCTGGCGAGTCGGAACCCTGAACAGACGTTGTCCTGGTACCACGAGATGTTCGGGGGCGAGCGGAAGAAATTGAAAGGCACGCTGGATGCCGTCGTGTTCCGCGGCGCCTCGCCGCCCAGCGGCGAGGTCTGGCTGCTGGCCAGCCAGGCTCGGGAGAACCTTGTGCGAAACGAGGGGCGCTCGATCGATCACCTTGGCTTCTCGTTCACGGACCTTCATTCTGCCGCTGCGGAGCTGAAGCAGAAGGGCACCGAGTTCGACGTGGAACCGGGAGAGATTAGTGTCCATCACTCGGGGACGCCTTTCGGGAGGGGTCACCTGACGCTTCGCAATTATTCGTTCGTGACCGGACCCGACGACGTGTACATCGAGATCGTCGAGTGTTTCGAGCCAAGCCATTGTGAACGGCCTGATTAGAGTCGCTTCACCGGCCCGGCAGCAACAGTTTGACCGGCCTGGCGCCCTTGTCGTTGGTCAACCTGGATCGACTCGAAGTACGCGCGGAGCTTGACCACGCGGCGGCGGCGGGCGCCGGCCGCTCACGGCCGCGGATGGAACTGCTCGTACACGGCCTTGAGGCGGGCCTCGGCGACATGCGTGTAGATCTGCGTCGTCGACAGATCGGCGTGGCCCAGCAGGCTCTGGATGGAGCGCAGGTCGGCGCCGCGCTCCAGCAGGTGCGTGGCGAAGGAATGGCGAATGACGTGCGGGCTGAGATCGCCCGGCAGCCCCGCCGCGCGCCCGTGTTTCTTCAGGATCTTCCAGAACCCGACGCGGCTGAGACGCCCGCCGCGGGTGTTGACGAAAAGCCATTCGCACGCGCGTCCCTTGACGAGATGGGGGCGGCCCTCGGCGCCGTAGCGTCCGATCCAGGTCACGGCCTGTGCGCCTACCGGCACGAGGCGTTGCTTGGCGCCCTTGCCCTCGCAGACAAGGTACCCGCTCTCGAGGTTGATGTCGGCGGGGCGGACCGCAATGAGCTCGGATACGCGCATGCCGGTGGCGTACAGCAGCTCGATGAGCGCCCGGTCCCGGACGCCGAGCGGTGTGCCGACGTCCGGCTGGCCGATCAGCCGGTCGACGTCCTCCAGTGCCAGGAACCTGGGCAGAGCCGGCCAGGCGCGGGGCGCATGGAGATCGCCGGCCGGATCGCTGTGGATCTGTCCGTCACGCACCAGAAAGCGGTAGAAGCCCCGGATGCAGGCGACGAGACGCGCGACCGAGCGCGGCGCCAGGCCGGCGGCCATGCGATCGCGGACCAGCGCCTCGAGGTCGGCTTGCGACAGGTTGTCGACCGTCGTGCTGCGTGACGCGGCGTGCCGCAGCAACACTTCCAGGTCCCGCCCGTAGCTCTCCAGGGTGTTCGCGGACAGGCGGCGCGCCACGCGCAATTCGTCCAGGAAGCTGTCGACGCACCGGCGCCCGGCGCCCGCAGGCGGCTGTTCGGTGTGCCCGGCTGACTTCATCCGATCTGCTTTTCGGCGCCAGTCGCGCCGGGCTGTGGGGTTACGGGGTGCGGGTATAATAAGCGGATGACCGAGAAGCTCCGTACGACCACGCGCTGCACCGTCGCCGGACTCCTCGTCGCCGCCGTCGCCTTCTCTTCAGGTTGCGCCGCGCGGCAGTCCGCGAGCGGTCCGGCAGGGCCGTCGGCGGGCAGCCCGGCGCCCTTCGACGTTCAGCTCGAGAGCTACGTCATGGCACAGGAGGCGCTGGCGGCCGACAACTTCGACGACGCCCGGGCGGCGCTCGAAAGTCTTTCCGTCATGGCCGACCCGGTCACGCAGCCGCTGGTCCGCTCGGCCGCCGGGGCGGACGACATCGTGACCATGCGCGCGCGGTTCAAGCCGCTCTCCGAGTACCTGGCGGCGCTCGATCTGCCGCAGGGCTTCGCGCGGGCCTACTGCCCGATGTACGACGACGGCTCCAACTGGGTGCAGCGCGACGGACCGGTCCGCAATCCGTACTACGGCTCCGAGATGCTGACCTGCGGCGTCGTCGACGCGGCGCCCGGCGCGCACATGGACCACTCGCCCCGCAACGGCGGCATCGTGTTCATGGCGCCCGACAGCTTCCACCACATCGAGGGCACCTATCCCGAGCCGGGCGTGTTCCGCCTCTACGCCACCGACAACTACCGGGAGCCGGTGGACGTCAGCACGTGGTCGGGCCGCGCGGTGCTCGAAGAGGACTACGACGAGGCGACCGACGAGTTCATCGAGGTGACCGCGTTCGATCTCGTGCCCTCCCCCGACGGCGCGTTCCTCGAAGCCGTGGTGGGCGAGCTCGACGTTCCGGCCGAGGTCACCGCCAAGGTGGTGTTCGTCGAGGACTTCCCCGAAGAGCGCTTCGACTTCATCTTCGCCGAGTACAGCGCCGCGGCGCCGGACGCCGCGGACGCGCGCACGTCCACGGTCATGACCGGCGCGCCGACGTCCGTGCCGCTGGCGGACCGCATCCGGCCGCCGATCCCGGAGCTGACGTCCGACATCGTGTCCGCCATCGCCGGGCTGGACCAGGAGCTCCAGGAGCTGATCGGCCGCGGCGCGTTCGCCGAGATCTTCATTCCCGCCCTGCAGGCCAAGGAATTGGCTCTCGCGCTCAACGAGCGCACCGAGAACCTCTCGGAGCAGGAGCACAACGACGTGATGATCGCGGTCCGCCACCTCGTGCGCGCGGCGTGGCTGCTCGATTGGTACGGCGATCTGGGCAACAAGCAGCAGGTCAGCGGCGCCTACGACATCTTCGGGTCGGCGGCCGGCGAGATTGCCCGGGTCTACGGGAACAACCCCTGACCGTGTCAGGTCTGCCGCCGGTGCAGCAGCAAGGGAGGAACCGGATGCGTCTATACATGTGGGGGCTGCTGGCGCTCGCCATGGCGTGCATCGTCACGCTGGACTCCGGCACGCGCGGGCACACGCCGATTTCGTCGCGCTGGAACTACAACGAGCACCTGTTCCCGATTTTCCGGGACCAGTGCGGAAGCTGTCACATCGATGGCGGCATCGCGCCGATGTCGCTGGTTACCTACCAGTCCGCATACCCGTGGACGCAGTCCATCCGCGAAGAGATTCTCGGGCTGCGGATGCCTCCCTGGCAGGCCGAGGACGGTTTCGGCATGTTCCGCAACGGCCACGCGCTGTCGGCCCGCGACATGGACATGATTCTCGAGTGGTCCAGCGGCGGCTATCCGCAGGGGCCGCGCGACCAGGTGCCGCCGGCGCCGGAGCTGCCGGCGGACTGGGCCCTCGGCGAGCCCGGCGTGACGCTCGAGATGCCGGAGGCGTTCGAGATCGACGCCGGGACGCGCGAGCTGGTGCGCTACTTCGTGCTGCCCTCCGGCACCGCCGCGGACGCGGCGATCACGGCGGTCGACCTGCAGCCCGGCGCGCGCGCGGTCGTCAGGAGCGCCGCCGTCTTCGTCGATACCGCAGGTGTTGCGCGGCAGCTTGACGATGCCGATCCGGCCCCCGGATTTGCGGATCCAGAGGACGGCGCGTTTCCGAGCGCGCCCCCGGTAGGGGTCTGGATCCCGGGCCAGGCGCCGGTGCGCATGGACGGAGCGGGCTATCCGCTGCCGGCCGGCAGCGATGTCGTGCTGCGCGTCCAGTACAAGAAGACGTGGATCACCGAGGGGCAGGCCTTCACGGACCAGAGCCGCGTCGGCCTCTACCTTGCGGACGGTGACGCCGCCGCGATCGATTCGATGCTCGTAACGTCGCCCGCGACCGTCAGCGGCCGCGAGGTCAGCTTCAGCCATGACATCGCCGGGGAGGTGACGCTGCTGTCGGTCATTCCGGAAGTCGACATCGAGTCGTCCGAGATCCAGGTGGAGGCCGTGAAGCCCGACGGCTCGCGCATTCCCATGCTGTGGCTGCGGGAACCCGACTCCGGCTGGACGTCGCGCTTCTGGTTCGACGCGCCGGTCAGCCTGCCGGAGGGCAGCCGCCTGGACATCACGGCAGTTCTCGACCCGGGCGCCGAGCGGATGCCGTCCACTTCCCTGCTGGGCGAGACCGCGGTGCCCATCCGCCTCGCCGTCGACTACGTCGAAGGCGCGCCCGCTGCCAACTAGCCCAGCAGGCCGTCGATCTTCATCAATTCCGCGTTGAGGATGGCAGCCCCGGCGGCCCCGCGGATGGTGTTGTGCCCCAACGCCACGAACTTGTAGTCGAGCACGGGGCACTTTCGCAGTCGTCCGGTCGTGACGGTCATGCCGCGGCCGCGGTCGACGTCGAGCAGCGGCTGCGGCCGGTACGGGTCATCGAGGTACTCGACGGGCCGTTCCGGCGCGGTCGGCAGACCGGCTTCCTGCGGGCGCCCGGCGAACGACCGGAAGGCCTCCACGATATCCGCCTCGGCCGGCGCGCTGTCGAAGCCGACTGAAATCATCTCCGTGTGGCCGTTCGTGACGCCGACGCGCGTGGTGTGCGCGCTCACCGTCACGCCGTGCGGCTCCACGCGGTTGCCGTTCAACCGGCCGAAGATCTTCTGCGTCTCCGTCTCCATCTTCTGCTCTTCGCCGCCGATGAACGGGATGACGTTGCCGACGATGTCCAGCGACGCGACGCCCGGGTAGCCGGCGCCCGATACGGCCTGCAGCGTCGTCACGTTCACGGTCCGCAAACCGAAGGGAAGCAGCGGCGCGAGCGCCATGGTCAGCATGATCGTCGAGCAGTTCGGGTTGGTCACGATCAGCCCGGGCCACTGCCGCGCCTGCCGCTGGGTCGCCAGCAGCGCCAGGTGCTCCGGGTTGATCTCGGGCACCAGCAACGGCACGTCATTGTCCATGCGGTAGTTGCGCGCGTTGCTCACGACGACGTGGCCCGCCTCCGCGAACGCGCCTTCGACCTCGCGGGCGACCGATGAATCGAGCCCGGAAAACAGGACCCGTGGTGCACTCCCGGGCTGACAGCCGTCGACGGTCATGTCCGCCGCGCCCGCCGGGATTGCCGTGCGCAGGCGCCACGATGCCGCGTCGGCGTAGCGCCGTCCCTCCGACCGCTCGCTCGCGGCTACCCACGCCAGGTTGAACCAGGGGTGTCCCTGGAGCTGCACGATGAATTCCTGGCCGACCATGCCCGTCGCGCCGAGGACGCCCACGTCGATTCGCTGTCCCGCCGCCGTCATTGTCCGCGCTCCCGTCCGCCGGATGGGCTCTTGTCGCCGTCCGGCGGGAAGAACTCGTCGTGGACCGCGCGCACCGCGCGCTGCGCCTGGTCGCCGCGAATCACGCAGGCGACCTTCATCTCCGACGAGCTGATGCAGTCGATGTTGATCCGCTCGCGCCCGAGCGCCGCGAACATGCGCGCCGCCAGGCCCGGCGTCGACGCCAGCCGCGACCCGACGATGGAGATCTTCGCCACGTCGTGGTCGATGCTGGCGTCACTGGCCACGCCGCCCGCCTTCCACTGCTCGACCAGCAGCTCGGCGCGCTCGACGTACTCGTCGTCCAGCACGAACGTAATCCGGCCGCGGCTCTCCGAGCTCGCGCTCTGGATGATCAGCCGCACGTTCACCTCTTCCGCCGCGAGATCCTGAAATACGCGCGCGGCGAGCCCCGGCTCGTCCGGCACGTCGAGCAGCGTGATCTTGGCTATCTTCCGGTCGCTGCTCACGCCCACTACTTCCGCCTGCTCCATCACCATCTGTTCGCTCCCGCGAATCCACGTGCCTTCCCGGCCGTGAAAGCTCGACCGCACGTGGATCGGCACGTCGTACGCCATGCACACCTCGGCGGCGCGCGGATGCAGCACCTTTGCGCCGCTGGACGCCATCTCGATCGCCACCTCGTAGCTCATCTCGGGCCACAGCCGAGCGCCCGGCACCACGTTCGGGTCGGCCGACAGGACGCCGTCGACGTCGGTGCAGATGTCACAACTCGCCGCCCCGACGGCGACCGCGACCGCCGCGGCCGTGATGTCGCTGCCGCCCCGGCCCAGGGTCGTGATTTCATGCTTGGAGTTGATGCCCTGGAAGCCGGTGATGATGACGACGCGGCCGGCCGCGATCTCCGCCTGAATGCGACCGGTGTCGATCGATTGAATGCGCGCGATGTTGAAGGCGTCGTCCGTGCGGATGCCGCACTGCGCCGCCGTCAGCGAGATCGCCGCCATGCCGCGGTCCTGCAGCGCGAGTCCCAGCAGCGACACCGACACCTGCTCGCCGGTCGCCAGCAGCAGGTCCATTTCGCGGCCCGCCGGCCGCCGCGATACCTCGTGCGCGAGGGCCACGAGCCCGTCGGTCGACTTGCCCATGGCGGACAGCACGACGATGAGTCCGTCGGCGGCCTCGTCCTCGATGCAGCGGCTCACGCGGTCGGCAATGGCGCCGATGCGCTCCGCCGTCGCCACCGAGGTGCCGCCGTACTTCTGGACGACGATGCCCGTCCCGGCCGCGGCGGTGGTGGCGCTCACCGGTCCGCTCCTCCCCCGCCCGCGGCCTGTGCGGCCGGCGCCGCAAGCTCGGCTTCGCGCGCCCGCAACTGCGTCGCAAGCTGGTGCAGGAACAGCCCGACATCGGTCACGATACCCACGGCCTGCGCCGAACCGCGGTCGCTCAGCTTGGTCACGACCGCCGGGTTGATGTCGACGCAGACGGTGCGCACGTGCGACGCGAGCATGTTGCCCACGCCGATGCTGTGCAGCATGGTCGACAGCATGACGACCATGGAGACGCCCTCCAGCGCGCGCGCGTACTGCTCCTGCGCGGCAACCAGGTCCATTTCCGTGTCCACCAGGGGACCGTCGTCGCGGATGCTCCCCGCCAGGACGTAGGGAATGTCCCGCGTCACCAGCTCGTACATGACGCCCGAGCGCAGCACGCCGCGTTCGACCGCGGACCGCAGGCCGCCGGCCCGGTTGACGGTGTTGATGGCGCGCAGGTGGTTGCGGTGCCCTTCCTCCCGCGTCACGCCGGCGTCGAGGTCGACGCCCAGCGACGTGCCGAACAGCGCGTGCTCGACGTCGTGCACGGCAAGGGCGTTGCCCGCCAGTACGACATCGACGTAGCCGCGGCGGATCAGCTCACCGAAATACTCGCCGCCGCCGCTGTGCACGACGACCGGACCCGCCACGAATGCAATGCGGCCTCCGTCGGCCTTGACCTGGCGCAGCATCGCCACTACCTTCGAGGCGCTGACCTCGACCCGGCGCTCGCTCGAGACGTCGTTGGTCATGAACGCGAACCCGAGCCGGTCGCGCTCCTGGAACTCCGGCGATACGCGGATGCCGGCCACGCCGCAGACCACCGGATCGCCGCGCACCACGTCCCGCAGCTTCAGGCACGCGGCCTGTCCGTCGCGGACGACGATGACGGCGTCCATGCGCTGGCCGGCCACCGGCAGCCAGCGGCCGCCGCAGCGCACCAGCGTGCGGTGATTGGTCGTCGAGTAGAAGTCGTCGGGCACCACGCCGTCGGCATCGGCCGGCCGCAACGCGGCGTCCTGCGTCGGCCGCGCGTAGCAGCCGAGCGGCATCAGCTCTTCGAGGAGCCGGCGCAGCGTCCCGGTATCCGGCGCGGTGACCTTCAGCTCGAGCGAGGAAAATTCCTCGTTCGTGCGGCCCAGGTCGAAGCGCAGCACCTCGAACTTCGACTGCCGCTCGATGACCTTGTCCAGGATCGCGTTGAGGAGCCGGGAGTCGACGAGGTGCCCCTCGGCCTGCACGATTTCCGTGCGGGCGGCCGCGTCCTGCAGCTCGACCTCAGGCATCGCCAACCTGCTGGTGGACGTCGTGCCGGCCGGCCACGAACGCCTCGAACTCCGCGAGCGACCGTCCCAGGCGCACGGGAGGACGCAGGCCGCCGCCGACCGCATCCGCCGTCTTGTATCCGTTGCCGGTGATGCAGATCACCACCGACTCGTCGTGCGCGATGACGCCGTCGCGGATCAGGTGCATGGCCGCCGCCAGCGTCGTCCCGCCCGCAGGCTCGGTGAAGATGCCCTCGGTGCGGGCCAACAGCCCGACCGCGTCCAGGATCTCCGAATCCGTTGCGGTGGCGCCGCTGCCGCCCGTTTCGCGGACGGTACGCAGCACGTGGTAGCCGTCGGCCGGATTGCCGATGGCGATCGATTTCGCAATCGTGTCCGGCTTGACGGGCTCGGGGTGCTCGAGGCCTTCGCGCAGCGCGTGCACCACCGGCGCGCAGCCGGCGGCCTGCGCGGCGTGGATTCGCGGCAGCTCGCCGCCGACGAGGCCGATGTCGCGCAGCTCCCGGAACCCCCGGCCGATGCGCGGCAGCAGCGTGCCGCCTGCCACCGGCGACACCAGGTGCCGCGGGAAGCGCCACCCGAGCTGCTCGACGACCTCGAAACCGAGCGTCTTCGCGCCCTCGGCGTAGTAGGCGCGCAGGTTGATGTTGGCGAAACCCCAGCCGTAGCGGTCGCCGACCTGCGTGCACAGCCGGTTGACGTCGTCGTAGTTCCCTTCGATCGCCACGACGTGGGGGCCCGAGACGGCCGATCCCGTCACCTTGCCGGGTTCGAGGTCGTGCGGAATGAAGACGTAGCAGTGCAGGCCGAGACGCGCGGCATGGGCGGCCACGCTGTTACCCAGGTTGCCGGTCGATGCACAGCCGAAAATGGTCACGCCGAGCTCCACGGCGCGCGTCGCGGCAACCGAGACGACACGGTCCTTGTAAGAGAGCGTCGGGTGGTTGACCGAGTCGTCCTTGATGTACAGCTCGCGCAGACCCAGCTCGCGGGCCAGGCGGTCCGCGCGAATCAGCGGCGTCCAGCCGGAGTGGAACCCGGTCCTGGGGCGGCCCTCGATCGGCAGCAGCTCCCGGTAGCGCCAGAGGTTCGGGGGCCGCGCCTCGATCAGCTCGCGCGTGACCGCGCCGCGGATGCCGTCGTAGTCGTACATCGCCTCCAGCGGGCCCAAGCACTTGTCGCAGACGTACAGGGCGGTCGCGGAGAACGGTTCGTGGCACAGCGAGCAGCGCAGGCCGGTGAAGAAGCTCATGGATTGGGGACCTCTAGGCGAGCACCGGCATCCACAGCGGCGGCCGCGCATGAAAGTCGAGCGCTGCGGCATCGCGCAGCGCCGCATTGACGATGCCGGAGTCGCAGGGGTCCAGCGTCATCACGAACGCCAACTGCTGTTTCCGGCCTCCCGGGTCCTGGAGCACGGAGTCCAGGTTCAACCCGTGGCGCGCGAAGACACCCGCGAGCGCGGCGACGATTCCGGGCCGATCATTGACCATGAAGCGGACGTAGTGGGCGGACTCGAATGCCTCCGCGACCGGCACGGCGGCACCGTCCAGCAGGTTGTCCGCTCCCCCGGCGGGCGCCGCGGCAACCGCTTCGAGATCGGAAACCACCGCGACCGCCGTCGGATCGCCGCCGGCGCCGTGACCCGAGAAGGCGGTCTCGCCGCCCCGTTCTCCTTCGACGACCACGATGTTGCGGCTCCCGTTCACGCGCGCCAGCGCGGAGGAACGGGGCACCAGCATCGGCTGCACGCCGGCGCACACGCGGCCGTCCGCGCTGCGCTGGGCGCGCGACACCTGCCGGATGGTGCAGCCGAGCCGCCGGGCGTAGACGAAGTCGATGGCGTCGACGGTCGTAATCGTGTGCAGCGGAATGCTCTCCGGCGCAATCGGACACCGCAAGCCGACGGCCGACAGGATCGCCAGCTTGGCCTGTGCGTCCTGACCGTCCACGTCGGCGCTCGGGTCCGCCTCGGCGTAACCCAGGTCCTGCGCTTCCCGCAGCGCGGCGTCGAACGCCACGCCGCCCGCTTCCATGCGCGTGAGGATGTAATTGCAGGTCCCGTTCAGGATTGCGAGAACCCGGAACAGGCGGTCCCCGGCCAGGCCCTGCCGCAAGCCATGGATGATCGGAATGCCGCCCGCGACGGCCGCCTCGAAGCCGAGCTGCACCTCGTGCCGCCGCGCGAGCGCCGCGAGCTCGGCGCCGCCCTGGGCGATCACCTGCTTGTTGGCGGTCACGACCGACTTGCCCGCCTCCAGCGCGCGGCGGATCCAGTCGGTGGCCGGCTCCAGCCCGCCGATCAGCTCCACGACGATGTCGGCATCCGAGCCGAGCACGACGTCGATGTCCTCCGTCCACGTGACGCCGTCCGGCACCCAGTCGGCCTTCTTGCGGGCGATGCCGCGGTTGCAGATATGCGTGAGCTGCAGGCGGCGATGCGCACCGTTGCACAGGATGCGCGCCACGGCGCGTCCGACCGTGCCGAAGCCGACCAGGGCGACCGAGAGCGCGGCGTTGTCGCCGGCGTTGCTGGTCATCGGTGTGCAGTCCGTCAAATCACAACAAAAAAGCCATCACCCGTTTAGCGGATGATGGCCTGCAGGAACCCGAGGCAATGCCTGCTACATCATCCAGCGCGCGCGCCCGGCCGCATCGGGCCGGTCGTGCCCGTCAGCGTGGTAGTCGGCGTCTCGGTAGCGGCGTTGCCGGTGCGCATGGACGTTGTCTCTGCCTCGAAACAAACCATATGTATACAATCCCGCGCCGCGCCCAGTCAAACCCCGCCACGCACGGCGCGTGTCAAAATACCACGCCCCGGCCAGCCCGCCGGTGACGAGGTATGTCGTTCATCGACCTTGCCGTGGTCTGCGCGTACATCGCGGGCGTCGTCTGGCTCGGCGCCCGCTGTGCGCGGCGGCAGCACGGCATCCGCGACTATTTCCTGACCGGTCGCCGCGTTCCGTGGTGGGCGCTGATGGGTTCAATCGTGGCCACCGAGACCAGCACGGTCACGCTCATCAGCATCCCGGGTTACGCGTTCGGCGCCGACCTCACGTTCCTGCAGCTTGCGCTGGGTTACGCGGCGGCGCGCGTTGTCGTGGCCGGCGTCCTCCTGCCGGTGCTGTTTCGGGGGAACCTGCTCAGCGTCTACGAGCTCGTGAGCGGCAGGTTCGGATTCGCCGCCGGCCGCGCCACCGCCGGCCTGTTCCTGGCGACACGCTCGCTCTCGGACGGGTTCCGGCTGTTCGCGACGGGCCTGGTGCTGGCGGCCGCGCTCTCGCTGACGCCGCTGGGTGGCGCCCTCGGCGGCGTGCTGGGGCCGGCCCTGGAGCCGGGAACGGCGCTGCTGGTCGTATCGATCGGCCTGATTGCGGCGATCACCTTGCTGTACACGCTGCTCGGCGGCATGCTGGCCGTCGTCTGGACGGATGTCATCCAGCTCGTCGTGTACGTCGGTGGCGCGTGCGTCGCCGGGGTCATCCTGCTGGGGGAGATACCGGGCGGCTGGAGCGAGGTCGCCGCGCGCACCGGCGCCGCCGGGAAGCTGACGGTGTTCGACTTCGCGCTGGACCTGTCGCGCAGCTATACGTTCTGGTCCGGGTTCGTGGGCGGTGCGTTCATCACGGCGGCCACCCACGGCGCGGACCAGATGTTCGTCCAGCGCTACCTGTGCGGGCGCTCGCTGGCGGACGCCCGGCGCGCCCTCGTCGCCAGCGGCTTCGTCGTGCTGGTGCAGTTCGCGCTGTTCCTCGGCCTCGGGCTGCTGCTCTGGACGTACTACACGGCGTATGCGCCCGACGCGCTGGGAGCGCTCTCCGTGGCCGGCGAGGTGCAGACCGACCGCGTGTTTCCAGCCTTCATCGCAACCCATCTGCCGGCGGGCCTGCGCGGACTGCTGCTGGCGGCAATCCTCGCGGCGGCAATGTCCACGCTGTCGTCGTCGCTCAACTCGTCGGCCGCGTCGACGCTCGGCGACTTCTATCTGCCGCTCACCGGCCGGTCCCGATCGGAAGGGCACTATCTGCGCGCCGCCCGCCTGGCGACGGTCGGCTGGGGCGTCGTACAGTTGGCGGTCGCGCTCGCGGCCATACCGCTCTCGCGGCGCGTCATCGACGAGGTGCTGGGAATCCAGTCGTTCACCGGGGGGCTCATCCTCGGCTGCGCCTGCCTCTGCCTGCTGCGGCTGCGCGCCACGCCGGCGGCGCCGCTGGCCGGCATGGCGTGCGGCGCGGCCGTGCTGCTCGCCGCGCGTCTGGCCAGCGATATCTCGTGGCAGTGGTACGCGTTGATTGGATCGCTGGTCACCGTGGCGGCGGGCATGTTGGCGGCCCGCATGGCAGGCGCCGTGGCGGCGGACCGGGGGACGCGATGAGTGATTTCGCCGCCGCGCGTGGGGTGCTGGAAGCAGGCGTTCGCGATGGCGCGTTCGCCGCCGCGGCCGTCGAGGCGGGCCGCTCGACGGGGCCCGTGTGGCAGGCTGCGTTCGGACGGGCCGGAGCCGCCGAGGATGCTCCGTCCACCTCCGGCGACACCGTGTTCGACCTTGCGTCCCTGACCAAGGTAATCGCGACGACCACGCTGGCGATGCGCGCGGTCGACGAGCAGCGTCTCGATCTCGACGCGCCGCTGGGCGGCCGTCTCGCGTACTGGCGGGGGGAGGATCGGGCCTCCGTTACCGTTGCCGATCTGCTCGCGCACGCGTCGGGACTGACGGCCCACCTGCCCTTTTTTCGCGACCACAGGGGAAGGCAGGAATTCGAATCCGCCATAACGGCGCTGCCGCTGGAGTACGCGCCGCGTACCGAATCGATCTACAGCGACCTCGGCTTCATCCTGCTCGGCTTCGTCCTTGAGGACGCTCTCGCAGCCCGGCTGGACGCGGCCTTCGGCGAGGCCGTTGCTCGCCACGGCTGGGGCGAGTTGCGTTTCCGGCCGCCGCGCGACTGGCGGGACCGTACGGCGCCGACCGAGTTCGATGCGTGGCGCGGCCGCCTGCTCCGGGGCGAGGTGCACGACGAGAATGCGTGGGCCCTGGGCGGCGTGGCCGGCCATGCCGGCCTGTTCGGCACCGCAGCCGCCGTGGGCCGCTTCGCCCGCACGGTCGCCGCCGGCTTTCAGGGCGAGCCGACAATCGCGGGGGCAGCGACCTTCGACCGTTTCATGACCCGCACCCCCGTGCCCGGCAGCTCGCGCGCGCTCGGCTGGGACACGATGCTGCCCACGTCGTCGTGCGGCAGGCGGATGTCCGGGCGCGCGGTCGGCCACACCGGCTTCACGGGAACTTCGCTCTGGATCGATCCGGCGGCGGACGCATACGTCGTCCTGTTGACGAACCGCGTGTATCCGACGCGCACCAACGAGGCGATCCTGACCATCCGGCCCGCGCTGCACGATGCGGTCATGGAGGAGATGGCCTAGACATGCAGCTCTCGAGTCTCGACTGGGTCAGCTTCGCGGCCATCCTCGCGGCGCCGCTGGCTGTCGGCATCTTCTTCTACCGGCGCGCCGGGCGCAGCCTCCAGCAGTACTTCCTCGCGGGGCGGGATCTCCCGTGGTGGTTGTCGGGGACGTCCATGGTGGCCACGACGTTCGCCGCGGACACGCCCCTGGCGGTAACCGGCATCGTCGCCCTGAGCGGCATCGCGGGCAACTGGATCTGGTGGAACGCCGCGCTCGGGACGATGCTGACGGTGTTCTTCTTCGCGCGTCTCTGGCGGCGGGCCGGCATCACGACCGACGTCGAGTTCGCCGAGTTGCGCTACACGGGCCGGCCGGCGGCACTGCTGCGAGGACTGCGGGCGCTGTACCTCGGACTGCCGCTCAATTGCCTGATCATCGGCTGGGTCAACCTCGCGCTGGCCAAGGTGCTGGCGGTGATGCTCGGCTGGGAGCGCATGACGGCCGTGTTCGTAGGGCTGGCGGCCGCCGGTGTCTACACCGCGCTCTCCGGACTGCGGGGCGTCGTGGTGAGCGACCTGTTCCTGTTCGTCGTCGCAACGGTCGGCGCCTGGGTCCTGGCGCTGTTCGTCCTGGCGGCGCCCGACGTGGGCGGGCTCGAGGGTCTGACCAGCCGGTTGCCGGAAGAGACGTTCCGGCTCCTGCCGCAGCTCGGCGCGGCGGCCGACGCGCCGCAGGCGTTCGCGCTGCCGCTGACGGCGTTCATCGCGTTCCTCGGCCTGCAGTGGTGGGCGAGCTGGTATCCCGGCCAGGAGCCGGGCGGCGGCGGCTATATCGCGCAACGGATGATGTCGTCCAGAGACGAGCGGCATGCACTGCTGGCAACCCTCTGGTTCGCCGTCGCCCACTACTGCCTGCGGCCCTGGCCGTGGATCATCGTGGCGCTGGCGGCGTTGGTGCTGTATCCCGACCTGGCGGATCGGGAATCGGGCTATGCCCTGGCCATGCGCGACCACCTGCCGGCCGGCGTGCGGGGCCTGCTGGTGGGCAGCTTCTTCGCGGCGTACATGTCGACGGTGTCGACGCAGCTCAACTGGGGCACGTCGTACCTGATCAACGACGTCTACGGCCGGTTCGTGCACAGGACGGCCGGCCAGCGTGAGCTGGTGACGGCGGCGCGGCTCGCCACACTCCTGGTGATGCTGCTCAGCGGCTGGATCACCTTCTACCTCGACGACGTCCGCCAGGCGTGGGAGTTTGCCCTCGAGTCGGGCGCGGGCGTCGGGCTGGTCCTGATCCTGCGCTGGTACTGGTGGCGCGTCAACGCCGTCTCCGAGATAGCGGCGCTGGTGGCGGCGGCGGCTGGATTCCTCGGGCTGCGCCTGCTGACGACGATCGCCTTTCCCGAATCGCTGCTGTACCTCGTGCCCTGGACGACCGCGTGCTGGATCGCCGCCACCCTGCTGACGCCGGCGGAACCCATGGCGCACCTGGCGGCGTTCTACCGGCGCGTGCGGCCGGCCGGGCCGGGCTGGGCGCCGGTGGCGGCGCGGGCCGGTCTCGCGCCGCAGGGCGGACTGCGCGCGCGCTTTGCGGACTGGGCGGCGGGCTCGCTGCTGGCGTACGGCCTGCTGTTCGGGGCCGGCGCGCTGCTGTTCGGTTCCCTCTTCAATTTCGCGTTGTGGGGAGCAACGGCGCTGGCCGGAGGCATGTGGTTGCGCCGCGCGCTGCGGCGGAGCGCAACTGCGGCTTCCCCGTGAAGCGCCGTTCTATGGTGTAATGCATCCAGCCGTCGCGTTGCCGAAGGAGGCACTCCATGGGCACCGTCCGCTGCTGCACGCTCACCGCCGCGATCGCGTTCTCCGCCGCCGTGGCCCACGCCCAGACCGACGGGGCGGCAACGGTGCTGCGGGACATGGCGCCGGTCACGGACGCCATGCTGCGCGATCCGGCACCCGCCGACTGGCTGCACTGGCGCCGCACCTATGACGGCTGGGGGTACAGCCCGCTCGACCAGGTCGACCGCGAGAACGTTCACGAGCTGCGGCTCGCGTGGGCATGGGCCATGGATCCGGGCACCCAGGTCACGACGCCGCTGGTGCACGACGGCGTCATGTTCCTCGCCAGCCCGAACAGCATCGTGCAGGCGCTCGACGCGGCGAGCGGCGACCTGCTCTGGGAATTCCGCGACCCGGCCGAGCTCCCGCCGGTCCGCAGGGAAGTGCGCGGACTGAGCATCTGGGAGGACACGATCTATCTCAACACCGCCGATGCGCGCGTCATCGCGATCGACGCGCGCACCGGGCGCCGGGTCTGGGACGTGCAGGTGGCCGACCCGGAACAGGGTTTCCGCTACTCGGCGTCCTCGCTCGTGGTTCGGGGCAAGGTGATATCCGGCCTCCAGAACAACCGTTTCTGGAAGGAGAAGAACGCCGTCACCGCGCACGACGCGCGCACCGGCGAGGAGCTCTGGCGCACCCGGACCATCGCGCTGCCGGGCGAGCCGGGCGGCGACAGTTGGGGCGACGTTCCCGCGGTCTTCCGCGCCGGCGCGGACATGTGGATCACCGGCGGCTACGACCCTGAGCTCGATCTCATCTACTGGTCGACCGCCCAGGCCAAGCCGTTCACGGCCGCCGCGCGCGGCACCGACGGCGATGCGCTGTACTCGAATTCAACGCTGGCGCTCGATCCCGACGACGGCAGCATCGTCTGGTACCGCCAGTGGGTCCCGGGCGAGCAGCACGACATGGACGAAGTGTTCGAGCACGTGCTCATCGACCACGCCGGCCGTTCCTCGCTCTTCAAGATGGGCAAGCTGGGCATTCTCTGGGAGGCGGACCGCGGCACGGGCGAATTCATCAACGCCATCGACCTCGGCTATCAGAACCTCGTCGACATCGACCTCGACACCGGCCGGGTCAGCTACCGGCCCGGAATGATCCCGGAGCTGGACCGGGCCATGGACCACTGCCCCCACATCTCGGGCCTGCACAGTTGGCGCGCCATGGCCTACCACCCCGGCCTGGACGCGCTGTTCTTCCCGCTGCAGCTCGCCTGCAACCGGATCGTCTACACCAACATCGAGAAGGTGGAGGGCGGCGGCGGGGTCGGCATCGGCGCCTGGCGCGTGTACCCGCATCCCGACAGCGGGGGCAACCTCGGCGAGTTCATGGCCATGGACCTGGCCGGCAACGTGCTGTGGCGGCACCGGCAACGCGCGACGTTCAACTCCACGACGCTGACCACGGCCGGCGGCCTGGCGTTCGTGGGCGACTGGAACCGCTACATCCACGCATTCGACGCGGCGACCGGCGATCTGCTGTGGCAGACCCGCGCCGGCGCATCGGTGCAGGGCGGGATCATCAGCTATGCGGCAGCCGGCCGACAGCACATTGCGGTGATAGTGGGCACCGGCGCGTCGTCGTGGTCCAATCAGGCGCCGCAGGCGGTGACGCCGGAGCTCAGGCGGCCGAACCACGGCAACGCGGTCATGGTGTTCGCGTTGCCGGCGCGCTAGCGCGTCCGCAACGACGATTCCTCAACGTCCGGTGGTGCGTCCATCGCGTCGGACCTGGACGCCCCCGAGTCTCCTGGCGCGCCGGATGCTTCCGTGTATTGGAAGATCCACTGGTCGTAGCGCGTGGCGCCGTTGTATATGCGGAGCGAGGCCTCGCTGCTGCTGCTCGCCACGCCGACGACGCCGCCCCCGTCGCCTGCATCCGATTCGTGCAGGATCCGGAACTCCCCGTGCTCGACCATGGGATCGCGGTACCGCCGGCGCAGGAAACGCTCCTCGAGCAGCGTCTCGACGTCCGGCGGGAAGGCGCCGGCGTAGGTGCGTTGGTAGAGCGCCACGGCCCGCGCGTACTGCTCGCCGCGGAAGACGAGCTCCGCCTCACGTTCGCGGCGGGCGGCCTGACTCCAGACCGGCAGCGCCGCCGACATCAGGATGCCGGCGGCGGCCAGGCCGACGAGCAGCGCGCCCATGGCGTAGCCCTGTTCCGCCGGCGCCCGCGTGCTACCACTCGCTGTACTGCGTCCCGTCAATGGCCGCACCTTCGTAGCCGCTGCGCACGTCGAATACGCCGGCGGCGAACGGATCCGCCGCATTGAACCCGGGTTGCTCGACCACCCACGAAGCCGCCGAGTTCGTGAACGGATCCACGGGTATCGCCCGCAGGTAGCCGGCCGTTACCAGAGTGTCCAGCGCCTCCGGATAGTCGCCGGTGTCGGCATAGTACTGGTCGATGGCGTCGCGCATGCGGAACAGGTCCTCCTTGAGGACCGCCTCCCGCGAGCGCGTGAGGGCGTTGCGGTAGCCGACCACGGCCACGGCCGACAGGATCGAGATGAGCGAGATGACGATGGTCAGCTCGACCAGCGTCCACCCGTTGCCGCGGCCGCGCATGGCGCCTACCAATCCCGGTACCTCGTTCCGTCCAGGGCGACCCCGTTGGACCGCGAATAGACGTCGTAGACGTTTCCGCCGCCCCAGCGCCGCGCGTCGGGCTCGTCCTGATACGCGCGCAGGCCCCAGTCCCGGCTGCGGGTCAGCGGGTCGAGCGGCACCCGGCGCAGGAATCGCATTCGCCCGGCGGTCTCGCCCCCTGCCAGTTCCTCCCCTTCCACGAGCGTTTCAAGGTCGGGCGGGTAGCCCGCGGCGTCGAGGTCCCGGTCCGGGACGTTGATCGTCCCCAGGTCGATCGCGTCCTTGTAGCGGTCGATGGCGGTCCGCATGTCGCGCAGCGCGCGCCGCAGCTCGATTTCCCGCTGCCGCTGCATGGTGACCGTCGCCAGCGGGACGGCGGCCGAAGCCAGGATGGCGAGCAGCGCGCTCACCACGATCAGCTCGACGAACGAGTAACCGTTGCGGCTGCCGCGCGACCGGAAGCGGCGGAACATCGACATCGGCTAGCGGATGACCGCGTCGGCCGGCGTGAAATCGAGCTCCACGGCCCCCCCGGCCGGCGTAAGCCCGAGGCCGTTCGGGACGAGGGTCGCCTCCCCGGGACGCAGCGCTTCGAAGATGACCGCGGCCAGCACGCCGGAGCCGGCAGCGCCGAGCGGGTCGCCCGGGCGCACTGCGACGAGGTCGATCCGGCCACCGTCCCGATCGACCTGGTGCGTGAAGGTAACGTCGGCGCCACCCTGTCGCATGAAGCTGCCCTCCTGCACCCCGCTGACGCGCAACAAGCCGGGGTCGTAGCGCAGCGTGAGGGTCAGGGTGGCCACCTGGGAGGCGCCGCTGATCGCCAGCGGCACCGTGTACGGGCCGGCTCCGACCTGCAGCGGGCCTTCCGGCAGGCGGACGACGATGTCCGCGCTGGCGCCGGGCAGCCCGGGAGCCGGCGGCGTGCGATTCGCCGCGGGGCCGCGAGCGGCGTCCGCGGGGAGGGCAGCCCCGTTCGCCACCGCGGGAACGCCCAGCGTGCCGGGGCCCGTGACGCCGATATTGCGCTGCGTGCCGATGCGAATCGGGCTCACGTTCTCCTGCGTCAACTGGTGCGTGCGCACGATGCGCGGCGTGAGCAGCATGATGATGTCGGTCTGCCTGATCGTTTCCTCGTTGGACGCGAGCAGGGAGCGGATGACGGGGATCCTCGTCAGCCCGGGAATGCCCCGCAGGCCGCGCCGATCCTCCTCGCGCAGCAGGCCGGCGAGCAGGTTCGACTCCCCGTCGCGCAGGCGCAGGGTGGTGCCGACGCTGCGGCTGCCGAACGTCGGCATCGACTGCCCCGCCACCTCGATGCTCGGACCGAGCGTGCTGTTCTCGACCTCCAGGTCGAGGATGATCTCGTTCTCGAACGTCACCCGCGGCACCATGGAGACATTGACGCCGACATCCTTGTATTCGAACGACGTGAGCGGATTGACGGTGGCGCCGCCCGCGGCGATGGGCGTGAAGGCGGTTGTCGGAATAGGTACCTGCTCGCCCAGGTTCAGCGTGAGCTCCGCACCCTCCTGGCCGCGGAGCTGCGGCTTGGCCACGACGCGCGTCTCCCCATCGGACTCGAGGAAATCGACGATGGCCGACGGCACCGAGAAAGAGAAGTCACCCGACCGCAGTTGCGACGTTACGCCGGAGTCCGCCCCCGCCGACAATCCGGATGCCGCGGCGTCGGGCGCGAACACGGCGCCGATGGAGTACTGGCCAAGGTCCAGGCCGAACGCGCGGGTGCGCTCGCGATTGACCTCCAGGATCTCGATGTCGACGATGATCTCGGCGCGGGGACGGTCGTTGGCCGCGATCACGCGCTCGATGACGGCGGTGACGGCCGGCGTGGCCCGCACGGTGATCGTGTTCGACAGGCCGTTCGGCACGATCTGCGGCTGCACCGGGGTCGGCGCCCCGCCGCGGATTATCTGCTGCAGCAGGGTCGCCAGCTCCGTCACGTCCGTGTGCGACACGAAGAACGTGCGGATCACCTGGTCCTCGTACTGCAAGCGCTTCTGCGGCGTGTCGGGCACGACAATCACGTTGCGCGGGCCGAGGACCTTGTAGAAGTACTGGTTGGCCATCAGGATCTGGTCGAGCGCTTCCTCGACCGTGACGCCGTCGAGCTGCACGGAGTACTGGCGATCCTGGAACTGCTGGTCGAAGTTGATGTTGACGCCGGTCGCGTTGCCGATGAAGTCGAGGATGTCCTGCACGCTCTGGTCGACGAAGCGCAGGCTGAGCGGCTCGCCCGACGCCGGCTCCAGCAGCGGCGGGTCCGCCGCGCGGCTGGCGACGTCGCGCATGTCCTCGATAGGCGCACGCGAGCGGGAAGCCTCGATGCGGTCGCGGATGGCGCGCTCCAGCTCGGCCGCCCGGTACAAGGCGTCGTTGTTGCCCGGATCGAGCTCTCCGGCGCGCCGGTACGCGCGCACGGCCTCGACCAGGGCGCCGGTCTCCTCCAGCGCCTCGGCGCGCGCGTAGTGCTCCCGCGCCGCGTTGATCATCGCGCGGTGCAGCGCCACGCGGTACTCCGCGTTCTGTGGATCGTCCTGGACCGCCTGCCGGTAGTACTCGACGGCGCTGTCCCAGTCCTCCACCTGCGCCGCCCGCTCGCCGTCGCGGAAGGCCGCCGTCGTCGCGCAGCCGGCCAGCAGCACGGCGGCGGACACCAGCGCTGCCGCCCGGAGAGACCCGCCGATCATTCCGCTACGCCCCATCACGGTGCAGAACCTGCCTTTCGCCGGTCGGAAGGAATACGAGCTCCGCGGTATCCGTGCCGATGCTCATGATCCGGTAGCGCCCGTCAATCGTGTCTCCGACGCGTCCCTGAAACACCGTCTCGCCGTCCGACAGCACGGCGATCAACCCGGCGCTTTGCGGCGCATCGACCACCGCGATGAAACGCAGGCTGCGCCGACCAGTGCCGCCGCCCGCCGTTGCGCGCCGTGTGCCCGGACGCGCGGCCCGCGCGCCCGGCGGCGCAACGGTAGCGGCGTCTTCCGCGAGGGCTTCAACGGCCGGAGCGTCAGCGCCAGCCGCATCCGCGAACCTGAACGGGTTGCGCCCCCCGGCGACCCGTTGCGGACGCGGGGCGGCGAGCGCATCCAGCCGCACGCGAAGATCCGCAATGTCTACTGTAGCAGCAGGGGCGCCGCGCGGCGCCTCCGCCGCTCCGGGCGGAACGTCCGCCGGCGCAGCGACCTGATCGCCGCACGCGGCGGCGCCGGCGGCAACCAGGACGGCCAACATGGCGCGCGCCGGCATGGGCTAGGAGTCCTCCGACAGCGGGAAGTAGGTTGCCACGCCCAGCGTGACGACCAGTCCGTCGCCGCGCTCCGTGTCTCGCCGGCTCAGCGCGATGGCGTCGATGATCAGGAATTCCGGCCCCGTCTCGACAGCCTCGATGAAGCGCCGGATGTCGCCGTAGCGCCCCGCCAGCCGCAACGTTGCCTCCAGCCGGCCGAACCGCTCGTACTCGTCCCGCTCGAGCTCACTGGTCCGCCGCTCGAGCTCGAGCCCGAACTGCCCGGCAAGCACAGCCAGACGCGGGTACGTCAGGTCGCGCGCCTGCGCCAGGTCACGCGGCAGGACTTCGGCGTGAAACCGCCGGAGCTGCTCGCCCGCGCGCCGGGTGCCGTCCAGCCGGGCGCGCGCGTCCGCCACGTCGGCGCTGCGCGCCGCCGCGTCGGCGGCCGCCTGCGCAGCCCGCTCGCCGGCCTGCCCGACGCCTGTCCGCGCGGGTTGCACGGCCAATACGTACAACAGCAGGTCGGCCAGGAGAACGATGCCGGTAGCGGCGAAGGCGAGGCGCTTCTCCGCGAGCACGCGCCGGAACGGTGTCATGGGACGGCCTCCCGCACCGGCGCCGGCGCGCGCGGCAGCGGCATGTACTGCGCGATCAGACGCGTCCGGTAGGTGCCCTCTCCCGTCGCTTCCTCGTCCTGCGGCAGGACGCCGCTGAAGGCACCTGTCGCTTCCAGCGCGTCGATGAACGCGCCAGTCGCCGCGACGCTGAGGCCGATCACCTCCAGCGCGACACTGGCTCCGGCGCCGTCCACCTCGGGCCGGATCGACACCAGCATGACTCCGGCTGGCAGCGTCTGCTCGATATGGTTGAACAGCGCCGTCCAGGAGAACAGGCGCCGGTCGATCAACGCATTCGCATCCGCGGCCGCCCCGGCCACGGCGTCCGGCTCGCCGCCGGCGACCTGGCGCACCAGGTCCCGGGCCTCTGCCGCCGCGGCCCCGGCGGCGGCCTCGTCACGGGCAGCTTCCTGTTCGAGCACCGCGCGCTCGGCGCTCAGGTCTGCCAGCAACAGCAAGCCCGACGCGAGGATCCCCCCGGCCACGAAGACGATGACCCCGAGCAGCAGATGCACCGCGCGCTCGTTGTAGAAAGGCCGCGTCGCCAGGTTGATGCGCAGCATCGTCCTCATGCCGCCCGCCGGGATGCGGCCAGCAGTGCGCCCGCGGCAGCCGCCGGAACGTCCGCGCCGCCGGACGCGTGCAAGGGCACAATCGGCGCGTCGATCCGCGCCGCCAGCCGGCCGGTCACCGCTTGCGCCGCACGATGGTCCGCAACAAGCAGCACCTGCGTGAATCCGGCGCCGCCCAGGCGGTCTTCGTAGTACATCGCCGTGCGGTGGACCAGGTCGGCGAGATCGGCTTCCCGGTCGCCGGGTTGGCTCCGATACAACGCCAGGTTCCCGTCCTGCACGATGGCCGCCGAGTTGTACCCGGCCGCCGCGTGCACGAGCAGCCGGTCGCCGGCGCCCGCCGCCGGGTAGCCGCCGGCGCGCACGAGACGCAACAGGCCGAAGCTGGCCGGCGCAACGACCCCCGGCTGGACGCCGGCCGCCAGCGCGACGGCTTCGTACTCTTCGACGATGTCGCGGCGCATCACCACGGCGACGAAATCGCAGCCGGCCGCATGCGGCGCCGTTGCGTCCCAGGCTACTTGCGCGTCGTCGAGACCGAAGGGGACCGCGTCGCGGACCTTCCAGCGGATCAGCCGTTCCAGATCGGCGCGCCGCGCGGGCGCGGATTCGAAGCGCAGTACGGACACCTTGGCGGCGCTGTCCGGCACGAGCAGGCTCACGCGTGGATCGCGGCGCGGCAAGCGGCCGAGCACGTCGCGGACCGCCGCCGCGGCCGCCTCGCGGTCCCGCACGTTCGCGGCGGTCGCCGCCGGCGTCACGACGCCGGCCGGCAGCGGCGCGTGCGCGTGTCCAGTCACCCCCGTGGCCGCGCGGGTGACGGCCACCGCGGACACGCCGTCCGCGGCGATGTCGACCGCCACGGTCGGACCCGGTGTCGCCACCCACCCGCGCACAGTGTCCAGGAACGTCATTCGACGAAGGTCACCTTGTTGATCTCGCGCAGCGTGGTGATGCCGCGCATGGCGGAATCGACGGCCGACTCGCGCAGGAAACGCATGCCCTCGGCGCGCGCGGCGTTGCGAATTTCCGATGTCGGGCGGCGGGCGAGGATCATCTCGCGAATCCTGTCGCTCAGATCGAGCAGCTCGCAGATCGCGGTGCGCCCGCGGTAACCCGTGCCGCCGCACTCGATGCACCCCGCGCCCGCGTGGAACGTGCAGCGCGCCGCTGCGGCCGGGTCCAGCCCGGACTCCTCGAGCTCCTCGGGGCTCACTTCCTGCGGGCGCCGGCACTCCGGGCAGATCGTCCTGACGAGCCGCTGCGCCAGGACGCAGTTGAGGGCCGATACGAACTGGTACTCCTCGACGCCCATGTTCAGGAACCGGCCGAGCACGTCCACGACGTTGTTGGCATGCACCGTCGTGAAGACGAGATGGCCGGTCAGGGCGGACTGGATGGCAATCTGGGCGGTCTCGGTGTCGCGGATCTCCCCCACCATGATCTTGTCCGGATCATGGCGCAGGATCGACCGCAGGCCGCGCGCGAACGTCAGCCCCTTCTTCTCGTTGATCGGGATCTGCGTGATGCCCTTCAACTGGTATTCGACGGGATCCTCGATGGTGACGATCTTGTCCTCGGGCGTCTGAATCTCGGAGAGCGCCGCATACAGGGTCGTCGTCTTGCCGCTGCCCGTCGGCCCGGTGACCAGCACCATGCCGTACGGCTCGGCGATGTACTTCCGCAGCCGCCGCAGCTCCCGTTCCGGAAAGCCCAGAACGTCGAGCCGCAACTCGCGAAACTGCTCGCTGATCGACTCCTTGTCGAGAATGCGGATGACGGCGTCCTCGCCGTGCACGCTCGGCATGATGGACACCCGGAAATCGATCGCCTTGCCGGGCATGCGCAGCTTGAACCGCCCGTCCTGCGGCACCCGCTTCTCGGCGATGTCCAGCTCCGACATCACCTTGATGCGCGACAGGATCGGACCGTGGAACTGCTTGTCGATCGGCCGCATGGCGGACTGCAGCACGCCGTCGATGCGGTACTTCACGTGCACCGCGTCGTCCTGCGTCTCCACGTGAATGTCGCTGGCGCGGCGCTGGATGGCCGTGTAGATCATCGAATCCACCAGCCGGATGACGGGGCTGATGTCGCTCGTCAGCCGCTCGACCGTGAGGCTCTCGGCGCCGTCGTCGTCTTCGCGCAGCAACTGCAGCTCGAAGCGCTCGGTCGCCTCGTCGAGCACGCGCTGCGATCCCTCGCTCTTCTTCAGGATCGACTCGATTGCCGACGGCGTGCCGACCATGACCGTGAGCGGCGTCCCGAGCAGCAGCGACAGCTCGTCGATCGCCGGCAGGTCCGTCGGATCGGAGACCACGATCGCCAGGTTGTCTCCGTCGCGGCGATACGGAACGAAGCCGTACCGCAGCATCAGGTCCACCGGGATCGACCGGAACATCTCCTGGTCGACGTAGAACTGCGCCATGTCGACGTAGTCGAGCCGGTAACGCTCCGCCAGCCGGCGCGCACGCTCCACCTCCGCGCCGCGGTCCGGCGCCGCGTCCGCCTCGATCGGCGGCGTGTCGGATGCTTGCGGGAGCGGGACCCGGCCCGCGCCTGACGCGCTGTCGGTCATGCGATCACCGATCCGAGTTGCAGCAGCGGCATGTAGAGCGCGAAGAGCATTCCGGCGATGACGATGCCCATGACAATCAGCAGGACGGGCTCGATGAGCGTCATGAACCGTCCCAGCGTCGTCTCGATCTCCTCGTCGTAGAAGTCGGCGACGCTGTCGAGCATTTCGCGCAATGCGCCGGTGGACTCGCCCACCTCGACCATCCGGATCACCACGGGCGGAAAGACCCGCCGGTCGTCCATCGCGGACGCCAGCGGGCGGCCCTCCCGGACTTCTCGCGCTACGACGTCGAGCTGGGCCGCCACGTGGCGGTTGCCGATGGACCGGCCGGCGACGTCGAGCGCATCGACGAGCGGGATGCCGCCGCGCAGCAGCGTCGCCAGCGTCCGGGCCAGTTGCGACGTCGCGAACCTGGCGGCTACGCCGCCGGCGCCGGGCAGGCGCAGCAGCAACCGATCGAGCAGCAGCGCAGCCCGGGGACGCCGGCCCCAGGCCCATACCGCCGCCGCGGCGGCGGCAAGCAACGCCAGCATTGCGGGCAGCGCCGCGCGCGCGAAGTCGGAAGCCGCGACGATCGTCCGCGTCGCCAGCGGCAGTTCCGCGCCGAAACCGTCGTAAAATCCGGCGAACGCCGGCACGACCTGCAGCACGATGATTGCCACGACGATCAGCGACAACGCAAGCAGCACCGCCGGATAGATCAGGGCCGACAAGGTCTTGCGGCGCACCGCCGCGAGCAGCCGGGCGTGGTCGACGTAGCGCCGAATGACCGACTCTAGGCTGCCGCTCTTCTCTCCGGCGGTCAACGAGGCGATGTAGACGCCGGGCAGCGGCGGCCGCTGCGCCGCAAACGCGGCCGACAGCGCATCGCCGCTCCGTACGCGTTCGTGGACATCGTCGAGCGTCGACCGGAACGCCGGGTTGTCGACACGTCGCCGCAGAATGTCGAGCGATTCGACCAGCGGCAAACCGGCCCTGAGCAGCGTCGCCAGCTCCTGGTTGAAGAGAATGAACTCGCGCCGCCCGGGCCCCGGCCGCCCGCGCAACTGCAATGCCGCCCCGCCGATCGCGGTACGGCGCCGCAAGGAAAGCACGAGCAGGCCCTCGTGCTCCAGCCGCCGCCGTAGCTGGGCCTCGCCCTCCGCTTCGTACAGGCCCTCGACGATCTCTCCCGACGGGGTCCCCAGCCTGCAGCGAAACTCCATAGGACAGGCGCGCCCGCGTGGACGCGCAACCTCCGGACTACGGGCGCGCTCTACTGGGCGAGGGTGGTCTCGGCGCGGGCCGCGTCTACCACGGTGAGGATGCGGTCGACGTAGCGCACCGTTTCGCGGTACGGGGGCACGCCGTGGAACCTGCTGACCGCGCCTTCGCCCGCGTTGTAGGCAGCCAAACCCCCGCACATCCCGAACTGGTCGAAGAGATAGCGCAGGTAACGCGCGCCCGCGTCGATGTTCGCGGCCGGATCGAATGGATCGTGCACGTTGTAGCGCTCCACCGTCGCCGGCATGAGCTGCATGAGGCCCTTCGCGCCGCGCCGCGAGACGGCGTCGGCATGATAGCCCGACTCCACCTCGATCACCGCGTGGAGGATTTCGGCGTCCACGCGGTGCCGGTCGGCGGCGGCAAGCACCAGGCGGGCATACGGCCTGCGCGTCGAATACGGGCCGGGCGGCTGCACGGCGGTCGGCGCCGGCGCCGGGTCGGCCGCGGGCCGCGCACCGGGCTGCACCGCCGGCTCGATGCGATCGATGAGCCGCACGTCGAACAACACCTCGCCGCCGCCGTTCAGCGTCAGGGCGACGGCATCCCCCTCGACGCGGTGCCCCGCGATCGGCATCACGTCGCCCGAGGTGAAGTACACCAGCTCGGCGGGCACGGGCGCGTCGGCGGGCGCCACCTGCATGGCCAGCACCAGCACGCACCATGTGAACGTCCCCACCAGTGTACGCATCCACCCATTATCGCACAGCCCCCAGCGAGATCCCGAGCGCATCTTGTCCGACGTTATCGGGCTTAACAGCCCGTGGTGATAGTCCCACTGCATTCGAGCGACGATGCATCGCGCCTGACTGTGTTGCTCATCGCTCACATATCTTCGAATATGCTCGCTCTTCGCGCCTTGCCAGCCGCGCGCCTCCAGTAGATTTGACAATATCGGCCGCGCCGGCGTTGCGACCAATGCGTAAAAACGGCGGGAAATCGAATAAACAGAGGTGCGCGGCAAGCGTTCGGCGGGCAGGTCAGCGGAGGTTGACGAACGCGTGGTGCACGCGGACGCCCAGGCGGCGGCCGTCGATGCTGGCGCTGCCGGCTGCCGCCGCCGGCACGAAGGTCGGGCGAACCTGGAGCTCGATCCGGGTGGTGCGGCCGCCCGCCGGGCGCGCAGCCGGAAGCTTCACCTCCACGAACTGCCGCTCGCGCGACTCCAGCAGGATGCGCTCCAGGCGTTCGCCGTTTGCCAGTATTTCCACTTCCTGCCGCCCGCCCGGCACCAGGTCCGGCCGGCCGTCGAGGAGCAGTTGCAGGACCGCGTCGGAGTATGGGTTGGGAAACGCCAGGCCGGCCGCCTCGGCGGTCCACCGCCAGCGCGCGCCGCGGCCGTCGCCCTGCTCGAATTCCTGGTCATACCACCCGTATTCGTATGTCAGGAGATTGCGCGCGGCGGCTGCCTCGATCGTCAGCCGTCCCCCGCGATAGGAAAGTTGTCCGAGATGCTCCCCGGCCAGCGGCAGACGCTCACCCAGCGGCGGGTGGTACAGGCCGACCGCGATGGTGGCCTCCCCCACGTACGCATCTTCGGGTATCGCCAGCCTGCGGCCGTAGGACAACGTCTGGCCGCGGCGCCAGTCGCTCGACGGAACGGGCGGGTCGTGGTCGTCCGCCCACAGCAACTGCCCGTCGGGGTCCAGGAAGTGGACGAATACGCGGTAGTCGCGGTCGAGCGGGGCGAATGCCGGCAACAGGGTCAGCGACACCTCCGCCGCCACGAATGCCCCCTGCGGGGCAGCGCTCCGCTCCAGGCCCAGATCGATGGCCGCAACCGGCTCGCCCTGCGCTCCGCACGAGACGCCGCCGAGCAGGAGCAGCGCGGAGACGGCGCCGCTCGCCGCCAGTGCGGTGCGGGCGCGCCGGCGCCGGAACCCGGGAATACCGGCGGATTGCCGCATGGTCACCGATATGTTACAGTCCCGGCGCGCTCCGGCGTCACCCTGACGCGCGGCGCCTGTCGCGCGGCGGAGGAAACCTGCATGACACTCGAAGCACTTGGAATGGTCGAGACGAAGGGCCTCGTCGGCTCGATCGAGGCGGCTGACGCCATGGTCAAGGCCGCCAACGTGCTTCTGATCGGCAAGGAGTACATCGGCGCCGGATATGTCACCGTGATGGTGCGCGGTGACGTGGGCGCCGTAAAGGCCGCCACGGACGCCGGCGCCGCCGCGGCCAGGCGTGTCGGCGAGCTCGTGTCGGTGCACGTGATTCCGCGCCCGCACAACGAGGTCGAGAAGATACTGCCGCAGGCCAGCGAGCCGGCCACGTAACGTCCGCGGACCGCTCGGCAGCGCGCGTTTCCGGTCACGCTCTCCGGGGCAATGACTCAAGCCACCCCTGCCTCCGATCGCGACCTGGCGTCCATCCGCGAGGCCAGGGAGCTGGCGCGGCGGGCCAGAACGGCGCAGACCCCGCTGGCCGAGCTGTCGCAGGAGCGCATCGACGCCATCGTCGACGCCATGGCGGACGCGGCCGCCGCCGAGGCGGAGACGCTGGCGGCGCTGGCCGTCGACGAGACCGGCTACGGCGTCGTGCGCGACAAGGTCCGGAAGAACCTGTTCGCCGCCCGCGAGGTGCAGCGCTTCATCCAGCCGCTCAAGACGGTCGGCGTCATCCGCCGGGACGACGAACGGAAGATCCTCGAGATCGCCGAGCCGTTCGGCGTCGTTGCGGCGATCGTGCCGTCCACGAATCCGACGTCGACCGCCATCTACAAGATCCTCATCGCGCTGAAGGCGCGTTGTCCCGTCGTGCTGAGCCCGCACCCGGCCGCGGCGCGCTGCATCTCCCGCACGGCGGAAATCATGGCCCGCGCCGCGGCGGGCGCCGGTGCCCCCGACCACTCGATCGGCTGGATGACGACCGTCACGCTCGAAGGCACGCAGGAGCTCATGCGGCACCGCGACGTGGCCGTCATCCTCGCCACGGGCGGCAAGGGCCTGGTGCAGGCGGCGTACTCGGCCGGTAAACCCGCCTACGGCGTCGGTCCGGGCAATGCACCCGCGTACATCGAGAGCTCCGCGGACGTGCCGAAAGCGGTGCGGGACATCGTCACCGGCAAGACGTTCGACAACGGCGTGCTCTGCTCGTCGGAAAATTCGGTCGTAGTTGACGAGGCGATCGCCGGCGAGGTGACGCGCGAGATGCAGGCGCAGGGCGGCTACTTCCTCTCCGAAACGGAAAGCGACGCCCTGGCGGCAGTCCTGGTGACACCCAGGGGACTGCCGAATCCGGAGCTGGTCGGACGCCCGGCGCTGGAGATCGCCGGGCGCGCCGGCCTCGACGTGCCGGCGGACACCCGCGTGCTGATCGCACGGCTCGACGGCGTGGGACGCGACCATCCGCTGTCGATCGAGAAGCTGTGCCCCGTGCTGTCGTTCTATGTCGTCGGCGACTGGCAGGCGGGCTGCGAGCGCTGCAAGGAAATCCTGGCCTACGGCGGCATGGGCCACACGATGGCGATCCATTCCCGGAACGACGCGGTCATCCTGGAGTTCGGGCTGCGGAAGCCGGCGTTCCGGATCGTCGTCAACACCCCGACCACGCATGGTTCGATCGGCCTGACGACCGGCCTGGATCCGGCGATGATGCTGGGCTGCGGCGGCCACGGCGGCAACATCACCTCGGACAACATCTCGCCGCTGCACCTGCTGAACATCAAGCGCGTCGCCCACGAAGTGCGCCCGGCGAGCGCGCCGCCGCCGGCAACGCCGACCGCGGCCCGGCGCTCGGGCCCGGCGCTCGACGGCGACGTGCTGGCGGCGCGCGTGCACGACTTTCTTGCAGCCCGGGGCGTCACGAGCCGGACGCAGGCTCCTGCGGCCGACCCGGCGGCCGCCGCAGCGTTCGCGGAGGCAGCCCGCGCAGCGCCCGCTGCTCCCCGGCCGGACGCCGAGCCCGCCGACCCGCCGGCCGAATTCGTCTGTGAAGACGACGTGCGGCAGGCCGTGCGCGGGTCGCGGTCGATCCTGGTCAACGAACGCACGATCATCACCCCGGCCGCTCGCGACCTCGCCGCGCGCCACCAGGTCTTCGTCCACGCCGGGCTTTCCCGCTAGCAGCCTCGCGCGGATCTCGTACGCGGATTGCGGGACGGGCGGCGTTGCCCGTCGTTGCAGTTATCGCCAATCGCGGCGTAATGCCGCGCCGCGCACGGGGTCCGCGCATGGTGCGGAATTTGCTGGTCCCCCGTGCATGCTCGCCCGGCTCCGGTCGGCGGCGCTGTTCGGCGTCGATCCGTCGCTCGTGCATGTGGAAGTGGACGTGTCGCTCGGGCTCCCGGCGTTCAACATGGTGGGGCTGCCGGATTCAAGCGTGCGCGAGAGCCGCGACCGCGTGCGGAGCGCCATCGAGAATTCCGGTTTCGAATTTCCGGCCAACCGGATCACCATCAACCTGGCGCCGGCCGACGTGCGCAAGCGGGGCACGTCGTTCGACCTGGCCATCGCCGTCGGGGTGCTGGCCGCTACCGGCGTCGTGACACGCCGGGAATTCGACGGACTGCTGCTGCTCGGCGAGCTGTCGCTCGACGGCCGCATCCAGCCCGCACGCGGTGTGTTGCCGGTGGCCCTGGCGGCCCGGCGCAACAAGCTGGTGCTCTACGTTCCCGAAACGAGCGGCCGCGAGGCGGCGTTCGTGCCGGACCTCGAGATCCACCTCGTCTCTTCGCTGGCCGACACCGTCGCGGTGCTCAACGCGCAGCGCGAGGCGCCCACGCCGGTGCGCACGCCGTTCGAGGCGCGGCGGCCGGACGGCGGGGAGTTGGCGGACATCAAGGGCCAGCGGACAGCCAAGCGCGCGCTGGAAATCGCCGCCGCCGGCCGCCACAACCTCCTCTTCGTGGGTCCGCCAGGCGCCGGCAAGACCATGATGGCCCGCAGTCTGCCCGGCATACTCCCCGCGCCCGGTTTCGACGAGGCGGTCGAAACGACCGTCATACACTCCGTGCTCGGTCTCGTGCCGCCGCGCGAGGGCATCCTGGGCCACCCGCCGTTCCGTGCGCCGCACCACACCATTTCCGACGCCGCGTTGATCGGCGGCGGCCGCGAACCGCGACCGGGCGAGGTCAGCCTGGCCCACAACGGCGTGCTGTTCCTGGACGAGATTCCCGAATTCGATCGCAGCACGCTGGAGGTGCTGCGGCAGCCGATGGAGGACGGCATGGTGCGTATAGCCCGCGCGGCGGGGGTCGCCACCTTCCCCGCGAGCTTCCTGCTCGTAGCCGCCATGAACCCCTGCGCCTGCGGCTACGCGGGCAGCGCGGTGCGCACCTGCCGCTGCACTCCGCTGCAGATCATCCGCTACCGGGGCCGCCTGTCGGGGCCGCTCCGCGACCGATTCGATCTGACCGTTCAGGTCAGACCGGTTCCCGCCGCCGTGTTGACGGCGCCGGACGCCGCAGAGACGTCGCACGACGTCGGCGCGCGCGTCGCCGCCGCGCGCGCCCGGCAGCGCCGGCGCTACGGCGCGCAGCCGTCCCGGACGAACGCCGACCTGCGGGGCGCCCGATTGTCCCGGCACTGCGCCCTCGAAGCGGACGGCCGGCGCCTGTTGCAGCGGGCGGTGACGCGCCTGGGACTCTCGGCCCGCGGCTACGATCGCGTACGGCGGGTGGCGCGGACGATTGCGGACCTGGCCGGCGAGTCGTCCGTGGGCGCGCCGCACGTTGCGGAAGCGCTCGGCTACAGGGCCTGGGGCGACACGTAGGGGGGCGTAGCCGGCGGGCGAGGCGGGCGTTCAGGCAACCGGCGGCTTTCGGGCCTTTGTGATTCGGGCTGGCTGTGATACAGTTCACCATCTTCTTGCGCGCGTTCCGCAGGCCTGGAACGCCAGCTTCGTGTGATCCCTCCGAGCAGGGCTGAGAATTTGAACTGGCGCAGACTATTCGGTTGGCGGCAGTTGCGGCGCACCGCACCAGTGGTGCGCCCGACGCCCATGCTGCCTGTGCTCCTCGCCGCCCTCATGCTGCTGGGGTATGTCGCCTGGGGCCTGCAGGGCCGCATCGACCGGCTCGCGCTGCAGAATGTGCAGCTCCAGTTCGAGAACGCGGCGTACGAGCAGGCCGCCGACCAGGTAAGCGGTCAGATGACTTCGCTGCGCGCCACGCTCGCCCAGTTGGCGAACCGCGCCGCTGCCGATCCCGCGCTGGAGGAATCGGTCGACATGCTGCTCGAGGGCACGAACGCGGCGGTGGAGCTCTCGGCCCAGGACACGCTGGATGCCGCCGGCGAGACGCTGGACCGGCTGCACACGCTGCTCGGCTCGATCGACGGCGCGCTGGAGGGCGTCAGGCAGGGCGTGGCTTTCCGCGAGGCGGCGGCCGACGCGACCCCCATCATCTGGCCGGCGGACGGCTGGATTTCGGCCGGCTACGGCTACCGCACCGATCCCTTCACGGGCAGCCGCAATTTTCATCCGGCGGTCGATATTTCGACGCACAAGGGCGCGCCGGTATACGCGACCGGCACCGGGCGCGTGATTTCGGCGTCGCGCAACGGCGCGTACGGCAACCTGGTGGAGCTCGACCACGGGTTCGGCCTGCTGACGCGCTACGGGCATCTGTCCGAGTTCACGGTTGCGCCGGGCGACACCGTGGTGCGCGGCGACATCATCGGTCGCGTGGGCAACACCGGGCGAGCGACCGGGCACCACGTGCACTACGAGGTCTGGGTGAACGGGCGGACGCTCAACCCGCGCAGGTTGCTGCTCGATTCGCGCACCGTCGCGGCCAACTGAGCCCGCACCACTCCCCCTCCCCCGCCGGCTCCGTATCTTGACGGAGATTCCGTCCCTTTCATAGAATCGCAGCATCCCTGCGCCAATCGTCTCGCACGCCGTGCCGCCTGCCGCGAGCGCCCGTACCTGACATGCTCCAGAGTGTCCTCGCCAAGGTCTTCGGTACCGAAAATCAGCGCATCCTGAAGCGGCTGCAGCCGCGCGTGGCCGAGATCAACGCGCGCGAGCCGGAGGTGCAGGCGCTGTCGGACGACCAACTGCGCGACAAGACCGGCGAATTCCGCGCACGGTTCGACCGCGGCGAGCCGCTCGACGAGCTGCTGGTGGAGGCGTTCGCGGTCGTCCGCGAGGCTGGCTGGCGCCACCTGCAGATGCGCCACTTCGACGTCCAGCTCATCGGCGGCATGGTGCTGCACCGGGGCACCATCGCCGAGATGAAGACCGGCGAAGGCAAGACGCTGGTCGCCACGCTGGCCGCCTACCTCAACGCCCTCGGCGGCCAGGGCGTGCACGTCGTGACGGTCAACGACTATCTGGCGCGGCGCGATTCCGAGTGGATGGGACGCATCTACCGCTCGCTCGGCATGTCGGTGGGCGTCATCCAGCACGACATGCAGGACCAGGAACGGCAGGCCGCCTACGCCTGCGACATCACCTACGGGACCAACAACGAGTTCGGCTTCGACTACCTGCGCGACAACATGAAGTTCGAGATCGCGCGGTTCGTGCAGCGCGGCCACAACTTCGCCATCGT
The DNA here is from genome assembly GCA_022820825.1 of Vicinamibacteria bacterium. Classification (GTDB taxonomy): domain Bacteria; phylum Acidobacteriota; class Vicinamibacteria; order Vicinamibacterales; family UBA8438; genus JAAXGX01. The sequence goes on from JAJEEU010000043.1 coordinate 112,264, forward strand.
CGACGAGGTGGACAGCATCCTGATCGACGAGGCCCGCACGCCGCTCATCATCTCCGGTCCGGCCGAGCAGTCGACCGAGCTGTACTACGAAGTCGACCGCGTCATTCCGCGTCTCGAGCCGGGGGCGGTCACCCAGGGCAACGTACCGGCGGAGAAGCGCGAGGAGCTCGAGTCGACCGGGGACTTCCTCAAGGACGAGAAGCACAAGACGGTCAGCCTGACCGAGAGCGGCATGGCGAAGGCCGAGAAGATGCTCCAGCACCGCATGCAGCCGGGCGGGCTGTACGACCCGGCCAACATGCCGCTGCTCCACCACGTCAACCAGGCGCTGCGCGCACATGCGATATTCCGCCGCGACGTCGACTACATGGTCAAGGACGGCCAGGTCGTCATCGTCGACGAGTTCACGGGCCGCCTGATGCCGGGCCGGCGCTGGAGCGACGGGCTGCACCAGGCGGTCGAGGCGAAGGAGAAGGTCAAGATCGAGCGCGAGAACCAGACGCTCGCGACGGTGACCTTCCAGAACTACTTCCGCAAGTACGACAAGCTGTCGGGCATGACCGGCACCGCCGAGACCGAGGCGCCCGAATTCGCCAAGATCTACGACCTGGACGTCGTCGTGGTGCCCACCAACCGCACGCTCGTGCGCATCGAGGAGCCGGACGCCGTCTACCGGACAGAGGCCGAGAAGTACCAGGCCATCGTCGACGACATCGCCGAGCGGCAGCAGGAGGGCCGCCCTGTCCTGTGCGGCACCGTCTCCATCGCCAAGTCGGAGCGGCTGGCCTCGCTGCTCAAGCGGCAGGGCATCCGCCACGTCGTGCTCAACGCCAAGTACCACGAACGCGAGGCGGAGATCGTCGCGCAGGCCGGCCGCAAGGGCCGCGTCACCATCGCCACGAACATGGCCGGCCGCGGGACGGACATCCTGCTCGGCGGCAACCCGGAGTACATGGCGCGCCAGCAGGCGCTCAAGGAAGAAGTGGCCGCCGAGGTCCCGAAGGCCGACTTCCGCTTCGTGGATGACGAGTCGTCGGTCTATTTCTCGCACGAGGGGCGCTACTACCGCACGCCGCGCGACGCGTGGGAGCGGATATTCGGCCACTTCCGGCGCGAGACCGACGCCGAGCACGACGAAGTCGTCGGCTGCGGCGGCCTGCACATCATCGGCACCGAACGCCACGAGGCGCGGCGCATCGACAACCAGTTGCGCGGCCGCGCGGGCCGCCAGGGCGACCCGGGGTCGTCGCGCTTCTACCTCTCGCTCGAGGACGACCTGATGCGCATCTTCGGCTCCGACCGCATCTCCGGCCTGATGGACCGGCTGGGGATGGAGGAAGGCGTGCCGATCGAGCACAAGATGGTGACACGGGCCATCGAGCGCGCCCAGAAGCAGGTCGAGGCACAGAACTTCTCGGTTCGCAAGCACCTGCTCGAGTACGACGACGTGATGAACAAGCAGCGCGAGAACGTCTACGCGCTGCGCCGCGAGCTGCTGGAGGGGACGATCCGGCTCGACGAGGACGACGAGGAGGAGAGCCAGGAGGTCGACACCCGCGCCTACCTGCTGACGCTGGCCGAGGGGCTCGTATACGAGCAGGTGCAGGCGATCTGCGGCCCGGACGTCGACCCCGAGGAGTGGGACCTGGACGCGCTCCGGCAATACGTGGGCACGCTGTTCGGCCTGGACGCCGAGGAGCTGGCCGCCGTCGACCTGACGGACCTGGGAAGCGACGATATCGGCGAGGCGCTCTGGGATGCGGCGCGCGCGAAGTACGAGCGGAAGGAAGCGGAAGTCGACGCGGCGGTGCTGCGGCGCGTCGAGCGCGACATCATGCTCCAGGTGGTCGACGTGCAGTGGAAGGACCACCTGTACGGGCTCGATCACCTGAAGGAGGGGATCAGCCTGCGCGGCTACGGCCAGCGCAATCCGCTCGTCGAGTACAAGCGCGAGAGCTTCGCGATGTTCCAGGGCATGAAGGACCGCATCGACGAAGAGATCGTGCGCTACCTTTGGCGCCTGCGGCCGGTCGCGCAGGGCGAAGGCGCAACGGCGCGCCAGC
>JAJEEU010000051.1 GCA_022820825.1 Vicinamibacteria bacterium
GATGGTGATGCCGGGCGACAACGTGACGATCAGCGTGGAGCTGATCACGCCGGTGGCGCTGGAGAAGGGGCTGCGGTTCGCGATACGTGAAGGCGGGCGGACGGTGGGCTCGGGGACGATCACCGACATCATCGAGTAGCCCAGGCCCGCACGGGAAGAGGAAAGACATGGCGACGTTCAGCGACAAGATTCGTATCCGCCTGCGGGCCTACGACTATCGGGTGCTGGACCAGTCGACGACCGAAATTGTCGATACGGCCCGGCGGACGGGAGCCCGTCTCGCCGGTCCGATTCCACTGCCGACCGACACGAACAAGTGGACCGTGCTGCGTTCGCCGCACGTCGACAAGAAGTCCCGGGAGCAGTTCGAGATTCGGACCCACAAGCGGCTGATCGACATCTTCGAGCCGACGCCGCAGACGGTGGATGCGCTGATGAAGCTCGATCTGCCGGCGGGCGTCGACGTCGAGATCAAGGCGTTCGGCAAGGAGCACGCCTGACCGCGCCGTCGCGGAACAGAGCCATGGTGAACGGAATTCTCGGACGCAAGATCGGGATGACCCAGGTGTTCGACCCGAACGGGAGGGCGCTGCCCGCGACGGTCCTCACCGCCGGTCCGTGCGTCGTGGTGCAGCGCAAGACGGCGGAGCGGGACGGTTACGACGCGGTGCAGCTCGGGCTCGTCGAAGAGCGGCCGGCGCGGGTGACGAAGCCGCTTGCGGGGCACTACCGGAAGTCGGGCGTGGATCCGGCGCAGGCAAGGCTCAGTCAAGTTCGGGAGGTCGCCGTCGTCGAAGCGCCGTCGGGCGACGCGCTGCAGGACGGCAACGAGGTGCGGGTGGCGTCGCTGTTCGCCGCCGGGGATCAGGTGGACGTGGTCGGCGAGAGCCGCGGCCGCGGGTTCCAGGGCGTCATGAAGCGCCACGGCTTCGCCGGCGGCCGGGCCACGCACGGGTCGATGTTCCACCGTGCGCCCGGCTCGATCGGGCAGTCGTCCTGGCCGTCGCGCGTGCTGAAGGGGATGCGGGGGCCGGGCCGCATGGGCGGAGACCGGGTGACCGTGCGCAATCTGCGCGTCATCCAGGTGGATGAAGAGAACAACCGGCTGGTGGTGAACGGCGCGGTGCCGGGGGCTCCGGGCGGTCATGTGCTCATTCGGCGGGCCGTTGCGGCGCGGCGTGAGCCCGCCGCTCCCGTACAGGACGCGGCCGCGAAGAAGAAGAAGCGCAACTGATGACGTTGGACGTGGTCAACCGGCAGAACGAGAAGGTCGGCTCGATCGAGCTCGACGACGAGACGTTCGGCGGCCCGGTCGACGCGGGGTTGGTATGGGAGTCCGTCGTGCAGGAGAACGCAGCCGCACGGCGCGGCACGCACAGCACGAAGACCCGCGGCGAGGTGAGCGGATCCGGCAGGAAGCCGTGGCGGCAGAAGGGCACCGGCCGCGCCCGCGTCGGCGAGATCCGCAACCCGCTGTGGCGCACGGGCGGCACGACATTCGGTCCGCGGCCCCGCAGCTACGCCTATGCGCTGCCGAAGAAGGTCGTGCGCCGGGCGTTGCGGGCCGCGCTGATCCAGAAGTTGCGCGACGGCGCCGTGACCGTGGTAGACGAGCTGGCGGTGGACGAGCCGAAGACAAGTCAGGCCGTGGAGCTGCTCGCAGGGCTCGACGTGGAAGGCCGGGCGTTGCTGGTGGACGCCAGGTCCGGGGAGCACCTCAGGCGTGCTGTGCAGAACCTGTCGCGGGTGCGGGTGGTCGATTCCAATCGGGTGACTGCCCGTGACGTCGCAGCCGCGGCCCGGATCCTCATGACGCCGGCCGCGATGGAGCATCTCGGGAAGGTGCTGGCAACGTGAAGCAGACCGACGTCATCCGGCGGGCCATCGTGACCGAGAAATCCTCGGTGCTGATGGAGGACCGCCAGATCCTGCTGTTCGAGGTCGCCATGGCCGCCACCAAGGTGGACGTCAAGCGCGCGGTCGAAGGTCTGCTCGGAGTGCAGGTGGCGAATGTGCGGACCGCGATTGCCCACGGCAAGATGAAGCGCCAGGGACGTTTCGTGGGACAGCGGCCCGATTGGAAGAAGGCGTACGTGCGCCTGAAGCCGGGAGAAAAACTGCCCGACTTCCTCGAGGGATCGTAGCGGCGGTCGGAGTAGACGATGGCTACGCGCAAATACAAGCCGACGTCGGCGGGCCGGCGGTTCCAGTCCGCGCGCGACTTCGAAGAGCTCACGACGGATCGTCCGTACCGCCCGCTGACCGAACCGCTCAAGAAGTCCGGCGGGCGGAACAACCAGGGCGAGGTGACGATCTGGTGGCGCGGCGGCGGCCACAAGCGGGCCTACCGCATCATCGACTTCCGGCGCGACAAGCGGGACGTGCCGGCAAGGGTCACGACCATCGAATACGACCCGAACCGCTCGGCGCGGATTTCGTTGCTGACTTACGCGGATGGCGAGAAGCGTTACATCCTGCATCCCGTCGGCCTGAAGGTCGGCGACACCGTGGTGGCGAGCGAGCGGGCGGACATCGTGCCGGGCAACGCCATTCCGCTCAAGAACATCCCGCTCGGAACGGTGGTGCACAACGTCGAGCTGCGTCCCGGCAAGGGCGGGCAGCTCGCGCGCAGCGCCGGGTCGCAGGTGCAGGTCGTGGCCAAGGAGGGGAAGTACGTCACGGTGAAATTGCCGTCCGGCGAGACCCGCCTGGTGACCCGCGACAGTCTGGCCACCATTGGACGGGTGGGCAACGTCGACCACGCGAACGTCTCGATCGGCAAGGCCGGACGGAACCGCTGGCGCGGCCGGCGGCCGCATGTCTGCGGCAACTCCATGAATCCGGTCGACCATCCGCTGGGAGGCGGTGAGGGGCACGCCGCCGGCGGACGCCATCCGGTCTCGCCGTGGGGACAGCCCGCGAAGGGCTTCAAGACGCGCCGCCGGAAGCCGTCGGACAAGTTCATCCTGCAACGCAAGAAGCGCAAGCGTTCCAGGTAGGGTTGGAGATCTGCCTCGATGAGTCGATCGCTGAAGAAAGGCCCGTTCGTCGACCTCCCGCTCCTCGAGAAGATCGAGGTGATGAACCGGAACAACGAGCGCAAGGTCGTCAAGACCTGGTCGCGGCGTTCGACGGTCGTGCCGGAGATGATCGGCCACACGCTGGCGGTTCACAACGGAAAGAAGTTCGTGCCGGTGTACATCAGCGAGAACATGGTTGGCCACAAGCTCGGCGAATTCGCGCCGACCCGCACCTTCCGCGGCCATACCGGGCGCGGTGAGAAGGTCGCGGGCGTCGCCAGGGGCGGTCGGTGATGGAAGGCCGGGCAACCGCGCGGTACGTGCGTACGTCCGCGCAGAAGGCCAAGCTCGTCATGGATCTGATCCGCGGGCGCATGGTCGACGATGCGCTGGCCGTCCTGCGCTTCACCCGCAAGAGCGTGGCCAGGGACATTGCCAAGGTGCTCCGCTCGGCGGTTGCGAACCTGCAGCAGCGGGAGGGCGCCAGCGGCGACACCGACCGGCTGTGGGTCGACGAGTGCTACGCCAACCAGGGGCCGTCGCTCAAGCGCATCCGCGCCGCGCCCATGGGGCGCGCGTTCCGCATCACGAAGCGGACGTCGCACCTGACGGTGTCCGTGCGGGAGGAGCCGGAGGCGGTGACCGAGGTGGCGGGCGGCGAGCCTTCCGGGGAGGAGACGGCCGGCAGTTCCCCCAGGCGCGCGTCCGCGGCAGCCAAACGCCCGCGCCGGCGCCGGCGCGCCGGGCGTTCCGGAAACTGACGGGAGCGGACTGGGACAGGGTATGGGACAAAAGGTTCACCCTTACGGATTTCGACTCGGGTTCAACAAGACCTGGCGCTCGCGCTGGTACGCGGATCGCGACTATGCGGCGCTGCTGCACGAGGACCTCGGCCTGCGCGCCGACCTCAAGAAGCGCTTTTCCCATGCCGGCGTATCGAAAATCGAGATCGAGCGGGCCGCCAACAAGCTGAAGCTCGACATCCATACGTCGCGGCCGGGCATCATCATCGGCCGCAAGGGAACCGAAGTCGAGAAGCTGAAGTCCGACATCCAGAAGCGCACGAGCCGCGAGGTGTTCATCAACATCCAGGAGATCCAGAAACCGGAGCTCGACGCGCAGTTGATCAGCGAGTCGGTGGCCCTGCAGCTCGAGAAGCGGGTCGCGTTCCGGCGCGCCATGCGCAAGGCGGTCGAGTCGGCCCTGCGGTTCGGCGCGCGCGGCATCAAGGTGCGTGTGGGCGGGCGCCTCAACGGCGCCGAGATTGCGCGGTCCGAATGGTACCTGCACGGCCAGTTGCCGCTGCAGACGCTGCGCGCGGACATCGACTACGGGTTCTGGGAAGCACGCACGACCTACGGCGTCATCGGTGTGAAGGTCTGGCTCTACAAGGGAGAGCGCCTGGAGCCGCAGACGGGCCGCGAAGAGGAGTACCGCACGCCGCGCATGGCCCGGGCGTAGCGCGGGAGGGACATTCACCATGTTGATGCCGAAGAAGGTCAAGCATCGCAAGCAGCACCGGGGCCGCATGGTCGGCAAGGCGTGGCGCGGCTCGACCGTGTCGTTCGGCGACTACGGCCTGAAGGCGCTCGAATCCCACTGGATCACCGATCGCCAGATCGAGGCGGCCCGGGTCGCGATGACGCGTTCCGTCAAGCGCGGCGGCAAGATCTGGGTGCGCGTGTTTCCGGACAAGCCCATCACCAAGAAGCCGCAGGAAACCCGCATGGGCAAGGGCAAGGGCGCGCCGGAGCAGTGGGTGGCCGTGGTGCGGCCGGGCAAGATCCTGTTCGAGATGGAAGGCGTGAGCGCCGACGTCGCACAGCGGGCGATGCGCCTGGCGGCCGCGAAGCTGCCGATACAGACGAAGTTCGCAACCCGGTTCGGTGAGGCCGGCAGCGCATGACGGACATCAGCGAGCTGCGGGAGCTGGGCGCCGAGGATCTCCGGCAACGCGCCGGAGAGCTCGACGATCAGGTGTTTCGCCTGCGTATCCAGAAGTCGATGGGACAGACGGATGCCGCGAACAAGATGCGGCAGTTGCGGCGCCAGCGGGCGCGTGTCATGACGGTGCTGCGCGAGCGCGAGCTGGCGGATGCCGCGGAGGGCCGCTGATCGGCGGCGGGCGGGAAAGACGAAGCGATGGCCAACAAGCGGGAAATGATCGGCCTGGTGGTGCGGGACAAGCTGGACAAGGGCGTCATCGTCGCCGTCGAGCGCCGGGTGCGCGGCGCCGTCTACGGCAAGATCCGGCGGCTGACGACGCGGTTCATGGCCCATGACGAAGAGAACAGCGCCCATGTGGGCGACCGCGTCGCGCTCGTCGAATCGCGGCCGCTCAGCCGCCGCAAGCGGTTCGTCGTCAGCCGCGTGGTCGAGCGGGCCCGCATCGTCTAAGAGGAACGACGCGCCATGATTCAGATGCAATCGCTGCTGGACGTCGCCGACAATTCCGGCGCCCGGAAGATTGCGGTCATCAATCCGGTCGGCGGCTCGACCGGCCGCTACGCGAGGCTCGGGGATGTCGTGACCGCCTCGGTCAAGGAAGCGGCGCCCGCGTCGGCCGTCAAGAAGGGCCAGGTGGTCAAGGCCGTCATCGTCAGGACGCACAAGGAGCACCGCCGCCGCGACGGCAGCTACATCCGGTTCGACCGCAACGCGGCCGTGCTGGTCAACGAGCAGAACGAACCGATCGGCACCCGCGTGTTCGGGCCGGTCGCCCGCGAGCTGCGCGAGCGGAAATTCATGAAGATCATTTCGCTGGCGCCAGAGGTGCTGTGAGCGCCGCGCCCTGAATTCCGATCCCATGTCCAAGCTCCAGACTCCGGTTCGCAAGAACGACAACGTGCTGGTCGTTACCGGCAAGGACCGCGGCAAGCGCGGCCGGGTGCTGAAGGTGCTGCCGGCGCGGAACCGCCTGGTGATCGAGGGCGTGAACTTCGTCAAGCGCCACACGCGGCCGAACCCGCAGCGCAACATCAAGGGCGGCGTGGTCGAGCGGGAAGGGTCCGTGCACGCGTCGAACGTGCAGATCATCTGCCCGGAGTGCGGTGCGCCGACGCGGATAGGGCGCCAGCTTCTGGGAGACGGGCGCAAGGTACGCATTTGCCGCAAGTGCGACGGGGCGGTGGACAAGTGAGTCGGTTGCAGCAGCGTTATCACGACACGGTGATCCCGGCGCTCCGCAAGGAGTTCGGATACACGAGCATCATGGCCGTGCCGAAGATCGACCGGATCGTCGTCAACATGGGCCTTGGCGAAGCGACGCAGAATCCGAAGCTGATCGAGGCCGGCGCGGACGAGTTGATGCGGATCACCGGACAGAAGCCGGTCACCACCAGGGCCCGCAAGTCGGTGGCGGCGTTCAAGTTGCGGCAGGGGATGGCCATCGGATCGATGGTGACGCTGCGCGCCGGCCGGATGTACGAGTTCCTGGATCGCCTCATTTCGATCGCGCTGCCGCGCGTGCGCGACTTCCGGGGCATTTCGCCGAACGGCTTCGACGGCCGCGGCAACTACACGCTGGGGCTCCGGGACCAGTTGATCTTCCTGGAGATCGACTACATGAAGGTCGATCAGTCTCGCGGCATGAATGTCTGCGTCGTCACCACGGCCAGGACGGACGACGAGGGAAGGATGTTGCTGAAGCTGCTGGGGATGCCGTTCAGGACGAGCCAGTGAACCGCTGTGCGGCCGCTGCGGCCGCGGTGTGACAGGTATCGATGTCGACAATCGCCAAGAAGGTCAAGGAGCTCAAGCCGCCGAAGTTCAAGGTCCGCGCGCGGAATCGTTGCCGGCTGTGCGGCCGGCCGCGCGGGTACCTCCGCAAGTTCCAGTTGTGCCGTCTGTGCTTCCGCAAGCTGGCCCTGGAGGGCGAGATTGCGGGCGTGACGAAGAGCAGCTGGTAGGTGAACGCGGCGGCGCGCGACCGCGGGCCGCATGCGCCGCGGCGCGCACGAGCACGGTGAGACGTAGAGAGGTCGAAGGCTGATGCCCGATCAGATTGCTGACATGCTTTCGAGGATACGCAACGCGACATCCGCGCGGCAGGCGCGTGTCGACGTGCCGGCTTCGAGACTCAAGCTGGAGATCTCGCGCATCCTCCAGAGCGAAGGGTACGTGCAGGGATTCAAGGTCGTCGAGGTGGCGGGCCGCCGCGGCACGCAGCCGCGGAAGATGATTCGCATTGCTCTCAAGTACGGCCCCCGCGGCCAGCGCGTGCTGTCGGGACTCCAGCGGGTGAGCCGTCCGGGCCGCCGGGTGTACTTCGCCCGGGACAAGGCCCCGCCCGTGCTGGCCGGCCTCGGGACCAGCATCCTGACGACGTCGCGGGGAGTGATGACGGGCCGCGACGCCGCGAAGGTCGGCGTCGGCGGCGAGGTGTTGTGCAATGTGTGGTAGAGCCCCGGCGGCAAAGGTGGTGCGGACGTGTCACGCGTAGGCCGGCAGCCGATTCCGCTGCCCGACGGCGTCACCGTGCGGGTTGGAGAGGGCGAGGTCGAGGTGCGCGGTCCCAGGGGGTCGCTGCGGCAGGTGGTTCCGCCGGGGATCCTGTTCGAGGAGAACGACGGCGTGCTGTCAGCGCGGCCGGCGCAGCCGGCCGACCGCTCGGCGAGCAAGTTTCACGGTCTGGCCCGCAGCCTGGTGGCGAACGCCGTCCACGGCGTGTCGCAGGGCTTCACGAAGGAGCTCGACATAGTCGGCATCGGTTACCGCGCGGAAGTGTCGGCGTCGCAGGTCGTGTTCCACCTCGGATACTCGCACCCCATTCAGTTCGACGTTCCGGACGGCATCCAGATCGCGGTCGACAAGCAGAACCACATCACGGTGGCCGGCATCGACCGCCAGCGTGTCGGCCAGATCGCGGCCGACATCCGCGCGCTCCGCAAGCCCGATCCGTACAAGCAGAAAGGGATCCGGTACACGGGTGAGGTGCTCAAGAAGAAGGTCGGCAAGACCGGGGCCTAGCCGATGAAGATCAAGACCAAGAAGGATCGCCGCAACCGGATCCGGCTGCGGCAGCGCCGGCGGATCAGCGGCACCGCGACACGCCCGCGCCTGGCCGTCTGCAGGAGTCTCACGCACATCTCCGTGCAGATCATCGACGACCAGGCCGGCCGCACGCTGGCGGCCGCCTCGAGTCTCGAGGCGAGCGTGCGCGCGAAGTTCGAGAACGGCGCCCGCGGCAGCAACGTGGCGGGCGCCGGCGTAGTCGGGCGCGTGGCCGCCGAGCGGCTGCTGGAGCAGGGCATCAAGCAGGCCGTCTTCGACCGCGGCGGCCGCCTTTATCACGGCCGCGTGCGCCGCGTGGCCGAGGCGGCGCGAGACGCCGGCCTGGAGTTCTAGGGATGAACGAGTCGCGACCGAAGATCGACCCCTCGGCACTCGACCTGAAGGATACGGTCGTGTCGATCAACCGGGTTACGAAGGTGGTCAAGGGCGGCAAGAACCTGAGCTTCAGCGCTCTCGTCGTCGTCGGCGACGGCCTGGGGCACGTCGGCTTCGCGGTCGGCAAGGCCAAGGAAGTGCCGTCGGCCATCAAGAAGGGGATCGAGGCGGCCAAGAAGGCGCTCGTGCGCGTGCCGCTGCAGGGTACGACCATACCGCACACCATCGTGGGGCGGTTCGGGGCGGGCAGCGTGCTGCTGAAGCCCGCACCGGAGGGGACCGGCATCATCGCCGGCGGCGCCGTGCGGGCGGTCGTGGAGTCGGCCGGCATCCACAACATCCTGACCAAGTCGCTCGGTTCCGACAATCCGCACAACGTCGTGCGCGCCACCTTCGTCGGGCTGTCGGAGTTGAAGGATCCGGTAACGGTGGCGCGCCTGCGCGGCATCGAGCTGCCGCTCGGAGATGGTGACGCGGACGCGGCGGAGCAGGAGGCCGCCGGGTCATGAGACGAGGCCGCAGAAACGAGACGGCGGCGCGCGTCAGGGTGACTCTGGTGCGCAGTCCAATCGGATACGACAAGCGCCAGGCGCTCGTGGTGAAAGGGCTCGGCCTGCGGCGCATCGGCCATGCAGTGGATGTCGTCGACAACCCGTCCATCCGCGGCATGCTGCACAAGGTGCGCCATCTCGTGCGCGTCGGGTAGACAATCATGGATCTCAGCAACCTGCATCCACCGGAAGGCGCGCGGCGCAAGCGCAAGCGCGTGGGGCGCGGCGACGGCTCCGGCACCGGCGTGACCGCGGGCCGCGGCCACAAGGGCGCCAAGTCGCGATCCGGATACAAGCGCAAGCGGGGATTCGAGGGCGGCCAGATGCCGCTGCACCGCCGCGTGCCGAAGCGCGGGTTCCACAATCCGTTTCGCGTGGAGTACGCCATCGTGAACCTCGACACGCTGTCGGAGCGGTTCGATGAGGGCACGGCGGTGACGCCCGAGCTGCTTCGCGAGCGCCGCATAGTGCGCGAGTCCCGGGCGCCGATCAAGGTGCTGGGGCGGGGCGAGCTGTCGAAGAAGCTGACCGTGAGAGCGCACCGCTTCAGCGCACAGGCCAGCAAGGCGATTGCGGCCGCGGGCGGCCGGGCCGAGGTGCTGGGAGGCGGCGCCGAAAGGTAGCCGGGCAGATGTTCGAGAACATCAGGAACATCTTCGCGATACCGGATCTGCGGAAGCGTGTGCTGTTCACGCTGTCGATTCTGCTGGTCTATCGCGTCGGCAGCCACATCCCGACGCCGGGCGTGAACACGGAGGCGCTCGCGTTGCTCGCGGAGCAGGCGGCGGGCACGATGTTCGGCCTGTACGACATGTTCTCGGGCGGCAACCTGTCGCAGGTCACGATCTTCGCGCTCGGCATCATGCCGTACATCAGCGCCTCGATCATCCTGCAGTTGCTGACGGTAGTGTGGCCGTACCTCGAGCGGCTCTCCAAGGAAGGCGAGCTGGGACGGCGCAAGATCACGCAGTACACGCGCTACGGCACGATTCTGCTGTGCGTCGTGCAGTCGCTGGCCATCGCGATATTCCTGGAGCGCCAGACCAACATCGCCGGCGGGCTGCCCCTCGTCTACGAGCCGGGCTGGTCGTTCCGGCTCATGACGGTCCTGACGCTGACTACCGGCACCGGCTTCATCATGTGGCTGGGCGAGCAGATCACCGAGCGCGGCATCGGCAATGGAATGTCGCTGATCATCTTCGCCGGCATCGTCGTCGGTCTGCCGACCGCGGTGCTCACGACGCTCGACCAGATGCGTACCGGGCAGATGGGCCTCATCCGCGTCCTCGTGCTGCTGGCGCTGATGATCCTCGTCGTGGCGGCCGTCGTGTTCATCGAACGCGGGCACCGGCGCGTCACCGTGCAGTACGCGAAGCGCATGGTGGGGCGGCGCATGTACGGCGGCAGCAGCACCCACATCCCGCTGAAGGTGAACACCGGCGGCGTGATTCCGGTCATCTTCGCGTCCTCGATCATCGCCTTTCCGGCGACGGTCGCGACCGCGTTCCCGGCGGGCGGCTGGGGACAGGCAATCACCGATCAGTTGCGCAACGGCATGCCGTTGTACTACCTGCTGTACATGGCCGGCATCATCTTCTTCGCCTATTTCTATACGGCCATCATCTTCAATCCGGACGACGTCGCGGAGAACATGCGGAAGTACGGCGGGTTCATTCCCGGCATCCGGCCCGGCAAGCGGACCGCGGAGCACATCGACACCATCCTGACCCGCATCACGCTGGTGGGATCGATCTACCTGGCGCTGGTCGCCGTGCTGCCCGACCTGCTGATTGCGGGTTTCCGGGCCGACGCCGTGCCGTTCTTCGGCGATCAGCTCGATACGCTGCTGCCGCGCTTCATCACCGACGGAATGGGCGTTACGTTCTACTTCGGCGGGACGTCGCTGCTGATCATCGTCGGCGTGTCGATGGACACGGTGCAGCAGGTCGAGTCGCAGTTGATCATGCGGCACTACGACGGCTTCATGAAGAAGACCCGCATCAAGGGCCGCCGCGGGTAGGCAGGGGGCAATGGCGCTGAATCTGGTCATGCTCGGTCCGCCGGGCGCCGGCAAGGGAACACAGGCGGTGCGCGTCGAGCAGGAACGCGGGATCCCGCAGATATCGACCGGCGACATCCTGCGCGAGGCGGTCCAGGCCGGCACGGATCTCGGCCGGCAGGCGCAGGCGGTGATGGAGCGCGGCGAGCTGGTCAGCGATGCACTGATGGTCGCGATCGTCCGCGAACGTCTGGCGCGCGACGACACGCGGGACGGATTCATACTGGACGGCTTCCCGCGGACCGTGGCGCAGGCGGTGGCGCTCGACGAGATTCTCGCCGGCCGCGACCCGCTGATCGTCGTCGAGCTCGGCGTGCCGGATCAGGCGCTGGTCGAGCGTCTTTCGCGCCGCCGCGTGTGCCGGGAGTGCGGGGCGACCTACGGCGCCGGCGCGGGCGCGGTTCCGGCCGCCTGCACGGGCTGCGGGGCCCCGCTCGTGGCGCGCAAGGACGATCGCGAGGAGGTCGTGCAGGAGCGCCTGCGGGTCTACCGCGAGCAGACCGAGCCGCTGGTGGCGTTCTACCAGGATCGTTCGACGTTCCGCCGCGTGGACGGGAATCAGCCGGCCGACGCGGTACGCATTGCAATCGGCGGCGCGATCGACGCCGCGCAGGCGGCGGTTCATGTCCAGCCGACGCCTGCCGGGTGAGAGGCGAGGCCAGATGATCGTGTGCAAGTCGCCCGAGGAAGTCGCCAAGATGCGCGCGGCCAATGCGCTCGTCGCGGGCGTGCTCGGCGAGTTGCGGGAGGTGGTGAAGCCCGGGATTACGGCGCAGGAACTGGACGCAGTGGCGGAGATGCGGGTCCGCGAGGCCGGTGCGACCCCTGCCTTCAAGGGGTATCACGGGTATCCCGCCACGTTGTGCGTCTCCATAAACGATGCCGTCGTGCACGGCATTCCGTCGCCGCGCAAGCTGGTGGAGGGCGACATCGTGTCGCTCGACATGGGGGTCGTCCTGGACGGATATTACGGCGATTCGGCGGTGACAGTGGGTGTCGGCACGATATCGGATGCAGCGGCGGAGCTGCTCGACGTCACCCGCGACGCCCTGCACCTGGCGATCGACTGCGCGCGCGTGGGGCGGCGCGTCTCGGATCTCGGGTACGCCGTCCAGACCCACGTGGAGTCGCGCGGGTTCTCGGTGGTCCGGGAGTTCGTCGGACACGGCATCGGCACGCAGTTGCACGAAGAGCCGCAGATTCCGAACTACGGCACGCCGGGCCGCGGGCCGTATCTGAAGGAAGGCATGGTGCTGGCCATCGAGCCGATGGTGAACGCCGGACGGGCGGCCGTGCGCGTGCTGGACGACGGCTGGACGGCGGTGACGGTGGACGGCAGTCTCTCGGCGCATTTCGAGCATTCGGTCGCGGTGTCGAAGGACGGTCCCGTCATATTGAGCCGGCTCGACTGATTGCGGAGGATGGAATGAAGGTTCGGGCATCGGTGCGCAAGTTGTGCGACAAGTGCAAGATCATCCGCCGCCGCGGGGTGGTGCGGGTGCTCTGCAGTAATCCGAAGCACAAGCAGCGGCAGGGGTAACGGAGTCATGGCACGAATCGCAGGCGTGGATCTGCCGCGCACGAAACGTATCGAGGTCGGGCTGACCTATATCTTCGGCATCGGGCCGGCACGGGCCACGGCCACGCTGCAGGAGGCCGGGGTCGACGGCGACATCCGCGTGAAGGACCTCACCGAGGACGATGTGCGCCGGATCGGCCGGGTCATCGAGGAGCATGGCGGCGTCGAGGGTGACCTGCGCAAGGAGATCTCGGTCAACATCAAGCGGTTGATGGAGATCGGCTGCTACCGCGGGCTGCGTCATCGCCGCAACCTTCCGGTGCGGGGCCAGCGGACGAATACGAATGCGCGCACCAGGAAAGGGCCCCGCCGGGGCGCCGTGGCAAAGAAGAAGACCAAGTAGTCCTGAAAGAGGAATTCGATGGCCAAGACGGATGCGGCCGGTGCGGCGGGGGCGGCTCCCGCGAAGCGCAGGCGGCGGAAGACCGGAAAGACCTTCAAGAAGCGGGGAGAGAAGCGCGTCGTGCACCACGGCGTGGTGCACATCCAGGCGTCGTTCAACAACACGATCATCACGATCGCCGACGCCGAGGGTAACGTGCTGGCCTGGTCGAGCGCCGGCGGGATCGGGTTCAAGGGCTCGCGCAAGGGCACGCCGTTCGCCGCGACGCAGGCGGCAATCAACGCCGGGCACGGGGCGAAGACGTTCGGCGTGCGCACCGTGGACGTGCTGGTCAAGGGGCCCGGCGCCGGCCGCGAGTCCGCCATCCGCGCGCTGCAGACCTCGGTCGGACTGGAAGTGAAATCGATTCGGGACGTCACCCCGATTCCGCACAACGGTTGTCGCCCGCCGAAGCGCCGGCGGGTCTGAGAGAGCAGAGGGATTATGGCGCGTTACGCGGGTCCGGTATGCCGGTTGTGCCGGCGCGAAGGTATGAAGCTGTTTCTCAAGGGAGAACGGTGCTACGGCGAGAAGTGCGCCATCGACCGGCGCAACGTGCCGCCCGGACAGCACGGCAAGGGCCGCCGCCAGCGGCTGCTGGGCTACGGCCTCCAGTTGCGGGAGAAGCAGAAGGTGCGCCGCATGTACGGCGTGCTGGAGCGCCAGTTCCGGCGCTACTTCGAGAAGGCCGACCGGCAGAAGGGCGTTACCGGCGAGACGCTGCTGCAACTTCTCGAGAGCCGGCTGGACAACGTCGTCTACCGGCTCGGCTTTGCGGTATCCCGGCCCCAGGCGCGGCAGCTCGTGCGCCACGGCCACTTCGCGGTCAACGGCCGGAGCACCAACGTCCCGTCGTATTCCGTTGCCGCGGGCGACGTCATTGCGGTCCGTCCCTCCAGTGCGGAGAATCCGGCCATCGTCTACGCGATGGAGGAAGTCAAGGGACGCGGGATCCCGGAGTGGTTGGAGCTCGATGCGGAGAAGCTGTCGGGCAGCCTGACGGCGCCGCCGACGCGCGAGCAACTGAACCTGCCGGTGCAGGAGCAGTTGATCGTCGAGCTCTATTCCAAGTGATCCGGATGTAGTCCAGGAGCCCGTGGCGAAAGGATAGAACTCAATGTTGTGGAAAAACTTCCAGCGGCCAAAGCGGTTGGAGTATGAGGCCGAGACCCTCACCGATCGGTTCGGACGCTTTCACGCGCAGCCCTTCGAACGCGGTTTCGGCACGACGGTCGGCAACGCGCTGCGCCGCGTGCTGCTGTCGTCGATCGAGGGCGCCGCGGTGACGGCCGTCAAGATCGATGGCGTGCTGCACGAGTTCTCGCCCATTGCCGGCGTGGTGGAGGACGCTACCGACATCATCCTGAACCTGAAGCAGATACCGATCCGCATGCACGTCGATCGCACCAAGACACTGTACGTGCGCTGCGACGAGGCCGGAGCCGTGAAGGCGGGCGACATCGAGGCCGACGCCGACGTGGAGATTCTGGAACCCGACCTGCACATTGCCACCGTGGCCGAGGGCGGCTCGCTGAGCATGGAGCTGCGCGTCAACCGCGGCCGCGGCTACGTATCGGCGGACAAGAACTTTGTGGAAGACCTCGGCATCGGCTGGATCCCGCTCGATTCGGTCCATTCACCGGTCAAGAAGGTCAACTACGTGGTCGAGGCGGCGCGCCTGGGACAGACGACCGACTACGACAAGCTGACGGTGGACGTGTGGACCGACGGGTCCGTTACGGCCCGCGACGCCGTATCCCTCGGCGCCCAGTTGATTCGCGATCACCTCAACATCTTCATCAACATCGACGATTCGGTGGAGCAGCCGGCGGATGCCGAGCAGAGTCCCCCCATACCGGTTCCGAACGAGCATCTCGACCGCAGCGTAGAGGAGCTCGAGCTGTCGGTGCGGTCGTACAACTGCCTGAAGAACGCAGATATCAGGACGATCCGCGAGCTGGTGCAGAAGACCGAATCGGAAATGCTGCGCACCAAGAACTTCGGCCGCAAGTCGCTGAGCGAGATCAAGGAGCTGCTGTCCAGCATGGGCCTGAGTCTCGGCATGCATCTCGACGCGCCCGCGGACGCGGAGTCCGTATCGACGGAATAGATTGCCATGCGCCATCGGATTGCAAACCGCAAGCTCGGACGGGTTTCCGAGCACCGCATCGCCCTGTTGCGCAACCAGGCCACGGCGCTCATTCGCCACGAGCGCATCAACACGACCGTGGCCAAGGCCAAGGCGCTGCGTCCGTTCGTGGAACGCTTGATCACGATTGCCAAGCGCGGGCTTGCGGAAGGCTCGGACACGACGCGGGCCCTGCACGCCCGCCGGCTGGTCGCGCGCGACGTGGCGGACCGGGCCGTGCTCAGCAAGTTGTTCGAGGCGATCGCGCCGCGGTTCGCCGAACGGCCGGGCGGCTATACGCGCCTGCTGCGCGGCGGCCGGCGTCTGGGCGACGACGCGCCGCTGGCGCAGGTGGAGCTCGTGGGCAGCGAGTACAAGCCGGAAACGGAAGACGCCAAGGCAGCCGAGGAAGAAGAGGGCGCCCCCGGCGTCGCCGGGCGCGTACGACGGGCCGCGCGGCGGATCCGTGCCGGCGAGGAAAGTTCCTAGCCGGGCGAGCCCGGTCGGCGGCTATTCTTCCTCTTCGTCCTCTCCCGCGGCCTCGCCGCGATCCGCCCTGGCCGCCGCGATGACCTTTCCGTGCAGGTGCGCGGGCACTTCCTCGTAGTGTGAGAACTCCATGTTGTACGAGCCGCGCCCGCCGGTGGTGGACGTGAGCTGCTGTTCGTAGGTCAGCATTTCCGCCATCGGCACCTGCGCCTTGATGACGGTGGAGGTGCCGCGCGTCTCCATGCCGCCGATGCGGCCCCGCCGGCCGTTCAGGCTGCCCATCAGATCGCCCGCGAACTCGCTTGGCGCATGCACCTCGACGTCCATGACCGGTTCGAGGAGCGTCGGACGCGCCCGTGACATCGCGTCCCGGAACGCCAGCCGGCCCGCCATCTTGAACGACATCTCGTTCGAGTCGACCGCGTGGAACTGGCCGTCGTACAGCGTCACGCGAAAGTCGACCATCGGATAGCCCGCCAGATAGCCCTTCTCGCGCGCCTCGTGGATGCCCTTCTCGACCGCCGGGATGAACTGGCGGGGAATGGAGCCGCCGAAGATCTCGTTGGCGAAGTCGAAGTCCTGGCCGCGGGGCAGCGGCTCGACGCGAATCTTGCAATCGCCGAACTGCCCGTGCCCGCCGGTCTGTTTCTTGTGGCGTCCGTGCGCTTCCGTGGCGGCGGTGATCGTCTCCCGGTACGGAATGCGCGGCAGCTTGAGGTTCACCTCCACCCCGAAGCGGCGCTTCAGCTTGGCGACGGTAACCTCGATGTGGAGCTGTCCCTGCCCCGACAGCAGCAACTGCTGCGTCTGCGCATCCCGTGCGTAGCGGATGGTCGGGTCTTCCTCCTGCAACCGCTGCAGCGAGGTGCTTATCTTCTCTTCGTCGCCGCGTGTCTTCGGCTCGATGGCGTATGACAGCACGGGCTCGGCAAAGGCGATTGGCGCGAAGGAGAGCGTGCTGCCGGCAGCGGCCAGTGTGTCCGAGGTCTGCGTATCCTTGAGCTTGGTCACGGCGCCGATGTCGCCGGCGTTGACGCGCGCAACGGCGTTCTGCGTCTTGCCCTGCAGCACGGCCAGGCTCCCGAGCCGCTCGGTCGTTCCCTTCGTGGCGTTCTCCACAGCCTGGTCGGAGGCCAGCGCGCCGGTGGCCACGCGGAAGAGCGTGATGCGGCCGGCGAAGGGATCGGCAACCGTCTTCCAGACGAACGCGGCCGCGGGATCGCCGTTGGCCACGGCGTACGAGACGGGCTCGCCGGAGTTGCGCGCCACTGCCGGCAGCGGCCGGTCCGTGGGCGACGGGAAGTAGGTGGCGATGGCGTCGAGCAGCGGCTGCACGCCGATGTTGGAGAGTGCGGACGTGCAAAGCAGCGGAAAGATCCGCCGCTGGCCGACGGCGCCGCGGAGACCCTGCTCCAGCTCTTCCTGCGACAGCGTTCCGGCCTCGAAGAACTTCTCCATCAGCTCGTCATCGGCCTCGGCCACCATCTCGATGAGGCTGTCGCGGGCGGTGGCGGCGGCGTCCGCCAGCGCCGCCGGGATGTCGCCGACCGCCGGCTCGCGTCCGTCGCCGGGAAAGCGCACCGCCTGCATCCGCACGAGATCGACGACTCCCTCGAATGACTTCTCCTCGCCAATCGGCAGTTGCAGCGGCACCACTTCACGGCCGAACACGTCGCGCAGCGAGGACAGCGAGCGGTCGAGGCTGGCCCGCTCCCGGTCGAGACGGTTGAGCACTACCACGCACGGTGCTTCGAGCTCGCTTGCGGTGTTCCATACCTTCTCCGTCTGCACCTCGACGCCCGCCACCGCGTCGACGACGATGGCCGCCGCGTCGGTGACGCGCAGGGCGGCCCGCGTATCGCTCAGGAAGTTCGCCATGCCCGGCGTGTCGATGAAATTGATCTTCGTCCGATTCCATTCGGCAAACGCCACGCTCGACGACAACGTGTGCTTGCGGGCGATTTCCTCTTCGTCGAAATCGGTGACCGTGTTCCCCTCGTCGACCTTGCCCAGCCGATTGACCATCCCCGCATCGAACAGCGCCGCCGCGGCAAGCTGCGTCTTGCCGGAGCCGCTGTGTCCGACGAGCGCGACATTCCTGATCTCATCCGCTGAATACACTTTCATGGCTTCATCCAGACCCCCGGCACAAGCAGTTAATCCTACTTGACTGACCGGAGGCTGCTCAAGGAAACGGAGGCGGTGCGCGGGGCTATTCGTGCCGGAGCGCCTCGATGGGATCGAGACCGGAAGCGCGTATCGCGGGCAGGAGTCCGAACAGGATGCCGACCGAGACCGACGAGCCGCTGCCGATGGCATACGACCACCACGGCAGCGAGATCGGAAAGCCCGTGGCGTAGTGCACGCCGATGCCGAAGGCGGTGCCCACCAGCATGCCGCAGACGCCCCCCAGGCCCGTCAGCGCGGCCGCCTCGAGCAGAAACTGCCACAGGATCTCGCGGCGGCGCGCGCCCAGCGCCTTGCGCGTGCCGATCTCGCGCGTGCGCTCGGTGACGGAGATCGTCATGATTGCCATGACGCCGATGCCGCCCACCAGCAACGCTATGGAGGCGATGGAAACCAGCGCCAGGTAGGTGGCCTGGCTGATGCGGTCCCACAACCGCATGGCGGCTTCCTGGGTGACCACGTCGAAGTCGTTCGGCTCGTCGAGACGCAGCCCGTGCCGGATGCGCATCACGGTCTCCACGTCGCGCACCGCGTCGTCTCGCGCAACCCCCGCGTGCGGGATCGCCGCAATCATGATGCTCGTCAGGCGGCCCCGCATGGCGCGGTGCACGCGGATCCCGAACTGCTTCTGATAGGTGGATTGCGGGATGACGACGATGTCGTCCTGGCCCGCGCTCACTCCGCCGGGGCTGGGGCGGGGCCCGAGCACGCCGACCACCTCGTAGCGCAGGTTTCCCAGGCGCACCGTCTTGCCGATCGGGTCCACGGCGGGAAACAGCGCCTCGTACGGCGCCTGTCCCAGCACCGCGACCTGGCGGCGGTGGCTGACCTCGCTTTCGGTGAAGAACCGGCCCGTGTCGACGCCGACGTGAAACACCGCCGGAAAGTTCTCGGTCGTGCCCAGGACGCGGATCGACGTGGTGCGCTGGTTCCTGTACTGCAGTTGGGCAGTCGTGGGCGGACCTCCTTCGCCCAGTACGAAACCGACGGAATCGATCGTCGGCGCCTGGCGGGAAATGGCCCGCGCGTCGGCCGGGGTCAGGTTCGGCCGCTGCATCAACTCGAAGAAGTCCGCGCCCGATGACAGGCTGAGGCCGGAGAACTGCGAGACGAATACGGTGTCCGATCCAAGCGAGCGGACCGACTCGCGCAACGACTCGTCGAAGCCGCGCACGATCGAGGTCACGCCCACGATGGACGTGATGCCTATCGCCACGCCCAGTATCGTCAACGCGGACCGCAGCTTGTAGGTCAGGATGGTGTCCACGGCCATCCGGATGGTCTCGACGGCCAGGCCGGTGCGCAGTTTCACTAGCCGCTCCGTCCCAGCGCGTCGATCGGGTCGAGCGCTGCCGCCCGCGCGGCGGGATACAGGCCGAAGAACAGCCCGACCACCGCCGTCAGCGAGACGGCCAGCAGCAGCGACCAGGGATGCACGGCGGCCGGCACCGGCGCGAAGCGGTCGATCGCCAGCGCCGCGGCGGCGCCGGCGGCGGCGCCGATCAGGCCGCCGAGCAGCGACAGGATCACCGACTCGGCCAGCATCTGCCACATGATGGCGCCGCGCGTCGCCCCGAGCGCCTTGCGCAGGCCGATTTCGCGCGTGCGCTCGGTGACCGCCATCAGCATGATGTTCATGATGACGATGCCGGCCACCACGAGCGCCAGGCCGACGATGCCCACCAGTACCGCGGCCAGGCCGGCCGTCGCCTGCCGAAAGATGTCCAGGATCGACTCCGCCGTGAACATGCCGAAGTTGTTCTCCTCGCGCGGCCGCAGGTGGCGGGCGATCCGCAGCGCCACGGTCGCATCGTCCATGGCGCGGTCGATCTCCTCCGGATGCGTCGGCCGCGCCACGAGCGTCAGCGAGCGGCGGCTGCCGAACAGGCGCTGAAAGGCGCCGAGCGGCACGACGGCGAATTCGTCCTGCGACTGTCCGAACAGCGTGCCCTTCTCCTGGCTGACTCCGACGACGCGAAAGTGCACGCCCTGGATTGTGACGGTCCGGTTCAGGGGGTCGGCCTGCCCGAACAGACGGTCGGCCGTCGACCACCCGAGCAGCACGACGTTGCGGTTGCGGGAAACCTCGACCGGCGTCATCAACCGCCCGCGTTCGGCGGTAAACGTGGGGAAGCGGTGAAACTCGCCGGTGACGCCCTGAATGGAAACCCGCTCGAGCACCTCGTTGCGGTAGCGGATCTCCCCGTCCTGCCTGCCCTCCGCCATGATGGCCGCAATGCGTCCGCCGAAACGGCGCACCGCTTCCTGGTCGTCCAGCGTGATGCGGGGATTGCCTCTGCGGCGCTCCATCTCGTCCTCGCTGGTCACCAGCCCGACGCGGTCGATCATGAACGAGTCGGCGCTCATCTCGGTCACGATCACGTTGGTGACCTCGTCCGAGATGCCCTGGATCAGGGAAACGAGGGTCATGATCGACGCCACTGCGACGATGTTCCCGAGAATGGTCAACAGGGACCGCAGCTTGTTCGCCCGGATCGCGCCGAGCGCGATGCGGACGATCTCAACGGCGAGCGTCAGGTTCTTCATCGATGCGAACCGGGTCGCCGTCTTCCAGCGCGCGGACGACATCGAACGGGCCGATCGCCACCAGCGCGCCGGCGTCGATTCCGGAGAGCACTTCGAAGTACCGGTCGCCGGCGATGCCCGTCGCCACGGGCGTGAACCAGGCCCGCTCGTCGCGCACGACGAAAACGCCCTCGACCTCTTCCGTGCGTTCGGGCGCGGCGGTCTGGGCGGCCGAGGCGGCCGCGACGGCTCCCTCCGGGGCAGGGCGGACCATCCGGCCGTCGGCGCCGAGCGTGACGTCCCTGACGGTCGTCGCCTGGATGGGCACGGCGACGACATTGGTCCGCGTGGCCGTGCGGATATCCGCAGTGGCGGTGAACCCGGGCCGCACACCGGGCACGTCGCCGTCGAGGGTGATCACGACCTCGAAGTTGGTGGCCTGGCTGGCGCCGGCCTCGCCTCCCTGGATGGGGCTGTTTCCGATTTCGGTGACATGTCCGGACCAGGTGCTGTCCGGCAGGGCGTCGATGCTGATCGCGGCGGGTTGGCCAAGCTGCACGGACGGGATGTCCGTTTCGTCCACTTCCACGTGGGCTTCGAGAATCGAGAAGTCGGCAATGGTCATCAACACGGTGCCGGGGTTGTTCATCGTGCCGATGACCACCGTTTCGCCTTCCTCGATGCTGCGGCGCGTCACCACGCCGTCGATCGGAGACGTTATCGTCACCTGCTCCAGGTCGTACTGCGCGCTGTCGAGCGTGGCGCGTTCCTGCCGGATGCGCTGCGACGCCGTCGCCACCTCGACCTGGCGCGCCTCGAACTCGGTCTCGCGCAGCTCCAGCTCGCGCCGGGCCGTGTCGAACTCCTCTCGCGAGATCAGCTCGAGCTCCCACAGCTCGGTCTGGCGCTCCAGGGTGTCCTGCGCCAGCGCCAGGTTGACGCCCGCGGTCTCGACCGCCACCCGCGCCTGCTCCAGGCTGGACTCGGCGGCCGCCAGCGACGCCTCGTTGCGGTAGACGGCCGCCTGCAGCGACTCGGGATCGATCTCCAGCAGGAACTGGCCGGCGGCGACGCGATCGCCCTCGTTGATGTCCAGCCGCGTCACGCGCCCCATGACGCTCGAGCTGATGTCCACCGACAGTTGGGGCTCGATGGTCCCCGATGCCGATACGACGGCCTCGAGCGTCCGACGCTCGAGGCGTTCCACGTCGAGGGTCGGATCGTCGGAGCGCTCGAGGTACCGGTTCAGCGCGACGCCCGCCCCGGCGAGCAGCACTATGGTCCCCGCGACCAACAACTTGCCGGCGGTGCTCATGGGCGTTCGCAGCTACCTCCCGGGGCCTCCGCAACGCGGATGACCCTGTGTTCCATTGTAGTCACGCTCGCCGCGGTGCGCCCAGCGCGGCGGGCGCGGCCGTCTTGACACGCTTTCGGTGTTTCACTACGATGCCGTCCGCCCGTGCCGCGGCTGGCATTCTCCCCGACGCAATTCTCCCGACAGGGTGTGTGAAATCCGGTGATTGGATTCGTTCCCAGGGCACTCTGCTTCACGCGGGGCGTCGGCCTGCACAGGGAGAAACTCACTTCGTTCGAGTTGGCGCTGCGGTCGGCGGGAATCGCCACCTGCAACATCGTACGCGTGTCGAGCATCTTTCCTCCCGGCTGCAAGATCCTCTCCAGGAGTGACGGTTTGCAGCGGCTCAAGCCGGGAGAGGTGACGTTCGTCGTGATGTCGGAAAACGCCACCCGCGAGCCGCGGCGCCAGATCGCGGCGACGATCGGCGTGGCGATTCCACGGGACGAGACGTTGTACGGCTACCTTTCCGAGCACCACAGCTTCGGCGAGGACGAGAAGACCGCGGGTGACTACGCCGAGGATCTGGCGGCCGAGATGCTGGCCACGACCCTCGGCCTCGACTTCGATCCGGACAGGAGCTGGGACGAGAAGCGGGAAGTGTGGCGGCTGTCCAACCGGATCGTCCACACCCAGAACGTCACGCAGACAGCGACAGGCAGCGAAGAGCGCCTCTGGACCACGGTGATCGCGGCCGCCGTGTTCGTGGAATAGCCAGCCGGCGCGCCGGCCTCGCGGCAAGAAACTTGCACCGGACGGTGCAAGGATGCCAGTCCCGCTTGGAGACCTGCTGACCCGTGCAGGCGTGCTGACGCAACAGCAGTTGCAGGCCGCGCTCGACTACCAGCGCGGCAACGGCGGCGGACTGGGAAGCGCAGTTGCTGCACTCGGATTCGCAACGGACGATGAAATCGTTGCCATCCTCAGCCGCCAGTACCGCGTGCCGGCCGTCGACCTCGCGGGCTTCGAGTTCGACGCCGCCGTGGTCGGCCTGATTCCGGCCGCGACGGCCCGCAAGCACCGGGTGTTGGCGCTGGGCCGCTCCGGCGCCGTGCTCACGGTCGCCATGACGGATCCGGGCAACGTCATCGCGATGGACGACATCAGGTTCCTGACGGGGTGCAACGTCGCGCCGCAGGTGGCGTCCGAAGCAGCCGTGGACGGTGCGATCCGCACGCTGTACGGCGCGCGTCGGGATGCGACGGATGCGCGTCGGGATCAGGCCGCCGCGGCCGGCGGCGCGCTGCCGGCCGGCGGTGGCGGCATAGAGATCCTCGACGCGCCGGATGCGGACGTCGAGGGCGCGGCGGCAGGACGGCAGGCGGCGGAGGCGCCGGTGGTGCGGCTCGTGAACGGACTGCTCGCCGCGGCCGTGCAGCGCGGCGCGAGCGACGTCCATGTAGAGCCGTACGACGCCGAGTTCCGCATCCGGTTCCGTATCGACGGCATGCTCTATCCCGTGGCCGCGCCGCCGGTGACGCTGCGCGACGCGGTCATCTCGCGGTTGAAGATCATGGCCAACCTCGACATCGCGGAGAAGCGCCTGCCGCAGGACGGGCGGCTGAGGGCGCGCTTCCGGGCCGGGGGCGTCCGGCGCGAGATCGACGTCCGGGTTTCGTCGCTGCCGACGCTGTTCGGCGAGAAGATAGTGCTGCGGCTGCTCGATCGGGAACGCCTGACGCTGGACATGACGAAGCTCGGGTTCGACGACCAGTCGCTCGAGCGCTTCGAGGCGGCCATCCGGAGTCCGCGCGGCATGGTGCTCGTGACCGGACCGACCGGCAGCGGGAAGACCAACACGCTGTACTCCTCGATCGCGGGCATCAACAGTCCGCAGACGAACATCCTGACGGCGGAGGATCCGGTCGAGTTCAACATGCGCGGCGTCAACCAGGTGCAGATACGCGAGGGCATCGGCCTCTCCTTCGCCGCCGCGCTGCGCTCCTTCCTGCGGCAGGATCCGAACGTCATCCTGGTCGGGGAGATCCGTGACGCGGAGACGGCCGAGGTGGCAATCAAGGCGGCGCTCACCGGCCATCTCGTGCTGTCCACCCTGCACACCAACGACGCCCCGAGCTCCGTGGCCCGGCTGCTGAACATGGGCGTCGAGCCGTTTCTCGTTACAAGCGCGCTCAATGTCGTGTGCGCCCAGCGCCTGGTGCGCTGCATCTGCCGGGAGTGTGCCGCGCCCGCGCCGCTGCCGCGCACGGCGCTGCGCGACATCGGCTACTCCGACCAGGAGTCTGCCGCCGTCGTGCCGCACGCGGGCCGGGGGTGCGCGGCGTGCAACGGCACGGGTTACAAGGGACGTGTCGGGCTGTTCGAGGTGATGGCCGCGACCCCCGCGCTGCAGCAGATGATCCTGGCCGGCGCGTCCACGTACGACCTGTCGCGGCAGGCGCTCGAGGAGGGCATGGTCACCTTGCGCCGGAGCGGTCTCCGCAAGATCGCCGACGGCGTCACGACCGTCGAGGAGATCGTACGGGAAACCACACTATGAACGCAGGGGCTCCAGGAGGCCGAGGGAGGCAGGCCATGGATGGCATGCTCGTCGAGTTGTTGAGGGAGACGGCGGCCCGCGGCGGATCCGACCTGCATCTGACGGCCGGCGTCCCGCCGTTCGTGCGCGTGGACGGCAACCTGCTGCGGCTCGGGGAGCGGCCCGTGCTGACGCCCGAGATTGCGGCCCGGCTCGCCTGCAGCCCGCTTACGAGCGGCCAGCGCGCGCGGTTCGAGAACGGCGAGGACATCGATCTCGCGTTCGCCGTGCCGGACGTCGCCCGCATCCGCTGCAACGTGTTCCGCCAGCGCGGTACCGTGGCGGCCGTCTATCGGCTCATACCCGAACGGATACGGCCGTTCCAGGAGCTCGGGCTGCCGCCCGTGCTGCGCACGCTGGCGGGGCTGCACAGCGGCCTCGTGCTCGTCACCGGACCCACCGGATCGGGCAAGAGCACCACCCTCGCGGCGATGATCGACGCGGTCAACGCGGCGGCCGGCCGGCATATCCTCACGATCGAAGACCCCATCGAATTCGTTCACGGTCACAAGCTCTCCATCGTCAACCAGCGGGAGGTGCGTACCGACGCCGCCAGCTTCGGCAGCGCGCTGCGCGCCGTTCTCAGAGAGGACCCCGACGTAGTGCTGATCGGGGAGATGCGCGACGTCGAGACGGTCGAGGCGGCCCTGCGCATCGCCGAGACGGGGCATCTGACGCTGGCGACGTTGCATACGGCGTCGGCGGTGCAGACGGTCAATCGCATTGTGGACGTCTTCCCGGCAAGCCAGCAGGCGCAGGTGCGGCTGCAACTCTCGATGGTGCTGGAAGGACTGGTGTGCCAGATGCTCGTGCCGGCCGCCGCCGGCCGCGGCCGGGTTGCCGCGGTGGAGGTGATGGTGGCCACGCCGGCCGTGCGCAACCTGATCCGGCAGGCGAAGAACCCGCAACTGTACACCGCCATCCAGACCGGGGAGGCGTCCGGCATGCAGACGATGAACCAGGCGCTGGCCGCGCTGATACGCCAGCGCCGGATCAACATGGAGGACGCGCTCCAACGCTCGCCGAACCGGCGGGAGCTGCGGGAGATGGCCGGGCGATGACGGAATTCGCGTACGCGGGGCGGACCCTCGC
Organism: Vicinamibacteria bacterium; assembly: GCA_022820825.1. Taxonomy (GTDB): domain Bacteria; phylum Acidobacteriota; class Vicinamibacteria; order Vicinamibacterales; family UBA8438; genus JAAXGX01. Next base: position 25,295 of record JAJEEU010000051.1, read on the forward strand.
CGGCGAGCGTGTCGCGGGAACGCGGTCGGCGGCGTCGGTCGACGCCGCCGTGGCGGCGCTGCGGGGCGAGCGCATCGTGGTCACGCGGATCGAGACGGCGGCGGAGCCGCGCAAGCAGCGGCGCGGGGAGGCAGGCAAGGCAGTCGCACCGAGAATCCTGGCGCTGTTCACCAGGCAGCTTGCCGTGATGACCGGCGCGGGGCTGCCCCTGGTCGAGTGCCTCGACATACTGGGCCGGCAGGAGGAGGATCCGCGCCTGCGCGCGACCATCGTGCAGGTACGGGCCCATGTCGAAGGCGGTGAGAGCCTTGCCGCGGCCATGGCGCGGTATCCGGCGACTTTCGATGCGCTGTACACCAACATGATCGCCGCCGGCGAGGCCGGCGGCGTCCTCGACGCCATCCTCAAGCGCCTTGCCGCGTATATCGAGGCCACGGTGCGGATCCGGGCGCGGGTCAAGTCGGCGCTGACCTACCCGGTGGCGGTGGTGGTCATCTCGGCCCTCGTGGTCGGCGCCATCCTCTGGAAGGTGGTGCCCACGTTCACCTCGCTGTTCGAGGGGCTCGGGGCGGTGCTCCCGCTGCCGACGCGCATCGTCATCGCCGCCAGCGACGGGGTCGCGGTGGCGGGGCCGGTACTGCTGCTCGCCGCCGCCGCCGGGGCGCTGGCCATGCGGCGGTTCTACGGGACCCCGCGCGGACGCCGGATAGTGGACGGGGCCGCGCTGCGGCTGCCGGCCGTGGGCGGCATCCTCCGCAAGGTCCAGGTGGCGCGCTTCTGCAGGACGCTGGGCACCCTGCTGTCGTCGGGCGTGCCGATCCTCGACGGCCTGGAGATAACCGCCAGGACCTCCGGCAATGCCGTCATCGCGGATGCGGTGCTGGCCGCGCGCGGCTCGATCGAGGCAGGCGAGTCCGTCGCCGGACCGCTGGAGCAGACGCAGGTGTTTCCGGCCATGGCCACGCGCATGATCAGCGTCGGCGAGGCGACCGGCGCGCTCGACGCCATGCTGGAGAAGGTGGCGCGCTTCTATGACGAGGAGGTGGCGCTGGCCGTCGGCAACCTGCTGACGCTGCTCGAGCCGGTCATGATCGCGGTGCTTGGCGTCGTGGTCGGCGGCATCGTGTTCGCGATGTACATGCCGATATTCGACCTGATCAGCCGCCTTGGAGTTTGAATGGGGGAACCGGCGTTGGCGGCGGCGGGCGGCTGGCGCGCCCCGCCACGGCGTGGTTCACCGGTCGCTGATGCCAAGCCGTTTCCGTGGTTATGCTTACAGTGACGGAACGCGGCGCGGACCGCTTGGCACGTCCATTGCTTCGAAAGGAAACGGAGACAGAACGGTGCAAGACAGGAACGGCTTCACGCTCATCGAGTTGCTGATCGTCGTCGCGATCATCGGCATCATCGCGGCCATCGCCGTGCCCGGGCTGTTCCGGGCGCGCATGGCGGGCAACGAAGCGTCGGCGATCGGCTCGCTGCGGGCCATCCACAGCGCCCAGACGACGTACGCGGCAAGCTGCGGCAGCGGCTTCTACGCGCCGTCGCTGGCCAACCTGGCGACGGCGCCGACCGCGCAGGGCGGCGAAGGGTTCATCGGCCCGGACCTCGGCACCGATCCGTCGTTCAAGACCGGCTACACGGTCACGCTGACGCCGGGAGACGCCGCCGCGGGCGCCCCCGCGTCATGCAACGGCGCCTCGGCGGGCACGGTGGTCTTCACGTATTTCGTAGCGGCCTCGCCGGCAGGCGGATCCGGCGGCCGATTTTTCGGCACCAACCAGAGCGGCACTATCTACCAGTCCACGGAGGAAGTGCCCGTGACCCAGAATGGTGCCCCGCCCGGCGCTACGCCGATTCAGTAGGCGCGCCGGTCAAGAACGTGCGGCGCCGCGAGCGCCGCCATCGATTCCCGGAGGTCGGGTGCGGTACGTCGGAAGGAGGAACCAACGATGTTGTTCAAACGCACCACCCTCGCCCTGGCCCTCGCCGCCGCACTGCTGGCGGTGGCGCCCACGGCGCCCCTCGCGTCCGCGGATCCCGGCGTTCCCGCCTTGGCCGGCTACAACTGGGGCTTCTACATGGCCGGCGGCATGGGCTTCAACATGGCTTCGGGTGCCGCGTGTTGGGGTCTGAGCATGTACTTCAGCTACATGGCGTTCTGCCCGACCTGCGTCGGGGCGGGTTTCGCCGGTAGCGCTGCGTGCATGCTCGGAGCATGGGCCTAGAGCATGGCTCCGCGGCCAGCGGCCGATTGTTGCTGAGCATCGATGCGGCGATTCTTCTCGCCGCATTCGGTGCCGGGTTGTCGACGGCGCCTGCAGGTGTAATCGAATTGCAGAATCTCCCGCAAGATGGCGGAGAGGCGGCAGTAACTGCGCTGCGTGTTGCAATACGAAACCTGCAGGCGCTCAGCGTCTCGCTGCTGCTCGGTCTGTGCAGCGGCGGACTCTATTCCGTGCTGGTGCTCGCATGGAACGGCTGGGCGTTGGGCCGAGTGTTGCCGGCCGTGGTGCGAACGTCTCCGGCCGCGGCGCTTTTCACGCTGACTTATGTTCCGGCGGAGTTCATGGCGATGTTGCTGGGGTGCTTGTCCGTGCAACAAGTTCTCCTGTCGGCGCGCCGCTGGCTGGTTGGGAATGAACGCATCGAAATCGACAGACCCTTGAAGGCTGCGGCCCTGGCAGCGGGGCTCCTGCTGATCGGGGCGTGGCTGGAGGCGGATGCCGGCAGGCGGCTCCATCGTTTGCTGGGCTGACGATCGATATGCATGCTTCGCGGTTCGTGAGGAAGGATCGATGACAGAAGCCACATCCCTCGTACACATCGTGGACAGCCCGCTGCGGTTCTTTCGGTCCCGGGTGCAAATGTCGCCAAATTGGATGCTTGCGCTTTCTCCGGTGATTGCAGCCGCGGTGATGACCGTCACGGCGGCCGGCATAATCAATTTCAAGGTGCGGCCTCACATCGAAGCGGCCATGTCGGAAATCGGAGTCGACGTGGCGCAGGTGCCCGCGGGGGCCATAGCGGCATTCGGTCTGATCGCGGGCGCGGTCGGGTATCTTGCCATGTTCGGCGCGATGGCGCTGACCGTGGTTGTTCTCGACCTGCTGTTCGCTCAATCCGGGCGCGCGCGACGGCTGGTCGAGTTTGCGGGCTTCGCATTCGTTTCGCAGCTTCCGCTCGCCATCCTCGGGTTGGCGTTGGCGGTCTGGAACACGCCCGAACCGCTGCGGCTGCCGGCCGATGCAACACTGGCGGAGTTTCCGAACATAATTGCGGAGTATCAAGGCAGGATCACCACGGACGCCGCGCAGTCGACGCTGCGGATGATCGGCATCTACTTCGGTCTGTGGCTTGCGGCGCTGCAGGCTACTGCGCTACGGGTGGTCAGTGGGTTCTCGGTCGGCGGCGCCTGGGCGGCCGGGATCCTGCTGGCGGTCCTGTTCGTCGTGGCTCCATACGCGCTCCCGCAACTCTGGTGAGACCGCGGGGCCTTGACACGGCCTGCGGCCGATGTTCGGATCTAGCTGAGGACAGCGATGGAAAAAAAGCAGCTTGCGGTCGGATTCGGCGTGTTGGTGGCGCTGGCGGCGCTTGGCGCATTTCTGGCGGACGGCCCGCGGGAAGCGTTGCAGCGGGTCGTGTACACCAACGGTCTGGTGCTGATGCTCCTTAGTATGGCGGTGGGAGCGCGCGAGACGTGCGACGCCGACGGCCCGTGCCGGGTGCGGCCCGCGGCGCGGTGGCCGACATTTGCGATGTTCCGGATGGTGGCGGCGTGTGCCGCGGCCGGTTGGCTGTCGACGTCGCTCCTGCTAAGCGATATTTCCTGGCTGACGTGGCTTGCCGCGTTGGCCGGACTGCTGGTTCTTGGCTGCGTATTGCTATCCCTGCGGGTGCGGTTCAAGTCGACAGTGCCGATAGTGTTGGCCGGCTTCGCGTTCATTGCTCTCACGTACTCCATCTGACGTGGCTGTCTGACGCCGAGTTCCATGAGCAGGCGGGTTCAGGCTTGGATCGTGTTGCTGGCGGCGGCCGGCCTGCTGGCGTCCGCCGCGTCCACGTACGTACACGCCAGGCTCCTGCTGAATCCCGACTACACGACCTTCTGCGACGTCAACGCGACCGTCAACTGCACGCAGGTGTACCAGAGCCGGTTCGGCAGCGTTGCGGGCGTCCCGGTGGCGTTCGGCGGCGTGGTCTGGTTCGGCGGGGTGCTGCTGCTCGCGTGGGCCGGCAGGCGCCGGGATGAGCAATTCCGGGCGGACATGGCCGGCTGCCTGGTCGCCTGGTCCACCGCGGGCCTGGCGGTTGCGATGTACATGGCGTACGCGTCGCTGGTCGTGCTCCAGGCGTTCTGTCTGCTCTGCGGCGTCGTGTACGCGGCCGCCATCGGCATCTTCATCCTGGCGGAGACCGCGGCGGCGACGCCGGTTCGCCGTTTGCCCGGAGCGCTCGTGCGCCACGCCGGCGCCGTTGCACGCCGGCCCGCCGCGCTGGCGGCGGCGTCGCTGGTCGCGGGTCTCGCAATCGTCCCGGCGGTCTGGCTGCGAGGCCTGGAGGCGGACCCGCTCGACCTGGAGCGCACCCTCGTGGCGGCTGCCGACAGGAGCGCCGAGTTCGACCGGTGGTGGGCCGGCCAGGCCCGCGTGGAGCTGCCATTCGCGGTCCCCGCCGGCCGCGTGGTAGTCGTGAAATTCACCGACTACCAGTGCCCGGCGTGCGCGCGGACGCACGTTGGCTATGCGCCGATCCTGGCCAGGTACGCCGCCAGCCATCCCGGCGCCGTGCAGGTCGTGACCATGGACTACCCGCTCGATCCAGCCTGCAACGAAGGTACGCCCGCAGGCATGCACGACGCCGCCTGCGAGGCGGCGGTTGCCGTGCGCCTCGCCCGCCGCGTGGGAGCGGCCGAGGCGCTGGAGATGGAAGATTGGCTGTATGCCAATCAGGCGGCAATGACGCCGGAGAGCGTGGCGGCGGCGGTCCGCGAGCTCGCGGGCGTAGTGGATTTCGAGGCGGGCTATGCGGAGGTAATCGACGATGTCCGCGCCGACATCGCTGCCGCCGACGCGCTCGCGGTCGAGGCGACGCCTACATTCGTCATCAACGGCGTCGTGTTGAAGGGCGGGCTGGCGCCGCAGTTCTTCGACCGCGCGCTCGCCCGCGAGCTCGCGCGCTGACGGGTTCCGCCGGCCCCGCCGTTCCATGAGCTCCGTTGCCATCCCCGTGCTGTTGGCCGCCGCCGGGCTGGCGACCGGCAGCTTCCTCAACGTCTGCATTCACCGGCTGCCACGTTCACGGTCGGTGGTTCGGCCCGCTTCCGCCTGCATCGCCTGCGGCCGGCCGCTGCGCTGGTACGAGAACGTGCCGGTGGCCGCGTGGCTCGCGCTACGCGGGCGGTGCCGGACCTGCGGAGCCCGGATCCCGGCCGCATACCTGCTCGTGGAGCTGGCCACGCCGGCCCTGTTCCTGGTGCAGTACAGCATGCTGGGCTGGCAGCCGCTGCTGGCGGCGCGCCTGCTGCTGTGCGCCGCGCTGATCGTGCTGTTCGTCACCGACCTGCGGCAGCGGATGCTGCCCGACTCCGTCACGTTGTCCGGCATCGGCGCTGGTCTGGCGGCCGCCGTCGTCGTCGAGCCCGCCTGGTGGGACGCGCTGCTCGCCGCCGCGGCCGGCGGGGGCCTGCTGCTGGCGGTCGCCAGGACATACGCCCTGCTGCGCGGAGAGGAGGGCCTCGGCATGGGCGACATCAAGATGCTGGCGATGATCGGGGCGTTTCTCGGGTGGCAACTGACCTTCGTTGCGCTGCTGCTGGCGACGCTCCTTGGATCGGCTGTCGGGATCGGCATGCTGGCGCTCGGTCTCGCTGATCGCCGCTATCCGCTGCCGTTCGGTTCTTTCCTGGCCGTCGGCGCGGTGGCCGCGACGATGCTCGGTGAGCCGCTCATCGCCTGGTACCTGACGCTCTTCTGACGCGGCATCGCGCAGTTCCCGCCACTACCCGCGGGAACGGTGCGCGCGGATCCTGCGCCCCGCTGTCCGCTCCCGCCGCGCCGCCCGCACCAGGCCGGCGGATGGTCCTGGCGCGAACCTTGCACCTGTCGGATGTTCATGGACGAATTCGACACGCTCCCGACCCGCGTCGCAGCGCGCCCGTCCGCGGCAGCCGGATTCGGCCTGCTCGAGGTGCTCATCGCGGCCGGTCTCATCATCGGTATGGCGGCGGCGACGGCGCAGTTGACTGTCACGTCCATCGACGCCATCGACGATGCGGGCAGGCTGACGCTGGGGTTGCTGCTGGCGGCGCAGAAGATGGAGCAGATGCAAGCGCTGGAATGGCGCTACGACGCGAGCGGTCTGGTCGCCGTGTCCGACTTGACCACGGATCTGTCCCGCGACCCCCCGTCCGCCGGCGGACCCGGCTTGCAGGTCTCACCGCCGGACAGCCTCCAGCGCAGCATACCGCGCTACGTCGACTACCTGGACGGTCGCGGCGCGTGGGTCGGAACGGGCAGCCGGCCGCCGTCCGGCGCCGCGTTCGTCCGGCGCTGGTCCGTGCGGGCCGGCCAGCCGCCGTTCGATGATCTCCTGGCGCTCGACGTCGTGGTGCTGCCGCTGCGGCTCGCGGAGAGCAGCGGCCGAGCCCTGGCGCCGAACCAGCCCGGCCTGGTCCGGCTCAGCGCGCTGAAGCGGCGCCGGTAGGGGGCTGCATGCTGGCAGAGCTGGTAGTCGCCGCCGCGGTCGTCGTGCTGCTGTTGGGCGCGGTGTTCAGCCTCGTCGATCCGGCGCGCGGTGCGCTCGGCGTGCAGCCGGAAGTGGCGGAAATGCAGCAACGGCTGCGCGCGGGATTCCTGCGGCTGCAGGCCGACCTGCTGCTCGCCGGCAGCGGGCCCCATCCGGGTCCCGGCGCCCCGATCGCGCGGTTGCGCGCGCCGGTCGTCCCCGCGCTCGTCGGTCACCGCCATCCCGCGACAGCCGGTACCGCATTCACGACCGATGCGCTGACCCTGCTGTACGCGCCGCCGGGGGCCGCCGCCGCGGAACTTGCCTCCGCGTTCTCGGGGATGCCGGGCGAGGTGCCGCTCGCGGCGGCCGGGGACCGCTGCCCCCCCGGCGTCACGACCTGCGGATTCGAAGCAGGCAGCCTAGCCCTGGCGTTCGATGCGGCCGGTCGGTCCGACATCGTGCGCGTGCTGCGGGTCTCCGGCGGCGCGCTGCGGCTGCGGGCGGTCGGCGCTGGCCCTGCGCAGCCGTTTGCCGCCGGCTCGTCCATCGTGCCGCTTGCCGTGCGCGGCTACTACCACGACCGCGATGCAGCCGAGCTGCGCTATCAGAACGGCTGGGTCACCGATGCGCCCGTGCTGGACAACGTGGTAGGGGTGTCAATCCGCTACTTCGGTCGCACCGCCCACTCCGTGGACGTCCGCGTTACCGCCGCGAGCGCGCCGTGCCTGGCGGCCGCACTGGCCACGGCGCCGGATTCGGACGCCGGCCCGGTGCAACCGGAGGAGGAGTTGACGGCTGGCGTGCTGACGGACGGTCCGTGGTGCGGCGGCCGCCTCCTGTTCGATGCAGACCTGTTCCGCGTGCGCCGTGTCCGCCTGGAGCTCCGCCTGCAGGCGTCCGACGCCCGGCACCGCGGCCGCGATCCGGGGCTGTTCGACCGGCCCGGTTCGGCGCGCCACAACCTGGCCCCGGACCTGTTCGGCGTCATCGAGGTGACGCCGCGCAGTGCGGCAGGATACTGATGCATGGCCGGTCGCGCGCAGCAGGCGCGCACCGCGGGCCGCCGGACTCCCGCGGCGCCGCGCTCATCGTCACCATGATGGCGCTGCTGATGCTCGTGGCCCTCACCGGAGCCCTGATGCCGCTCACGTCGAGCGAAACGGCCATCGCCGCCAACCAGCGTCTTGCCATGCAGTCGCTGTACGCCGCCGAAGCGGTGCTGGAGCGCGCGATTCGGGAGCTGGAGGCCGCACCGTCCTGGGACGACGTGCTGGCCGGCCGCCGCCGGGCAACGCTGTGGGACGACCTGACCGCCAGGTCGCTTGCCGACGGCGCGGTGCTGGACCTGAACGCCGCAACGGACGCGCTGGCGGTTTCGGGAGCCGGGCGTTCCGGCGCGGGGCAGGGCCTGCGCTGGCGGCTCTATGCGCACGGGCCCCTGGGCGCCGTGCTGCCGCAGGATCCCACCGGCGGCTTGCTGCACGCCGCCGTGTGGGTCGCAGACGACCCGGCCGACGCCGACGGAGATCCGCTGCAAGACGCCAACGGCGTCCTCGTGCTGCACGCGGCTGCAGTCGGCCCCGCGCTGGCGCAACGCGCGGTACAAGCAATGCTGACCCGCCCGGCTCCGGATCAGCGGCCGGTCGTCACGGCGTGGACGATCGTGCGCTAGGAGTCCGTGGCGTAACTTTGCCGGCAAGGCAGGAACCTCGCGGTACAAGAAGGGGGACGACAAGCACTCAAGTGTCGTCCCCAAGCCGCGCACGGCGCGGCCCGGCAGGCGCGGCGCGGGGCAACGGGGTCCCCGCTAGCGCCTGCCGCGGGTTCGGGGCGCAGCCCCGAGTGCAGGAAGCCCAGCGGCCGGTGGTCACGGCGTGGACGATCGTGCGCTGACCGGAATCCTCACTTGCCTCGGATTCCGATGCTGCGCAGCGCGGACCGAATCTCGTCCTCGGCGACGTCGTTCACGGTCACCGTTGCGCCCAGCCTCACCGGCAGGATCATGTGGAGGCGTCCGTCGAGCACCTTCTTGTCCCGGCGGATGGCCTTGCAGACGGCGGCGGCGGACAGGTCGCTGACCGACGGCAGGGGGCCCAGCTTGGCGATCAGTTCCGCCAGCGCCGCACGGTCGCTCCCGGGAAACAGGCCGCGCGCGGCGGCGAGTTGCGCCGCCGCGAGCATGCCGTAGGCGACTGCCTCGCCGTGGGCGTAGCGCTGGTAGCGGCTCACCGCCTCTATCGCGTGGCCGACCGTATGGCCGAAGTTGAGCGTGCGCCGCAGACCGCTCTCGCGCTCGTCCTGCGCAACCACGTCCGCCTTGATGCGGCACGATTCGGCGATCACCGGCACGAGCACGGCCGGCTTCCGGTCGAAGATGGCAGCCAGGTCCCGTTCCACGCGCTCGAACAGCTCGCGGCTGGCAATCACGCCGTACTTGACCACTTCGTACAGCCCCGACCGGAACTCACGGCGGGGCAGCGTAGCCAGCAGCAGCGGATCGGCCACCACCGCGATCGGTTGATGAAACGCGCCGATCAGGTTCTTGCCGAGCTCGTGGTTGACGCCGACCTTGCCGCCGACGGCGCTGTCGACCTGCGCCAGCAGCGTGGAAGGCACATGCACGAGCCGCACGCCGCGCAGAAACGTCGCCGCGGCGAAGCCGGCCACGTCGCCCACCACGCCGCCGCCAACGCCGATCACGGTGGCGCCGCGGTCCCCGCCGGCCCTGATCAGCGCGTCGTACAGCCGCGCCACCGTGTGCAGCGTCTTGGCCTGCTCGCCGTCGGGCATCATGATCGCCTCGGCGCCGTCCAGGGCCCGTTCCACGGCCGCGCCGTGCAGCTTCCAGATTGGCGGACTGGAGATGACGAAGCGCCGGCCGGTGGATCCCGCCGCGCTCACGAGCGTTCCGAGCTGATCCACCAGTCCGGCGCCGACGTGGACCGGATAGGCGTGCGTTTCCGTGCGCACATCGATCTGAACGGGAGCCGTCATGGTGGCAACGGAAGGGCAGGTCGCGTCATGTAGGATAGCACCTGGGTTGGGAGCGTGCGTGGCAGACCTCGAGTGCGATTTCCTGATAGTCGGCAGCGGCATAGCGGCGTTGCGCGCGGCCATCGAGCTGTCCGCCGACGGTCAGACCCTGGTGCTGACGAAGGGCGGTGCGGAGCAGGGGAGCACCGCCCTCGCCCAGGGCGGCATCGCCGCGGCGGTCGGCGAGGCGGATTCGCCCGAGCTGCACGCGGCCGACACGCTGGCGGCCGGCGACGGCCTGTGCCGGGCGGAGGCCGTGCGCGTTCTCACGGAGCTCGGGCCGCGCTACGTGCGGGAGCTGATCGATTGGGGCGCGCGCTTCGACCGCGAGCCGGACGGGCGCATAGCGCTGGCGCGCGAGGCGGCCCACAGCGTGCGGCGCGTGCTGCACGCGCGTGACGCGACCGGGCGCGAGATATCCAGGGTGTTGTGGCAGCGCGTCAGCGGACTGCCCGGCGTCCGCGTGATCGAGCACGCACTCGCCGTCGACGCCCTGATCGCGGACGGGCGTTGCAGCGGGGCGTGCTTTCTCGACGAGCAGGGGCGGCACGGTACCGTTAGCGCCGCGGCCACCCTGCTGGCCACGGGTGGCGCAGGCCGCATCTTCCGGGAGACCACCAACCCGCCGGCCGCCACGGGCGACGGGATCGCCATCGCCTACCGTTCCGGCGCGCGCATGGCGGACCTGGAGTTCGTCCAGTTCCACCCGACCGCACTGAACGTCGACGGCGCCCCCCGTTTCCTGCTCTCCGAAGCGCTGCGGGGCGAGGGCGCGGTGCTCGTCAACGACGCCGGCCTCCGGTTCATGCAGGAGGTCGATCCGGCGGGAGATCTCGCGCCGCGGGACCGGGTGGCGCGCGCCATCTCACGCGAGGCCGACCGCACCGGCGGGCAGGTGTACCTGACGCTGGAGGACCTGGCACCGGATTTCGTCCACCGGCGGTTCCCCACCATCGCCGCGGCCTGCGGCCGCGCCGGGCTGGATCTCGCGCGCGACCGGATACCCGTCGGTCCGGCGGCCCACTACCTCATGGGCGGTATCGAAGTGGACCTCGACGGCCGGACATCCGTCGCGGGTCTGTTCGCGGCCGGCGAGGTGGCGTGCTCCGGCGTGCACGGAGCAAACCGGCTGGCCAGCAACTCGCTGCTGGAG
>JAJEEU010000038.1 GCA_022820825.1 Vicinamibacteria bacterium
AGAGAACGGCGGTGCGGACTCCGATGCCTCCGATGTGGCGCTGGCGGAGGAAGAGCTGGCGCCGACGTTCGCGCAGCGGCAGGCGGATGCGATCGGGACGGTGGCCGAATGCGCGCTGGCCGGCGGACTGGACCGGGGGACGGCGGGCGACCGCTATCAAGTGGTGGTGCACGTGGACGGCGGGGCGCTGGCCGATGAGCGCGACGTTCCCGCGGGAACGCCCGAGGGTGCGGCATCTGATGGCGAACCGACCGAAGGCGCCGAGGACGTTCCCGCGGGAACGCCGGCGCCCGGTTCAGCACCGGCCGCGCAGAGCCAGACGGTGCTGGACGAAGCGGGCGGCATCCACGTCTCGGCGGAGACGGCGCGGCGGCTGGCCTGCGATGCGGCGAAGGTTGAGATGCAGCACGGTCCGGGCGGCGAGATTCTGGACGTTGGCCGCAGGACGCGGACCATCTCGCCGGCGCTGCGGCGGGCCCTGGCGGCGCGCGACGGGCGGTGTCGCTTTCCCGGCTGTCAGAACCGCCGCTGCGATGCACATCACGTGCGGCACTGGGCTGACGGCGGGGAGACGGTGCTCCACAACCTGGTGCTGCTATGCCGCCGCCATCACCGGGCGGTGCACGAGGAGGGCTTCCGCATCACGCTGGACGCAGCGGGTGACGTGCAGTTCATGCGGCCGGACGGCCGGCCGTTCCCTGCGGCCCCGCCGCTGCCGCTGTGGACGGGCGCGGCGCTGGCGCCGGTGACGGAGCGGCTCGAGCAGGAAAGAGTCGAGATCGACTCACGGGTGGCCCCGCCGGCTTGGCGGGGCGAGCGGGTGGACATCGGCTGGGCCGTCGGCCTGCTGTGGCGGCCGCGGCCGGACGCGCCGGGTGCCCACACGAATTCGTGAAGCGGCGAAATTCCCACGGCAGCCCAATCGCTCGGCGCCAGCTGATGGACGAGGCAACCGCGCCCCGCCGTAGACGCTAACGACTTTCCGGCTTCGTCGCGCAGAAGGCGGTGAGCGGCGCCTGGGCCATGAAGTCGGCCCAGAAGGGATCGTCCCGCTCGGCCGGGTCGAGCATCGCGTCGACCCAGCGGAAGTCCTCGAAACCGGCGTCGCGCATGGCGGTTTCGTAGGTGGTCGGTTGCAGGTAGTAGTTGTCGAACTCGAACGTCCGCTCGTCGTGGTTGGTGATGCGGTAGCGGATGGCGTCGCCCTCGCGCGGCGGATGCCTCGCGCAGGTCCGTTGCAGTCCGTATTTGGCGAGAGAAGCGTCCTCCGGCCCGGGTGGATTGCGAACGTTGTCGTTGAAGCCGACGAGCAGGCCGCCCGGCCGCAGCGCGTGGAAGCAGGCGCGGCAGAAGCGCGTTGCCTGCTCGGCGGTGCGCGCGTAGTTCAGCAGGTAGATCGCCGTCACCACGTCGAACGGCGCCGCGGGCCTGAACGCCCCGGCGTCCGCACAGACATAGCGGCAGCCGATCGGGTCCTCCCGCTCCTGGGCCTCGGCCAGCTCGACCATTGCCGGCGAGATATCGACTCCGGTCACCCCCGCCGCGCCGGCCCGCCTGAATTGACGTGCGTAGACGCCCTCGCCGCAAGCCATGTCCAGGACGGTCCGGCCGTGCAGGTCGCCCAGCAATGCGCTCAGGGTGTAGCGCTCGATGTAGTGGCGGAACAGCAGCCACTTGGACTCGCGGTAGTCGTCGGCGATGGCGTCGTAGACCTGCGAGCCCATGTGCGCCATCATACGCCAGCAGCCCGTGGGGACACCCCGCGTCGCACGGCCGCCTACATGCGGAAGACGCCGAAGCGCGTGTCTTCGATGGGGGCGTTCATGGCGGCGGAGATGCCGAGTCCCAGCACCTTGCGGGTGTCGCGGGGATCGATGATGCCGTCGTCCCAGAGGCGGGCGGTCGCGTAGTAGGGGTTTCCCTGCGCCTCGTACTGCTCGATGATCGGCGCCTTGAAGGCGGCCTCTTCGTCCGCTGACCACGCCTCGCCGCGGGCCTCCCTGGCGTCGCGGCGCACCTGGGCCAGCACGTGGGCCGCCTGCTCGCCGCCCATCACGGCGATGCGGGCGTTGGGCCACGTCCACAACAGGCGCGGACCGTACGCGCGGCCGCACATGCCGTAGTTGCCGGCGCCGAAGCTGCCGCCGATGATCACGGTGAACTTCGGCACCCGGCTGCACGCCACCGCGGTCACCAGCTTGGCCCCGTCCTTCGTGATGCCGCCCGCCTCGTACTTCCGGCCCACCATGAAGCCGGTGATGTTCTGGAGAAATACGAGGGGCAGCTTGCGCTGGCTGCACAGCTCGATGAAGTGGGCGCCCTTGAGCGCGGACTCGGAGAAGAGAATGCCGTTGTTGGCGATGACGCCCACGGGATAGCCGCAGATGTGCGCGAAGCCGCACACCAGCGTCGCGCCGTAGAGCTGCTTGAATTCGTCGAGCTCGCTGCCGTCGGCGATGCGGGCGATGACCTCCCGCACGTCGAAGGGCTTGCGGGTGTCCTGCGGCACGATTCCCAGGAGCTCTTCCGCCGGATAGAGCGGATCCCTGCTCTCCCGGCACACGAGCGGGGGCTGTTTGCGCCGGTTCAGGTTGCGGATGCACCGGCGGGCGATCTCCAGCGCATGGTGATCGTCGCGCGCGTAGTGATCCGTCACGCCGGAGGTGCGCGAGTGCACGTCGGCGCCGCCGAGCTCCTCGGCGCTCACCACCTCGCCGGTCGCGGCCTTCACCAGGGGCGGCCCGCCGAGGAATATCGTGCCCTGGCCCTTCACGATGATGCTCTCGTCCGACATGGCCGGCACGTACGCGCCGCCCGCCGTGCAGTAGCCCATCACGACGGCGACCTGGGGTATGCCCAGGGCCGACATGTTCGCCTGGTTGTAGAAGATGCGGCCGAAGTGCTCGCGGTCCGGGAACACCTCGTCCTGCAGCGGCAGGTACGCGCCGCCCGAGTCGACGAGGTAGATGCAGGGCAGCCGGTTCTCCCGGGCGATCTCCTGCGCGCGCAGGTGCTTCTTGACGGTGATCGGGTAGTAGGTGCCGCCCTTGACGGTGGCGTCGTTGGCGACGATGACGCATTCCTGGCCGGACACCCGGCCGATGCCGGTCACGATGCCGGCGGCGGCCACCGCGTCGCCGTACATGCCGCTGGCGGCCAGCGGGGACAGCTCGAGCAGCGGCGTGTCGGGATCCAGCAGGCCGCCGATGCGGTCGCGGACCAGCAGCTTGCCGCGCGCCAGGTGCTTTTCCCGCGCCCGCTCGCCGCCGCCCCGCGACGCGGCGGCGACTTGCTCCTGCAGGTCCTGCACGAGGGCCTCGTTGCCGGCCCGGTTGCGGCCGTAATTCGCCGAGCTGGTGTTCAGTCTGGTCTTCAGGGCCGTCATTCGCGACTCTCCATTCATATAATCGGCGATCATGACCACGACCTCCAATGCGCCGGCCGTGACGCCCCGGCGGTGGGGCCGGTTCAACTGGGAAGACCCGCTGCTGCTGGAGAGCCAGCTCGCCGGGCACGAGCGGCAGGTCCGCGATACGGCCCGGCAGTACGCGCAGGAGAAGCTGCTGCCCCGCATCGTCGAGGCCTACAACAACGAGGAGTTCGACCGCGGCGTCATCGACGAGATGGGCGGGCTCGGCCTCCTCGGCCCGACCATCCACGGCTACGGATGCGCCGGCGTGAGCTACGTGTGCTACGGCCTGATCGCGCGCGAGATCGAAGCGGTCGACTCGTCCTACCGCTCGACGCTGTCCGTCCAGTCGAGCCTGGTCATGTGGCCGATCTACAACTACGGCACCGAGGAGCAGCGCGAGAAGTACCTGGCCCGACTGGCCTCCGGCGAGCTGGTCGGTTGCTTCGGCCTGACGGAGGCCGACTACGGCTCGGACGCCGGAGGCATGACGACCCGCGCGCGGTCGGTGGACGGCGGCTACGTCCTGCGCGGCGCGAAGGCGTGGATCTCCAACTCGCCCGTCGCCGACGTGTTCATCGTCTGGGCCCGGGACGACGAGGACGTGATCCGCGGCTTCATCCTCGAGAAGGGCATGCAGGGCCTGTCCGCGCCGAAGATGAAGGGGAAGCTCAGCCTGCGCGCCTCGATCACCGGCGAGGTGGTGATGGACGACGTGTTCGTGCCGGAGGAGAACCGGCTGCCGCACGCGCGCGGGCTCGGCGGACCGTTCGGCTGCCTCAACAACGCGCGCTACGGGATCGCGTGGGGCGCCCTCGGCTCGGCCGAGGCGTGCTGGCGGGCCGCGCGCAAGTACACAATGGAGCGCACGCAGTTCAAGCGGCCGCTGGCCGCGAACCAGCTCATCCAGAAGAAGCTCGCGGACATGCAGACGGAGATCGCCATCGGCCTGCAGGCCTGCCTGCAGCTCGGCCGCCTCATGGACGACGGCCGCTGCGCGCCGGAGATGATCTCGATGCTCAAGCGCAACTCCACGCTGAAGGCGCGCGACATCATCCGCGACGCCCGCGACATGCACGGCGGCAACGGCATCATGGACGAGTACCACGTCATGCGGCACATGATGAACATGGAGACCGTGACCACCTACGAGGGGACCCACGACATCCACGCGCTGATCCTGGGCCGCGCGCAGACCGGCCTGCAGGCGTTCATGTAGCCGCGCGTCCGCCGGGCAATACGCTCGCCGACTGCTAGAATGGTTCGTTACCGGCCGCCATGGGGGCGACACGGCTTCGACGGGGGTGATGGATCCGCGGGATGCATGCCGAGCACCATCGACTCGTAAATCCGATGGAACCTGATGTAACTGCGGACACGCAGCTGCCTCTGGCCGCGTAACAGACGCGACCCGTCCGCCCCGTCATCGCTCGCGTGACAGGGACCGGGCGTCATTCAGCGGGCTGGCCGCCAGGCGCCGTCCCGACGCCTGACGGCGAGACGATTCGGGGCTGGCTTCCGGCTGTTTCCGCCGCCCTTAGATGCCGGGAGCGAGATTTTCAAGAGCGGCTACGCATGTAGATTCCTGCGGAAACGCACCTTCGGACGCGGGTTCGACTCCCGCCGCCTCCACCAGCCTTCGCTCGACGGAGGGGCTCTACGAGCTTCGGCTGGCAGGCCACCGGCTACTACTGGCCGCCATAGCCTTAACGCAACAATCGGCGACGGCGGGCAGGCCATGGAGCGAAGGCTGTCCGCCAAAGCCTTCGCGACGTCGAACCCCTCCATAGCGAAGGCGACGGCGGACGGCGGGGAGTTTGCACGTTGCACGGGGGTGGCCGATCGCAACATCGTCTATCTCCTGCAGTCCGAGCAACACCCGCAGCAGCACTACGTTGGCCTGACGCAGAATGTGCGACGCCGGCTCGCCGCCCACAACGCAGGTCGGTCGACGCATACGGCGAAGCATCGACCATGGCGTGTCGTTATCGCGGTCTGGTTCGGTGACGCGGCACGCGCCCGCAGCTTCGAGCGTTATCTGAAGTCCGGCTCGGGACGGGCTTTCGCGAAACGGCACTTCCAAGGAACGTTCCCATGACACCACCGCAGACGACCGTAGACCGGCGCACCGTTCTAAAGCTCATGGGCGCCGCGGGGGCGTGGCCCGCCGTAGCCCCCCGGACGGTCGCCGCCAGCGCGCAGGCGGAGGCGGGGGTGGACATCCAGCCGTTCACGATCAGCGTCAGTGACGACGATCTCGCCGATCTGCAGCGGCGTCTGGAGAACACCCGCTGGCCGCCGGACGCGACCGGCGAGCCGTGGTCGATGGGGACGGACGGCGCCTACCTGCGGCAACTGGTCGAGTACTGGCGGGACGAGTTCGACTGGCGCGCGCAGGAAGCGGCGCTGAACCGGCTGAATCACTACACGACGGAGATCGACGGCTACCGGATCCACTTCATCCATCAGCCGTCGCCCCATCCGTCGGCGGTGCCGCTCATCATGACGCACGGCTATCCGGGCACGTTCTGGGAGATGCTGCCGCCGGTGGCGGCGCTCGCCGACCCGCCGGCGCACGGCGGCGCGGCCGCGGACGCGTTCCACGTCATCGTGCCGTCGCTGCCCGGCTACGGCTTCTCCGGCGAGCCGCTGGCGGATTTCACCCCCGCCACGGTCCCCGGTCTCTGGATCAAGCTGATGGACCGGCTGGGCTACGAGCGCTTCGGCACGTACGGCAGCGACTGGGGCGCCCAGATGGGCAGCCGGATCGCCGCCGTCGTCCCGGACCGGGTCATCGGCGTCACGACGCCGGGGCAGCCGCCGCGGACGCGGCTGGAGCCGCGCACGGAGGAGGAGCGGGAGTACTGGGAGAGCATGGACCGCTACGCGGCCGAGGAAACGGCGTACCAGCTCATCCAGGGCACGAAGCCGCAGTCGCTGGCCTACGGCCTGAACGACTCGCCGGCAGGCCTTGCCGCCTGGGTCGTCGAGAAGCTGCGGGCCTGGAGCGACTGCCAGGGGAATCCGGAGAACAAGTTCAGCAAGGATGAAATCCTGACGCTCGTGTCGATCTACTGGCACTCGGGCTCGATCGGCACGGCGGTCCGCATCTACTACGCGGCCGGCATGTTCAGGACGCCGCCGGCGCCCGCCACCGCGGGCCTGACGCTCGACAATCTGCGCCGGCGGGGGGCGGCGGCGCAGCCGCCGGAGCAGGCAGGCGGCAGGAGGGTGCCGGAAGGGTACTTCGACTTCTACGGCATCACGACGCGCGCGCGGCCGCCGCGGTCCCTGGTCGAAGAGGTGCCGGAGCACGTCACCCTGTGGTCGTACCATGAGACCGGGGGGCACTTCCCGGCCGCTGAGGAACCCGGGCTGCTGGTGGAGGATCTGAGAACGTTCTTCCGTCCGCTGCGCGAGGCGTGAAGGGAAGCCCGGGTGTACAATCAGGTCGTTGGCGTCGCCTCGCAGCAGTTGGCAGAAGCCCCGCCACGTTGTCCGGCAATGCACTCGGATGAATCCTGATACACCTACGCCTCCTGCCGAGAAGGAGGAGGCCTACCGCGGTTTCTGGGCGGACGTGGGCGAGAATTTTCCCGACCTGCGGGGCGCCCGCTCGACCATCCAGTACCAGGAGGACGAGCAGCGGCTGCTGCGCGACCATTTCCCGCCGCTGGCCGGGCTGCGCATCTTCAAGACCGACCTGTGGGACGAGTCGCGCAACACCCGCATCCTGCGCTGGGCGGCGGGCCACGGTGCGCACGCGTTCGGCGTCGACATCTCGCCCGGCATCGTGAACGGCGCGCGCGGGCAGTTCGACGAGCTGGGACTCCGGCTGCACGCCGCGCAGTCCGACGTGCGCGCCCTGCCGTTCCGCACGGGCAGCTTCGACGCCGTGTACTCGATGGGCACCGTCGAGCACTTCGACGAGACCCAGCAGGCGCTCGAGGAGATCTACCGCGTGCTGCGGCCCGGCGGGTGCGCGATCATCGGAGTGCCCAACCGCTGCGACCCGTTCCTGCGCCCGCTGATGGTGGCGGTGATGTACCGCCTCGGCCTGTACGGCTACGGCTTCGAGAAGTCGTACACGCGCGGCACGTTCCGCCGGATGCTGGAGCGCTGCGGCTTCGAGGTGACCGCCGAAACCGGCATCCTCTTCATCCCCGGCTGGCTGCGCATCATTGACCTGGCGGCCAACGCCTGGGCCCCGCCCTTCGTCGGCCGCCTCACTGGGCTGGCCTGCGCGCCGTTCGACCACCTGTCGCGGCGTTCCCCGTTCCTGCGCCGGCACGGCTACCTGCTGGCGACCGTGGCGGTCAAGCCCGAACGGTAGGGCCGTCAGCCGCGCAACACAGCGGCGAGCAAGGTGGTGAGGGCGCCGAGGACGGCGATGAGGATGGCGATCTGCGCGCCGAACATCCGCTGGAACCCGCGGTCCAGACGTTCGTGGAGCGCGTCGATGCGCTGGTCCATCGCCTGGAAGCGCTGGTCCATGACCTCGAACCGCCGGTCGATCGCTTCGAACCGCCGGTCGATCGCTTCGAACCGCTGGTCGATCGCTTCGAACCGCTGGTCTACGACCTCGAACCGGCGCGCCACGGCCGCGAACCCCTCGTCCATCCGCGTGGCCAGGTCGGCCACAGCGCGGCGCAGACCCTCGATCCCCAGCGCGTTTTCTGCCACCTTATCCTCTAGAAACGTTACACGTTCCTCAACCGTCCTGGTCGCCACCGTTGCCTCCACAGTATAGGTCGCGGCGCCTTCCGCCACAACGCAGGATTACGGAAGCATCCGGTGCACGATCTGTACCGGCCGGACCGCCCCCGGGCGGCGCCCGAAGCAGGTGCCGATTGCCTACGGCGTGGCGGGGCGCAGGCGCTGGTCGAGGAACGCGAGCACGCGCTCGCGGTACTGGTCTGGCGCGGCCGCCGTCACCTGGTCGTGCTGCGAGCCGGGGAATATCCAGAGATCGTGGACGGCGGGGCCGGCCGCGGCGGCAATGCGGTGTGCGTGGTCGATCGGGATGAGCCGGTCGCCCTCCGCGTGGATGATGAAGAGCGAATCCGGCGGCATGCCCGCCACCACGTCTTCCGGGTTTGCCGTCGAGGCGTCGGAGCCGAAGACGACCCGGGCGAAGAAGAGGATGGGCGGGTTGAAGAAGCCGGGCAGCCCGCTGGTGCGCGGCAACTGCTCGGCGAGGAGGTCGTCGAGCCGGGCGAAGCTGCTGTCGGCGACGACGGTGTGCACGGCCGGGGAGGCGGCGGCCGTGAGCAGCACGGTGGCGGCGCCCATGGAGTGCGCCCAGAACCCCATGCGCGCCGGCGCATAGCCCCGCTCCTCCAGGTAGGCGACAGCGCCCAGCACGTCGCGCTGCTCGGCCGTGCCCAGGGTGTAGCGCACGCCGCCGGATTCGCCGTGCCCGCGGAAGTCGAACGCCAGCACGTTGTAGCCGCGCTCGACGAGCGCCGCGGCGTGCGGCACCAGCTCGCCGCTGTCGCCGGTGCGGCTGGAATTGCGGCCGTGGACGATAAGCACCACGCGGTCGCTCCCGGCGGCCGGCAGGAACCAGCCGCTCAGCGGGATGGCATCGCCCGTGCTGGGGAACGTCACGTCCTCGTAGTCCAGGCCGAAGACCGCCGGCGACGAGGCGAGGGGGCGGCGGTACGGGCGGGTCACCGACTCGGCGACGAACAGCGCCACCCCGAGATAGGCCAGCAGCGCCGCCGCTGCCGCGGCGAGCACGATCAGCCGGCGGCGCCTTCGGCGCCACACGTTTGCTATCCCCGAGTGCACAGGGTAGCCCTGCTGGAGTGGATTGTTTCTGGATTCAAGGACTAACTTGAATCAGGTTTTGACCGCGAATGCCCTGGCGGCTCGTCCCGCAGCATCTCCCAGTCGTCGTGCGGGATGAGCGGCTCCGCAAGGTTGGACTTGACCGTCACTGTGCCTTTGCCGCAGCCCAGGACCGTCCGGTTACCCCGCGGCGCGGCGGCGGGAACCGGGCGGGGTTTCACCACGGGCTCCTAGGCGGCCGCGGCTGCGGTCGTTTCCGACTGGAGGTGTTCGAGGGCGCGGTCGAGAATGGGGTCGCCCGGGGGCCACGGCTCGCCGAGCTCCACGCTGGGCACCTCGATCTCCACGTCCGGCTGGACGCCGGCCCGGTGCAGCGCATCGCCCGACGCGTGCAGGTAGCGCGCCCACGACAGCCAGAGGCCGCTGCCGTCGGGCAGCGGAATCAGCTTCTGCAGGCTGACGCGGCCGGCGGTCCGCTGGCCCACCGACTCGGCCCGTCCGGCGCCGGTCAGGCTGGCCGCGAACAGCTCGGCGCCGGCCGCGGTGCCGTAGTCGGTCAACAGCAGCACGGGGGTGTCGATGGCCCCGCCGCCGGCGGTCGCTTCGATCGGGATCTGCACCCCGCCCGTTTCCTCGCGCTGCAGCAGAGTCCCCTCGGCAACGAACAGCCGGGCGGCCGCAATCCCTTCGTCGAAGGAGCCGCCGGCGCAGTTGCGGAGGTCGATGACGAGCTGCTCCGCGCCCTCGGCGGCCAGCGCGCCGGCCGCCTGCCCGATGGCGCCGGCCGCGCCGTCGCCCAGCGCCGCGACGCGCACGTAGCCGATGCCGGCCCCCAGCATGCGGTGGCTCACGTCCGGCCCGGACGGCGCCTCCCGCAGCAGGTCGATGTCGTACGGCTCGGATGTATTGCCGCGCAGCAGCGACAGGCGCACGGTGGTGCCCGGCTCTCCGCGCAGCCTGGCCACGGCGTCCACGCCGGACAGGCGCCGCGTCGGCCGGTCGTCGATCGCCCGGATGTAGTCGCCCGGCCGCAGCCCCGCGCGGGCTGCCGGCGAGCCGTCCCGCACGCCCACGATCTGGGTGTAGTAGCGGGCGACCGTCTCGACGCCGATGCCGGCCGGGCCGGCTTCCGCGCCGTTCTCGAGGCGCGCCACGCTCTCGGCCGAGAGGTAGGTGCTGTCGGCGTCCAGCCCGCCGGCCAGGCCGGCGAGCGCCCCGTCCATCACCTCGTCGAGGTCGGCGTCTTCCACGTAGTTGTCGCTGATGAGCGAGACGACGTCCTCGAAGATGCGCAGGTGGCGGTAGGCGTCCTCGCCCGAGACGACGCGGCCCAGCCAGCCGCCCACGAGCGTGAAGGCGATCAGCGGCACCGTGGCCAGCAGGACGATGAGGCGGGTCCTGGTACGCATGGAGGCTGCTCATTGTACCGGATCGATGGACAGGGCTGCCAGCCGCGACTACGCTAGGATTGCGTCATGGAAGCCCAGTCGCCAGCGACCGGCGAACAGGCCGCCGCCGCCGCGTCCCGAGGAGGGCGCGCGCTGGGCATCGATCTGGGCGAGCGGCGGATCGGCCTGGCGCTCAGCGATCCATCGGGCACGCTGGCCACGCCGCTCGAGACGCTGGCCCCCTCCGGCGGCCTCGCCGGGCGCGTCGCGGCGGTGGCCGCGGTCGCCGGGCGGCTCGCGCAGGAGGAGGACGGCCTGGCCGCCATCGTCGTCGGCTGGCCGCTGGCGCTCGACGGCGGCCGCCACGCGCAGACGGCCCGCGTGGAGGCGTTCGTCGCGGCGCTGCGGCGCCGGACGGCGCTGCCCGTCCGGCTGCAGGACGAGCGGCTGACGAGCCGCGAGGCCGAGGGCCGCCTGGCGCTGCGCGAGAAGGACTGGCGCCGGCGCAAGCGCCGCCTCGACGCCGCGGCCGCCGCGGTCATCCTGCAGGAGCACCTCGACGCCGGACGGCCCGCCGGCGCCGATTCCGCGGGAGGCGCATGATGCTGCGCCGCCTGCTGCAGCTCGCCGCCGTACTCGCCGTGGCCGCACCGTTCGCCGCCGCGCTGGCCGTACACGAGCTGGGTCGCCTGCTCGACGCGCCCTACCGCGGCTATGCCGCGGCGGAGGTGTTCGTGGCTATCGACAGCGGCGATACGACCCGCACAATCAGCCGCCGCCTGGCCGACGCGGGGGTAGTCCGCGACGAAGTTACCTTCCGCGCCGCTGCCTGGTGGGACGGCCGGGGCCGCACCCTGCAGGCCGGCGAGTACCGCTTCGACCGCGCGCTGTCGGCGCTGGACGTGGTGGACGTCATCGCCACCGGCCGCGTCCACCTGCGGCCCATCACGTTTCCGGAAGGGCTGATCATCGGCGAGATGGCGGACATCTTCGAGTCGGCCGGGTTCGGCCCGCGCCACGCGTTCGCGACGGCCGCGCGGGAGGTGGCGCTCATCGCCGACCTCGACGGCGAGGCGACCGACCTCGAGGGGTACCTCTTTCCCGACACCTATTCGCTGCCGCGGGACGCCACCGCCGAAGACCTCGTGCGGGCCATGGTGGCGCAGTTCCGCCAGGCGTTCGACGCCTCAATCCGCGCCGGGACGGCGCGCCGCGGCCTGTCCGTCCGCGAGGCGGTCACGCTCGCGTCGCTCGTCGAGAAGGAGACCGGCAGCACGGACGAGCACGCGCTGGTGTCCGCGGTGTTCGCCAACCGCCTGCGCATCGGCATGCCGCTGCAGTGCGACCCCACCGTGATCTACGCGCTGCGCCGCGACGGCCTGTACGACGGCAACCTGACGCGCGCCAACCTGAGGCACGACTCGCCGTACAACACCTACGTCCACGGCGGGCTGCCGCCCGGCCCCATCGCCGCGCCCGGCCGCGCCGCACTGGCCGCCGTGGCCGCCCCGGCCGACGTGAGCTACCTCTACTTCATCAGCCGCAACGACGGCACGCACGTCTTCGCCGACACGCTGCGCGAGCACAACCGCAACGTACGCGAGTTCCAGGTGGAGTACTTCCGCCGCCGCCGCGCCGGACAATAGCGGCTGGCGCCCTAGAGCGACGGGCTGAAGGTGGCCGGATCGACGCGGGTGATCGCCCCGAGCTGATCGAAGTGCCGGTCGGCCGAGAGGATCCGCTCAATGCCGCGATCCTCCATGGACGCGACGTGCAGGGCGTCGCGCGCCGGAAGGCGCGGGTAGCGTTCCATGAGATCCAGCGCGCGCGCCGTATGCCGCTCGGCAATCGGGAAGATCTCGGCGCAGATGTCGATTGCAGCGCCGTACACCGCCCGCGCGTGCGCCGGACGCTCGATTGCGGCGTAGCGGTGCAGGATTTCCTGGAGCACTTCGACACTGGTCACGAGCGTGACCTCCTGCTCGGCCGCCGCGCGCAGGGCGCGACGACACCCCTCGCGCAGGCGCGCATCGCGCCCCGCCAGGTACATGAAGATGTTGGCGTCGACGAAGAGCGACTCACGGCCGCTCATCGTCGTTGCCCTCACCGCCGACCCCCGCGTCCTCGGTGCAGCCGGTTGCGAGGCCGGTCTTGTGGCTGCTGTACTCCCGCTCCCACTGTTCCAGCGAAGCGGGCGCCGGCGCGGGATCCATTGAGTACAGCGTTTCTATGGCGTCAAGCCGGCGGCGCCGGGCTTCCGGCTCCACGCAGTACTTCTCCACGGCTTCCCGCACGATCGCGGCCAGCTTCCGGCCGTCCTGGCGGGCAACGCGCGACACGGCGGCATATTGCCGGGCGTCGAGCGTGACCTGCACCTTGCGGCTCCCGTCCATGTGTCGAGCATAGGGGAGCCAAAAGCATGTGTCAACGAGGATGTGTCAACTGTGGCGTGTCGCGTCAGCGCCGGACGAGGGAGGGGTCGTCCAGCTCGGTGTGGAAGAGCGCCGTGGCGTCGCGGTCCGCCGGCGGGCGCCGTTCGATCGCCGCGGCGGCGCGCGCCTGGCCGGGATCGATCTGGATGCGGTCGAACAGCACGCCGCCGAACGCCAGCCAGGCCGCGATCAGCGTCAGCACCAGGTTGCAGGTCTGGCCGGTCAGGTACAGCTTGACGGGCTGCCCGCCGCCGGCCCGCCGCGCCAGCTCGCCCAGGCGCGAGTCGAGGCCGATGCTGGCGAACGCCAGGCAGAAGAGCCAGCCGCGCAGGTCCGACGTCAGGTCGAGGATGGCGTCGACCCGCCCGCCGCCGAGCGCGGGCGTCAGCACGAACGAGAACAGCAGCGAGGCGCCCACGAAGCCCAGGATGAACTTGGGGAACCGCCGCCAGATCTCGCCGGCCCCGGGCCGCGGCGCGGCGGGGTCGCGCTCGACGCGCGTCACCCAGAACACCGCCACGAGGAACGCGACGAGGCCGATCAGGCTGTTCTGGATCATCTTCACGATGGCCGCGATCTGCTCCGCCTGGCTGCCGAGCAGGGCGCCGGCCGCCACCACGGCCCCCGTGGCGTCCACGGTGCCCCCGATCCAGGCCGCGCCCACCACCGGGTCCATGCCGGCCGCGCGGATGCCGAGGGGCATCAGCACCATCATCAGCACGGTGAAGATGAGCGACATGCCGACGGCCAGCGTCAGCTCCTCCTTGCGGGCGCGCGCCGCGGCGGCGACGGCGATGGCGGCCGAGACGCCGCATACCGACGTGGCGGCGGCGATGACGATGACGAGCGCGCGGCTGGTCATGCGCAGCACGCGCGTGCCGAACAGGTACATGAAGACGATGACCGTCGGCGTCACCATCCAGGCGACGAACAGCCCGGGCGCGCCGAGCCGCAGCACGTTGCCGAACAGCACCTCGGCGCCCAGCAGCACCAGCCCGGTCTTGATGTACAGCTCGCTGCGCAGCGCCGGCCTGATCCACGCCGGCGCGCCCCACGTGTTGGCGATCAGCAGTCCGAACGCGAGCGCCCAGAACGCGTAGCCGAAGCCGGCGGCGCGCACCGCGGCCTGGCCGGCGGCGGCGTAGGCCAGCACCGCCAGCAGGAAGACCGGCGCGAAGCCGGCGGCAAAGCGCCGTCCCTCGCGCGTCATCACCTGGACCGCGGCGGCGGCCAGGCCGCCCAGGCCGAGGCCGAGCGCCAGCAGTCCGGCCGTGCGGCCGGCGAACGCGTCCAGCGGCGACACGTCCCAGCGCCCGACCCGCGGCACGCCGGTCAGGGCGCCGGCCGCGACGAGCAGCATGAGCCCGCCGGCGAGCCAGATGGCCCACCAGTCCTCGGACGCAATCAGGGGATGACGGTCAGACCTAGGAGCCAAGAGGTACCGAGGTGACGCCGAGGATGGAGCCGCCCGTCCCGGCCTGCACGAACACGACCGCGCGCAGGTTCTCGCGCCGCCAGGACCGTCCCAGCCGCAGCTCCGCCTCGACGGGCCACGCGTCGGGCGCCTCGCGCGGCAGCGAGCCGAGCCAGGTGAGGCTGCGCACCACGGCGGTGTGGGTGAGCGTCTTCGACGCGTTCTCGCCGCGCTTCACGTCCGTCGTGATGCCGCTCTCGGCGAGCGCCACCCACACCTCGGCCTGCTCGTCGGCGGGCGGCAGCTCCGTGATGACCCCGCTCACGCGGACCTCGTCGCCGCCGGGCTCGGCGCTAGCCTCGACGGCCAGCCGCGCCTTGGGCGCCTTGCGGGCGTGGACGACCGCCTCGCGCGCCTGGATCGGCCGGCTGCCGATGATGGCCGTGTCGCCGTCCACCACCATCATCGGCGTCCACAGGGCGTCGATGCCGATGCTGTCGGCGTACTCGCGCTGCCGCTCGCTGAAGCGCCGCGACGAGTAGGGATCGCGCCAGCCGAGCCGGTTCCAGTAGTCGACGTGCTCGCTGAGGGGAATGATGAGCGCGCCGTTCACCGGCTGGTTGCGCTCGAGCGTCTGCAGCAAGTCGTCCGCCGGCGGACACGACGAGCACCCCTGTGAGGTGAACAGTTCCACAAGCACCGGCGTGAGCGCCTCATCCGCCGAAGCGGCGGCCCTCTCCGCAGCCGCGAAGGCGGAAACCCCCGCAACGACCGCGAGCCCGAGAAAGCCGTTGTGCTGCAAGAATTTCGGCACGGTCAGCAAGCCTGTTGCACCTATACTAATGCAGCTTGAAAGGAGTATCCATGCCCGTACGATCCATCGCCTGCGCCGCGCTTGCCGCGGTCGCCCTGACCGTCGCCGCGCCCGCGCCCGCCCGCGCCCAGTTGAGCGAGGTCGGGCAGTTCCTCGCCACCCTGGACAACCACTACCGCGTGGTGCCGGACATCACGTACCACACGGCGAGCGGGCACGAGAACAAGCTCGACGTGTACGCGCCGCGCAACGCCGACGGACCGGTGCCGGTGCTGCTGCTGATCCACGGCGGCGGCTGGGTCATCGGCCACAAGGACACCTACACGATGCGGGCGCTGCCGTACCTGGAGATGGGCTTCGCGGTGGTCAACATCACCTACCGCCTGGCCAACGTGGCGCTCGCGCCGGCCGCCGTGGAGGACTGCCTGTGCGCCCTGCGCTGGATCGCCTCCAACGCGGAGGAGTACGGCTTCGACGCCTCGAAGGTCGTCGTCACGGGGATGTCGGCCGGCGGCCACCTGTCGCTGACCACCGGCATGATCCCGTCCTCGGCCGGGCTCGACCGGCAGTGCTTCGCCCGCACGTTCGCGGGGCCGCGCCCGGACGACCCGGCCACGGTCGCCGCCATCGTCAACTGGTACGGCATCACCGACGTGGTCGACATGCTCGACGGGCCGAACACCAAGGGCTACGCCGTCGAGTGGCTCGGCAGCCTGCCGAACCGCGAGGAAGTGGCCGCCAGGGTTTCTCCCGTGACTTACGCGCGGCAGGGCCTGCCGCCCATCCTGACCATCCACGGCGACGCCGACCCGATCGTGCCCTACGAGCACGCGACGCGCCTGAAGGACGAGCTGGACCAGGCCGGCGCGGTGAACGAGCTGCACACCGTTCCGGGCGGCGGCCACGGCGGGTTCAGCGACGCGGAGACGCTGGAGATCTACGAGGTCATCCACCGCTTCCTGGCGCGGCACGGACTGGTGGCCGGCGGCGGCACGTCGCAGCAGCAGGATTGACGCCGGAGCACGGGAAGTCGGGAACGGGGATCTAATGATGCCGTGCGCGCGCGGGGTGTTGCTGGCGTGCGCGGTGGTCATTGTGCTGGGTGGGTCCGCCTTCGCGCCCGCCTTTGCGCAGGACGCTTCCGCCTTCGCGCAGAGCGCTACGGCGGACGCGGCGAACGAGGGGCTCGACGCCGCGTTCGAGCGGCTCTGGAGCGCCGAGACGGATCAGGCGGCGGCGGGCGCCGTGGACGCCATCCTGGCGACCGGCGCCGAGGCGGGCGAGGTGCGGGGGCGGTTGCGGGCGGGGCGGCCGTATCCGCCGGCGGAAGCGGGGCGCCACGCGCTGAGCCGCCGCAACCGCGACGGGACGGAGCATCCCTACATCCTGCACGTCCCGGAGGCCTACGACCCGGCCGTGCCGATGCCGCTGCGCGTGTACCTGCACGGGGGCGTGATGCGCCCGTTCCCGGAGGGCGACGACTGGTGGCGCGGGGAAGAGCGCTGGGTGCGCGACGACGCCCTTGTCGTCGCCCCGCTGTCCTGGAACGGCTCCCCCTGGTGGCAGCGCAGCCAGATCGAGAACCTGGCCGGCCTGCTCGCCGACCTGAAGCGGCGCTACAACGTCGACGAGAACCGCATCCACATGCTCGGCGTGTCGGACGGCGCCACCGGGGCCTACTACTTCGCGTTCAAGGCGGCCACGCCGTGGGCCGGCTACCTGGCGTTCATCGGCCACCCGGCCGTGCTCGGCCACCCCGGCACCCGGGTGGACGGCCAGATGCACGCGGTCAACCTGCGCGGCAAGCCGCTGTTCATCGTCAATGGCGGGCGCGACCGGCTGTATCCGGCCTCGCTGATCGTGCCCTATGTCCGCCTGTTCGCGGACGCCGGCGTGGACGTCGAGTTCCGGCCGTATCCGGAAGCCGGGCACGACCTGAGCTGGTGGGACGCGGAAGCGCCGCGAGTGGAAGGGTTCATCGCCGCCACGGAGCGCCGGCCGCTGCCCGACGCGCTGGCATGGGAGACCGAGAGCGCGCAGGAGTTCAACCGCAGCCACTGGCTGGTGATCGACGAGCTCGGCGCGGTGCGCGGCGAGTCCGTGCTCGACGAGCACAACGAGGTGGCCGTGCCCGGACCGCCGACGCCGCTCGGCATCGAGGCGGTCGCCGAGCTGCCGGAGCGGGCCGGGTTGCGGGTCCACCAGGTGCAGGCGGAGTCGCTGGCCGACCAGGCGGGCCTGGAGGCCGGTGACGTCATCCTCGAGATGGGCGGCGCCGAGGTGCGCACGCTCGACGAGGCGCGCGCCGTCATCGGCACGGTGCGGCCGGGCCAGGCGCTGCCGGTGGCGCTGGACCGCCGCGGCGCGCCGCTGGTGCTCACGCTGCGCTTCCCGGCGAGCGAACCGGTCCGGCCGCGCATCGCCTTTCCCCGCCGCCAGACGTCGGGGCGCGTCGAGCTGCAGCGGACGGGCAACACCGTGGAGGCGTCCACGCGCGGCGTGCGCCGCTTCACGCTGCTGATCAGCGCCGACCAGTTCGACCTCTCCCGGCCCATCCGGGTGGTGGTCAACGGCACGGTGGCGCACGACGCGGCGGTCACGCCCGACGCCGCCACGCTGCTGCGCTGGGCCACGGTGGACTGGGACCGCACGCTGCTCTTCGACGCCGAGCTCCCCATCCAGACGCCGTAGGCGCGCGCCTAGTCGACAACGACGACGCTGCCCCGGTCGGGAAGGTTGTCCGGCGCGTAGGCGTTGGACGGTTCGGCGCGGCGGACCCAGACGCTGGAGTGGACCCTGGATCCCGTGGGAATCTCCCGGACGTGCTCGCCGCGGAACTGCCAGAATCCCTTGTACGATTCCTGCGACTCGCCGTGCGGGTCGGGCCGGTAGCGCCGGTTCGCCAGGCGGCGCCGGTCGATCTCCATTCCCGCCGCCTCCGCCTTGCCGAGCATCCAGCGCAGTGAGATGTTGGCCAGGCCGCGCCGCGGGTGATAGCCCCCCACGTCGGCGTGCACGCCGGCGAACCACACCTGCTCCAGCGTCTGACCCGGCTGCCGGTTCCGTTCGTCCCAGAGGCAGGGTTGGAAGTCCTTGCGCCGCTCGTCGATGGCGAGGGCCTGGTACGCGAACGCGGTCTCCGGATTCAGCCGGGCATTGGTCCAGCGCTTGCCTTCGTTCAGCACCAGGGACTCGACCGTATCCCAGACGCCGATGAAGTGAACCGGAGCCGGCCGGCTGAACGTCTTCCTGAAGCCGGCGGCGATGCGGGCGTTGCCCCGCCGGTTGTAGATCTTTGCCGCGTACGGCACGTGGTTGTCGGCGTTCCGCCCCAGCAGCCCCACCTTGTGCAACATGCCGGCAAGCGAGCGCACCGTGAAGGCGCCGCGGCTGAAGCCGAACAGGAAGATGCGGTCGGCTTCCGGGCCCTGATACACCTTCATCAGGTACCGGTAGACGTCGTTGACGTTCTTCTGGAGGCCTGCTCCGGTTCCCTTGTCGGTGAGCGCACGCAGGACGCCGCGCTCCTCGTCATAGGCCCAGCCGCCGGTTCCGACTCCGGGATCGTAGTAGGCAATCTGCGCGGCTCCCTTCCTGGCGAGCTTGTACGTCTCGACGACGTTCGTGTTGTGCCGCCCGTACTCGTTCCCGGTGCCGTCGCAACAAACGATGATGTTCCTCACTACTACCCCTCATGGGCAGGGAAGTCCAGGATCGCCCGACCAATTATCCCCCCATTCCCTCGCGGAATCCGGTGGGATCTGGCGGGTGATGCAACGAAAGGGTGGTCGACGCGCTCAGCAGAGCGCCAGCGCGTACACGATCATCGGCGACACGTTCATCTTGACGCCGGGCAGGTCCGGATGCTGCCGCCAGATCGGGTCGAGGTCGGCCGTGGCGCCCACTTCGGGCGCCATGTGGATCGCGGCCGGGTTCAGCGCAAACATGTCACCCGTGTCGGTCACGATGAATACACCCCGGTCGTCGGCCGGTCCAATGCAGATCAACTCGCCGCGCTCGACGGTGAACGGCCACGCTCCGTCCGTCCAGGTCGCGGCGCTGACGGCGCTGGATTGAGGGGTCTGCAATTCATCGGCCGTCGGCGTAACGACATCCGTCGGCGAACAACCGATCAGTGGCAGGCACAATGCGAGTCCGACGGCCAGGGCACGCACATTGCGTGCGGCGGTTCTGTAGCGTGGCTTGCGCACCTCGGTTACCTCGCGGCCGCATTGGGCGACACGGCCGAGTCCCGAAGAAAGCAAGGAGACGCAGCGCCTCTGCGCCGCGGGTTGCTATGAGGCTATCCGCGGCGGCGCCGATACAGCCGCGCGCCGGCGGCGGTCAGCAGCAGCGCCTGCAGCAACAGGCCAACCAGCGGCAGGGCGGGTACGTCGGTGCTGCCGTTGACGGTGACGGTAAGCGTATCGATGCTGCCGAGCTCGGCGCCGTTGGTGTCGACAATCCGCACCGTGGCCGTCTTCGTCTCGCCGGAGGCCAGAGTGTCATCCCCGGCAGCGAGGACCGTCAGCCTGGCCGTCCCGCTGGCGCTGAGCTCAACGGCAAGCGAGCCGTCCATGTTTTCATCCAGCAGCTGGCCGCCCTGCTGGATCGAGATTCGCGCGTCGCCCGCGGCTTCTATCGCCACTCGCATAACCGCGCCGCCCAGTGCGCCCTCGGCCACGACCGCCACCGTCTGGCTTCCGCCCTCGTCAATCGCCAGTGAGCCGGTTGAAAAATCGACGACCGGCACGGGGTCGTCGTTGAGGACCTGGATGCGCGCCGGCGGACCGGCGGCGACGTTGCCGTCCCGCGTCTCGAGAGACGCGGCGCGCAGCGTCAGTGTGACACTCGAATCCCGATAATCCGACCTGTTTTCGCACGCCTCGAGCCGCAGCTCGGCCGGCTGCCCCTCGTAATCGCGCAGGTCCCTGTCGATGGTGATGGCGCCCGTCTCTTCGCTACGCAACAACGCCTCGGTCTCCGACCAGATGCGGAGCGCGAAGTCCATATCCTCGTCCGCATCGCAGGCTTCGGTGGTGACCACGGCGGCCGGCTCCACCTCGAGGACCACTTCTCCGCCGCTCCCAAGCGCCGGAAAATCCTCGTTTTCGGGCGGCGCTATGCGAACCTCCAGCGTTGTCGAGCTGGCTTCCACAATGCGGACGTCCGTACGGCTGAACGTCGCGGTCGCCGTGACGTTGTCCTGGGCTGACGCGGCGGCGGACGCTGCCAGCACAGCGCACGCGGTGAGCATGGTGAGCAGATGGTGGTATCGCATGACCTGTGATCTCGGAAACGAAAGGGGGACCCGGCGCGCTCGCGCCGGATCCCCCTTCCCGGTTACCGTCCCCCTGTTCGAACGGTGGAGCTACTGCTGTCGCCGCCGGTACAAACGCGCGCCGCCTGCCGTCAGGAGCAGGGCCAGAATCAACTGGCCGACCAGCGGCAGCACGGGCACCGCGGTGGAGCCGACCACGGTCACCATCAACTCACGCGGGTCGCCGATGTTCGCGCCGCTGGCGTCCGTGATGGTCACCGTGGCCATCTTCTCCTCGCCATCCTCGAGCGTCAGATCCGAAAGGGCCCTGATCGTCAACTCGGCATTGGCGCTGCCACCGAAGTCCACGACGCCACCAGAGATCTGGCCGCCGCCCTGCTCCAGCACAATCGTGGCATCGCCGCTCACGGACACCGTTGCCGAGCCCACCTGGTCACCCTGATCGGTGTCCGCAAGGATGTGGACCGTTTCCATGCCGCCCTCGTCGATGGTGACGGCATCGGTCGAGAACGTGACGGTCGGCGTCTCCTCGCCGCTTAGCACAGTGACCGCAGTTGGACGCGAATCGCCAAGGGGGCCGCCCTCACCCATCTTCTCAGCTTCGGTTCTCCCGTCCACGAGCGTGAGCGATATCCTCTCGTCCCTGAACCCGGACGCGCCTACTGCCTCGATCGTCAGCGTGATGCCGTCGGTAGGACCCGTATCCGCCGGCACAAGACCACCAGTACCCCCGATCTTGCCGACGACATACCTGCCGGCCTGGCTGCCGGCAACGAGGGCGGTTGCCGTACCGCCCACGTCTTTGGTGATCTTGATGATCCTTCCAACAGCATCCGCGGGATCGACCGCAAGCTCGACGTCGTCACCCGTCGCACCGCCGGTGCCGGTGAGTCCCGCCAGCGTTCCCTGGATAGTGCCGCCACCGGCGCCACGGGCGGCCCCGATGCCCACGCCTGCCGTCACGGTTTGCGTGTTCCCCCTGGCCAGTTGGATGTCCGACTTGCCGAATCTGAGCATCGGCATCGGATCGTCGTCCTCGGCCGTCACCGTGAGCTGTCGTGTACCGTAGCGCACTCTTTTCTGTCTCGACTCCTCAACTGCTGACGGAGCCAGATGGTCTGTTAGAGCGGACGCCGCGCTCACCCGCAGAACCAACGTCTCATCGTTCCAGTCGCCGTTGTCGGCAGCAGTGTGTTGAATACGCAGCTCGATTGTTGTGGCAACCCCGCCGGTACGTGCCTCTTCCGCCGAGAAGCCGAACGTTGCGTTACCGAGGAGGTCAGTAGCAGAAAAATCTGTGGTATCGCCGGAACGGTACGTAATCTCAAAGTCGTCGGCGGCGGTGCCGCCGTCGTATTCCACAACGCTGAGCATCAAGTGGTCGGCGCCAGCGGGGAAAGCTATCGGATCGTCACCTGCGGTGGCAGGCGGCCCGTCAAAGTTACCCGACCGAGTTATGGTCACCATCAGGGGCGCCGGTGTGGCGGTATTGGTGCTCGCACCTTCTGCCACTGTGGCCCTGGATGTGCGAAAGCTGATCGTCTGCGCCCACGCCGTCCCGGAAGACGCAGCCAGCAGCACAGCCACGGTCAGGGCCGTGAGCAGGTGGCCCCTCCGCACAAGGGTTGATCTCGCTACGTTCATGACTGTCGCTCCTTTGGAGACTTGCGCTGGATGCAGCTTGGAACCCGGAGGACTCCAGATACACTTAAGGGGAGAAACCGGCGCATTCGCGCCGGTTTCTCCCCTTCTAATCAACCGTTCCCCCTAGCGCCGTGGATGGTGGAGCTATCCGTTGCGCCGACGATACAGCCGCGAGCCGCCGGCCATCAGGAACAGGGCGAGCAGGAGCTGGCCGACCAGCGGCAGCGCCGGCACGGCCGTCGAGCCCATGACGTCGACCCGGAACCAGTAGTCGTCACCGATTGCGGCGTCCGACGAGCCTTCCATCAGCTTCCAGGCCTTGTACTTCGTCTCGCCGTCCATCAGGTCCGGGTCGCTGTGGGACATGGCCGTCAGTCGGACGCTGTTGCTCATACCCATGTCGACGTAGACGTAGCCGTCCATTTCCTCGAGCATGGAGTCTTCGTGCATGAGGGAAACCATCGCATCACCCTCGACCATCAGCTTCACCATGCCGACCTCGGTAGCGCTCGCGCCGTCGGCGATCAGCCGCGTGCTGGTCGAGCCGCCCTCGTCGATGGTGACGTCCGTCGGCGAGAAGGAGAGCGTCGGAGCCGCCTCGTCGCTGTCGACGGTGATCGTCAGCGGCGAGCCGACAGTGATGTCGCCTCGCACCCGGGCGGTAGCCGGCTCAGCGAGGTTGTTCGAGAGAATCGTCAGCGTTACCGACGGATCCCTGAAACCGGACACGTTGCATGCCATGGCCGTTATGTCCGCAGCCGCATTCGCTGCAGCGATGGCTTCGATCGTCCCGGCAGTCGCATCGGTTGCTATGCGAGCGGTTCTGCCAAAGGCAGCCGCGTCAGGGGTGGCGCCCCAAAGAGCTCCCAGTGCGAGATGGACAGCCTTCCGCCCCATGTCCGCGGCAGGACACATGGAATCCGCGCCGCCGATCGTGACCATCTGGTGGTTGCTCACGCTGACAACAATATTCCCGCCATTGCCTGCTGATGCCGTTGCGGCCCCCGGGAGACCGGTGTCTCGTCCGGTTGTTCCGCTAACGATGTCCAAAGACAGCATTCGTTCACTGCCTTCGGTCAGCGTGAAGCTGGGCGCGCTGAACTTCGCCACGGGCGCCACGTCGCTGTCGTTGACCGTCAGCGTATAGGCGGCCGGACTGACGGAAGTGCCCGAGCCTGCGCTCAGCGTGAACCGGATCATCTCGCTGAGCCAGTTGTCGTCCGTACTGCCATGATCGCCCTGCACGACTAGCAGCGCCGCTTCATTGCTGGTGTTGAAATTCGCTGCAGCCAGTGGAATATCGACAGGAGTAGTTGCGGACGCGCCGGTTACTTCCGTAACCGTCGTCGACGGCCGGCCCGTCATGGGATCGATCATTGCGTAATGGATATTTCCGTTCACCGCAAGCACCGCGGCATCGAGAACCGCCGTTCTCTGAGCAGCAACCGTAGGAATATTGGATCCTCTAATCGTGATCCTGACC
Source organism: Vicinamibacteria bacterium (assembly GCA_022820825.1). Taxonomy (GTDB): domain Bacteria; phylum Acidobacteriota; class Vicinamibacteria; order Vicinamibacterales; family UBA8438; genus JAAXGX01. The sequence continues at coordinate 23,659 of JAJEEU010000038.1, forward strand.
GGCCCCTCCAGGGCGCCGCTCTCATGCGATGCCGCCTCCGCGACCGACCCACTCGATTCTGTGAATCCGATGCTCTGCGCCGACGCGATCCCGGGGGACGCCGCGAGCAGCACAGCCGCGGCAAGGGCAGTGAGCAGATAGCCCCTCCGCATGAAAGTTGTTCTCGCTCCGTTCATGACTGTCGCTCCTTTGAGACTAGGGGGTAACGGTTACTTCTTCTGTTGCGCTCTTTTCGTAATCGGAGAAAAACTCCGGAAATCGCCTTGCGTGGCGCAGTTGTCCCCCCAATGTCCCCCCTAACCGGCGCTGCTCTCCGGGGGGCGGTAGGGGTCGTTCGGGGAGGTGGTTCGGTGCGGGGGCGGGTGGCTACCGGTCGAAGGGGAGCATTCTTCCCTGGCCGCCCTGGAGGTAGGCGGCCCACTCGTTCATGAGCCGCCGCCGGCGCTCGAAGAGGTCCGACCTGGCGTACGCCGCTTCGGTGCGGTTGTTCACGACGTGCCCCAGCGCGGCCTCGATGACTTCGCGCGGGTGGTTCGTCGCTTCGGCCGCCCAGTCGCGGAAGCTGGAGCGGAAGCCGTGCGGCACGGCCGCCACCTCGTGTTCCTTCAGCAGCCTGGACAGCCGCGTCTCGCCGATGGGCCTGCCGCCCTGGCTGGGGAACACCAGCGGGCTGCTGCCGTGGTCGAGCGCCCGCGCCGCGTCGAGAATCTGCACCGCGCGCCGCGACAGCGGGACCCTGTGCTCGCGCCCGGCCTTCGTGCGGGCGGCCGGGATGGTCCACACGCGGGCCGGCAGGTCGATTTCGGCCCACGCCGCGCCGCGCGCCTCGCCCGACCGCGTCGCCGTCAGCACGAGGAACTCGAACGCCAGCTTGACGGCCGGCGTCGCGCTCGTGGCCCGTACCGTCTCGATGGCCCGGTGGACGTCGGCATGGTGCAGCGCCGGCATGTGGCGCACGAGATCCTGCTGCGGCCCGAGCACCGGCCTGATGCCGTCGCAGGGGTTGTCGGTCCGGTACTGCATGGCGACGGCCCACTGCATCACCGCGCCGATGCGCTGGCGCAGGCGGCGCGCGGTCTCGGGCCGGAGGTGCCAGACGCGCCGGAGCGTGTCGAGCACGTCGGCGCTGGTCACGTCGCACACGGGCGTGCGGCCGAGGCGCGGGAATGCGTATCGCGCCAGGCTCGCCAGCCAGTCCCTGGCGTGCCGGGGATGGCGCCACCCGGGATGCTTGTCGGCCCAGACCCGCTCGGCCGCCTCGGCGAACGTCGGCATGCCCGCGCCGCGGCGCTTGTCGGCCAGCGGGTCGCGTCCCGACCGCGCGGCCCTGCGGTTGTCGGCCGCCGCCTCGCGCGCCGCCTTCAGCGACACCAGCGGAAAGCCGCCGAGTCCCAGTTCGCGCCGCCGGCCGCGTATGACGATCCGCTGGATCCAGCTTCGCGAGCCGGTCGGCTTGACCTCCAGGTACAGGCCGTTGCCGTCGCAGTAGCGTCCGGCGCGCGACACGCTGCGGGCGAAGGTGGTCGAGAGCGCGTTCTCCGGATGTCGGCCGCGGGGTTTGCGCTTGCGGGGGCGTGTGGGCAGCACGGTTCCTGCAACAGTGCTAACGACATCGCCCCGTGGAGGCAAGTGGGGCGCTACCGGCGGCGGCGTATAATCCGACCTGCACCGCATGGATATCCCACTCGCCGGCCGGGTGCGCGCCCGCCTCGCGGACCTCGGCTCGCAGGGTCTGCTCCGGCGGCTGCGCCCGCCCGCGGGCATAGACCTGGCCTCCAACGACTACCTTGGCCTGGCGGCCCATCCCCGCGTCACGCGGGCGTTCGCGGCCGCCGCGGCGGACGGCTGCGGCAGCACAGGGTCGCGCCTGCTGCGGGGCCACCGCGAGGCGTTCTCCGCGGTCGAGCGGCGCTTCGCGGCGTTCAAGGGGGCCGCGCGCAGCCTGTACTTCTCCAGCGGCTACCTGGCGAATCTCGCGGTGCTGGCCACGCTGCCCGAGGCGGGCGACGTCGTCTACTCGGATGCGTTGAACCACGCGAGCCTGATCGACGGCCTGCGGCTGTCGCGCGCGCGGCGCGTGGTGGTGCCGCACGGCGACGTCGGCGCGCTGGACGAGCGGCTGGCGGCCGCTGCCGGTACGGGCCAGCGCTTCGTCGTGATCGAGTCCGTGTACAGCATGGACGGCGACCTGGCGCCGCTGGCGGACTACGCCGAGGTCTGCCGCCGGCACGGCGCGGCGCTCGTGGTGGACGAGGCGCACGCCGTGGGGATTTACGGCGACGACGGGAGCGGGCTGATCCGCGAGGCGGGCGCGGGCGGCGGCGTGCTGCTGTCGATCAATACCGCGGGGAAGGCGCTCGGTACGGCCGGCGCCTTCGTGGCCGGACCGGCGTGGGCCATCGACTACCTGGAGCAGCGCGCGCGGACGTTCATCTTCTCGACCGCGCCGCCGCCGGCCGTCGCCGCCGCCATCGACGCCGCGCTCGACATCGTGGCGGAGGAGCCCGAGCGCCGCGCGCGGCTGCTGGCGCGCGCCCGGTTCCTGCGCGACCGGCTGGCGGAGGCCGGATTCGATGGCGCGGCGGCGGGCACGTCGCAGATCGTGCCGATCGTGATCGGCGGCAACGCGGCGGCGGTCGAGCTGGCGGCGGCGCTGCAGGCGCGCGGCTTCGACGTGCGCGCCATCCGCCCGCCGTCGGTGCCGCCGGGCACGGCGCGCCTGCGCGTGGCGGTGAACGCCGGCCTGAGCGAGGACGATCTCGGCCGCTTCGCCGCCGCGGTGGGCGCGTGCCTGCGGGAGGGAGAGGAGCAGCGGTGCGCCGCGGCCTCTTCGTGACGGGGACCGACACCGGGGTGGGGAAGACGGTGGTCTCCGCGGCGCTGCTGGTGCGCTACGGCGGCGAGTTGCCGCTGCGCTACTGGAAGCCCATCCAGACCGGCGTGCCGCCGGACGACGACACGGCGGAGGTTCGCCGGCTGGCGGCCGGCTCGGGCGCGGAAGTGGCCGACGGCGGCGTGCGCCTGCCCGATCCGGTTTCCCCGCACCTGGCCGCCGCGCGGGCGGGGGAGACGATTGACCTCGACCCGCTGGTGGCGCGCCCCGCCGGCGAGCCCGACGCGCGCTGGATCGTCGAAGGCGCGGGCGGCCTGCTCGTGCCGATCAACCGCTTCGCGCTGATGGCCGACCTGATCGGCCGGCTGGAGCTGGCCGCGGTGGTGGCGGCGCGCAGCACGCTGGGGACCATCAACCACACGCTGCTGACGCTGGAGGCCCTGCGCGCGCGTTCGCTGCCGGTGGCCGGCGTGGTGATGGTGGGCGACCCCGATCGCGACAACCGCGAGGCCATCACGCGCTACGGCCGGGTGGACGTGCTGGGCGAGCTGCCGCGGCTCGACCCCCTGACGCCGGAAGCGCTGGCGGCCTGGGTGCGGACGGGGCTCGACCCCGGCGGGCGGCTGCGGAGGTGGCTGGCATGAAGCCCGACCCGGAAGCGGGGCTGGCGGCGCGCGACGGCGCCTGCCTGTGGCATCCCTATACGCAGATGCTGAACCGGCCCGCGCCGCTGGAGGTGGTGCGGGGCGCCGGGGTGTACCTGTACACGGCCGACGGGCGGCGCTACCTGGACGGCGTATCGTCCTGGTGGGTCAACACCCACGGGCACGCCCACCCGAAGCTGAACGCGGCGCTGGCGCGGCAGGCGGACACGCTGGAGCACGTCATCTTCGCCGGCTGCACGCATCCGCCGGCGGTGGAGCTGGCCGAGCGGCTCGTGGCGCTGCTGCCGGCCGGCCTGACGCGCGTGTTCTACTCGGACAACGGCTCGACGGCGGTGGAGGTGGCGCTCAAGCTCGCCTGGCAGTACTGGCAGAACCGGGGCGAGCCGGAGCGGCGGACGTTCATTGCGCTCGAGCGGGCCTACCACGGCGATACGGTCGGCGCCATGTCGGTCAGCGCCGCCACCAGCTTCACAGCGCCGTTCGGGCCGATCCTGTTTCCGGTGGTGCGCGTCGCCGACCCCGGCTGCTGCGCCGGCGCGGACGGCAGGTTGCGGCAACGCGGCAGCAGCGAGTGCCTGGCCGACCTGGAAGCGCAACTGGAGAAGCTCGGCGCCGGCGTGGCGGGCGTCGTCGTGGAGCCGATGCTGCAGGGCGTGGCCGGCATGATCGTCCAGCCGCCGGAGTACCTGGCCGGCGTGCGCCGGCTGTGCGACCGCTACGGCACGCTGCTGCTCGCCGACGAGGTGTTCACGGGGTTCGGACGCACCGGCCGCATGTTCGCCTGCGAGCACGCGCAGGTCGCTCCGGACATCATCTGCCTCTCGAAGGGCCTGACCGCGGGCTACATGCCGCTGGCGGCCACCGCCGCCACCGAGGCCATCTACGAATCCTTCCTGAGCGAGGACCGCGGCAGGACGTTCTTCCACGGCCATTCGTACACCGCCAACCCGCTCGCCTGCGCCGTCGGCCTGGCCAGCCTGGACATCTTCCGCGACGAGGACGTGCTGGGGCGCATCGCGCGGCTCGAGGCGCAGCTCCGCGCGGGGCTGGAGCCGCTCGGCGAGCTGCCGTGGGTGGGCGACGTGCGGGTGATCGGCGGCGTCGGCGTCGTGGAGCTGGCGCCCGCGCCGGGCGCCGCCGGCGGCTACTTCGACGAGGTCGGACCGCGCGTGGCGCGCGCCTTCCTCGACCGCGGCCTGCTGATCCGGCCGCTGGGCAACGTGGTGTACTTCATGCCGCCCTACGCCATCACGGACGACGAGGCCGCGTGGGCGCTCGGTGAGATCGCCGCCGTGGTCCGCGCCGTCGACGAGCTCTGACGCCGGACCTCCGATGCCGCGGTCCTACAACTGCGGCGGCTCGGTCTGCCAACTCAGATACGTCGCCTCCGGAATGAAGTACATGTGCACCGTGTAGCGTCCCGTCAGCGACCCCGGGCTTCCGAAATGCAGCACGTGGGTGTCGGCGATGGGCGGGATGGCGAGGTTGTGCAGCGGCATCTCCGGCCAGGAGACGCCTTCCGCGAACTCGCGCTGTCCGAGGACGTACTCGATGAAGATGAGCTTGCCGGCCGCCTCGCCGTAGATCACGCCGTCGTCGCCGGGCGAGTTGGGCGCGCGTCCCGCCGGTCGCGACAGGTCGGTGAAGTGGCGCCCCATGCCCGGACAGAAGACTTCGGCGAACTGCTCGCACGCAAAGACCGAGAAGCGCGGCGGCAGTGTCGAGCGCGGCGGCAGTTGGCCGTAGGGCAGTCCGTGCTGCACGAACGGCCGGAAGTGCCACAGCAGCAGGAACTGGTGGTCGCCCGTCGCCTCGTCGGGCACGAAGTCGGTGGTGAACGAGTGCGCCGCCGGGAAGTCCAGCCCGCGCAGCGTCAGTCCGCGGAAGCTGCGGCCGGCGGTCAGGTCCGCCTGGCGCAGCAGGTAGCCGGCGGAGACCACGGTGTCGCCGTCGACGCCGTACAGGACGCCCTGCGCGCTCACCTCCTTGGGCATCTTCGACCAGCCGATGGGCGCGTCGTAGCCGTGGTAGTGGGTGCCGTCGTCCAGGCGGTAGGCCGGCTGCCCGCCTTCCGCGTAGAACATGCCGCGGCCGGCGATCTCGCCCGCCGGCTGGAAGCCCGCCGGCAGATCGGACACGCGCGGCAGCGAGGCCGCGGCCGCGCCGCCGCCGGAGGGCACCTGGGCGCCGGCAGGGCCCGACACGGCCGCCGCGTGCAGCAGGACGAGGGCGGCGACGGCGAGCGTGCCCGCCGCGCATTGGAAGAGACGGGGGTGAAGCGAATTCACGACGCGACCTCCTTGGCCGAAGTGGACCGTGCTCAGGAAGATACCGTTTCCGCCTCGCGCGGCTCAACCGCGCGCAACCCCAGCCGCTCCAGCAGCGCGAAATCGCCGTCGGCGTCGGCGTTGGGGGTCGTCAGGAGGCGGTCGCCGAGGAATATCGAGTTGGCGCCCGCGAGGAAGCAGAACGCCTGCAGCGTGTCGCTCATCTGCAGCCGCCCCGCGCTCAGCCGGATGCGCGCGTGCGGCATGAGGATGCGCGCCGCGGCGACCATGCGCAGCAGGTCGTCCCAGGCCACCGGCGGGCGGTCCTCCAGCGGCGTGCCGGCCACGGCCACGAGGGTGTTGATGGGAACGCTCTCGGGCTGCGGATCCTGCCGCGCCAGCTCGTGCAGCAGGTCGATCCGGTCGTCGTGGCTCTCGCCCATGCCCAGGATGCCGCCGCAGCACACCTTCAGGCCGGCCTCCCGCACCGCGTCGAGCGTGCGCAGCCGATCCTCGTAGCAGCGCGTGGTGATGATCTGCCTGTAGAAGTCGGGGCCCGTGTCCAGGTTGTGGTTGTAGTAGTCGAGCCCCGCGTCCCGCAGGCGCGCGGCCTGCGGCGGCGTCAGCATGCCGAGCGTGACGCACGTCTCCAGTCCGGCGCGCTTGACGGCGCCCACCATCTCCAGCACGCGGTCGAACGCCGGGCCGTCCTGCACCTCGCGCCAGGCGGCGCCCAGGCAGAAGCGGTCGGCGCCGTTCGCCTTCGCCGTCCGCGCGGCCGCCGTCACCTCGCCGACGGTCATCAGCGGCTCGGCCTCGACGCCGGTGCTGTAGTGGGCCGACTGCGGGCAGTAGGAGCAGTTCTCGGGGCAGCCGCCCGTCTTCACGCTGAGCAGCGACGCGCACTGCACCTCCGCCGCGTCCTGCGTCGCGCGGTGCACCCGCGCTGCGTCGAACACGAGGTCGAGCAGACCCCGGTGGTACACTTGCGCTACCGCTTCACGGGTGAGTCCGGCGCCGGGTCGCTGGGGGGCATTCTCCAAGAGTTGATAAGGGTAGCACGCGGATGCATCCGCAATGTCCGCTTCTAGAGCGGTTGCATCCGCTCCTCCCACGTAACCGTTTCCCCGGCGACGATCAGCACCTCGCGCACTATCGGCCGGTAGTCGGGGTGGCGGATCTCGACGCGGTGCGGCCCTTCCTCCAGCCGCAGGCGCTGGAAGACGCCGTCGAACGAATTCACCACGCCGACGTAGTAGCCGTCCACGTACACCTCCGCATCGCGCGGCTTGATCTTCAGCCGCATGGAGCCCTGGTAGAGCGCGGGGTAGTCGACCGCGTACCCGCCGTAGTACGGCGTCACCCAGGGGTCGTGTCCGTAGCCCCAGGCGCCTCCGTATATCCAGGGGTAGCCGTAGCCGGTAGTGTAGGGGTAGCCGCCGAAGTAGAAGTAGGACCCGTACGGACGGGGGTAGACGAAGCCCGGACGGTAGTAGTAGGGCCCGTAGCCGTACCCGAAGTTGTAGCCGAAACCGGGGGAGTAGAACCAGGAGCCGTACAACTGCGGGTAGTAGTAGCTGCCCCGTCCCAGGCGTCCGTGACTACCCCTGCCCCCGCGCCCGTCGCGCGCCGCGGGCGGCCGCGGCACGGCCCGCCGCACTACCGTATTCGG
>JAJEEU010000107.1 GCA_022820825.1 Vicinamibacteria bacterium
GGGCGTGACCGTCGCCGCGGCGGGCGCCGCGCTGGCCGGCGATACGCGCGTGGTCGTGACCGACGGCGACGGCAGTTACGCATTCGAGGCGCTGCCGCCGGGCGCGTACACCCTCACGTTCACGCTGCCGGGCTTCGAGGAGTTGGAGCGGACCATCGAGCTGGCCGCGGCGTCCGCGCCGACGGTGGACGTCACGCTGCGGCTGGGCGGCCTGTTCGAGGAAGTGACGGTGGCGGTGACCGGCACCGCCATCGAAGCGCCCGCCATCAACATGCCCCACGCGGTGGCGGTGGTCACCCGCGACACGATCCAGCAACAAGGCGCGACGCAGCTCGTCGATCTGTTCAAGAACCTCAGCGTCAGCCACGGCGTGGTCGGTGAGCGGAACAGTTGGTACAACTCCAACCAGCCCTCGACGCTCACCGAGAACGTGGCCAACGTGAACCTGCGCGGCCTCGGCGCGTCGCGGACGCTCGTGCTGATCAACGGCCGGCGGCACGTGCCCGTGCCAGCGCGCCTGATCGGCGGGCGGTTCGTCGACGTGAACACCATTCCGGCCATCGCGGTCGGCCGGCTCGAGGTATTGAAAGAGGGTTCCGCGGCGATCTACGGCTCGGACGCGGTGGGCGGCGTCGCCAACTTCGTGACGCGCCATGATTTCCGGGGCTTCGAGTTCAACGTCTCGCACGACTACTTCGACAGTGCGGGCGATACCACCGTCGCCGGCATCTGGGGCGGGCGGATCGGCGAATCCAGCCTGGTGGTGGCCGCGGAGACCGTCGGCCGCCAGGAGCTGCAGATGGCCGAGCGCCCCTGGACGCTCGATCGGCTGAGCACGCATGCCGGCGGCAATCGCGCAGGATGGTCCAGCATCGGCAACCCCGGCACGTTCGCCGTGGGTGGGCCCGTGCCGTGGACGGCCGACGTCTTCGATCCGCGCTGCACGGAGTTCGGCGGCCAGGACGAGGGTTGGACGTGCCGCTTCCGCTACGCGCCGTACGACAACCTGATCGACGAGCAGCGGCAGACCCGCGCCTTCGTCGAGCTCAACGGCCCGGTGAACGAGCGGACCAATTACCACGTCGAGGGCCTCTTCTCCGACGCGGTGATTCCGAACTGGTACACGACGCCGTCGTACCCACCGTTCCCGCTGACGAGCACCACCATCATGGAGGTGGGGCCCAACCACCCGGGACGGCAGGCGTTCTGCGGAAGCTACGCGGGCGACGCGAAGGCCGACCCCGGCGGCGCCTGCGCCGGCGGGGACCCCTGGTATTTCAACGGCCGCCCGTACGGCAACTCGGGTCCCGGGCGCAGGCTGCGGCGGGAGTCCCGGACGGCGCGGCTCGCGGGTTCGGTGGATGGAGACTTCATGCTCGGGAGCCGGAACGCGCACTGGGACGTCGGTCTGTCCTATTCCCGAGCCCGGGGCAATCTCAACCTGCCGGCGGTATACACGGACCGGATCTTCCGGGCCTTCCGCGGCTTCGGCGGGCCCAACTGCGGCGTCGGCGTGGTGGCGGATCACGGGTCCCCCGCCGGCATGGCGCTCGGGCCGCTGGGCGGCGCGGTGGCCGGCCAGGGCGGTTGCATGTACTACAACCCGTTCAGCAACGCCATCCAGTACTCCGATCAGCCGGGCTCGGCTTTCGAAAATGCGGCGAATCCCGATTTCGTTCCCGGCCTGGCGAACCAGGACGACCTGCGCCTCTGGCTCAACGAGGAAGTGGACCTCGTCAGCACGACCGACCTGCTCGTCGCGGACGCGACGGTCAGCGGCAACCTGGTGGAGAACGTGGCCGACTTCGCCGTGGGCTACCAGTTCCGGTCGATGCGCGCCGACGGCAATCCGAACGACCCCGGCGACGTGACCGTCAATCCCTGCCCGGTGGCGGGCGACCACGGCTGCTCGGCGGGCGACCGCTTCGGTCCGTACCTGTTCACGAACGTCCACCGGCCCTATGCCGCGGACCAGCAGGTGCAGCGGTTCTTCGGCGAGCTGGCGCTGAGCATCGGCCCCCGGGTCGAGACGCAGATCGCCGCGAACTACGAGTTCTACAACGTCGCCGGCCGCCACGTCAGCAGCTTCGACCCGAAGTTCGGCGGCCGCGTGCAGATTGCCGAGAACCTGCACTATTCGCTGGCGCTGCGCGGCTCGGTGCAGACCACGTTCCGCACGCCGTCGCTCGACGACCTGAATCCGAGCCCGCTGACGACCCTCGAGTGGGTCGGAGAGACGGGCGCCTACCAGGCGGTGGACCGTTTCGGGCAGCCCGACCTGCTTCCCGAGCAGGCGTTCACCTACAACCTCGGCGCCGTGCTGTTCCTGGAGGGGGGCATCGAAGCGACCGTCGACTACTGGAGCTACGACTTCGAGAACGTGATTGGATCGATGCCCTACGATGCGGTCACCGGCCTTTACGCCAGCGACGATCCGGCGACCCGGCAGGCGCTGTCGCCGTACATCGTTTGTCCAGGCGGCCGGGCCGCGGACCTGGCGCCCGAGGACCGCTGCACGGCCGCCAACCTCGAGCGTATCCAGATCGACCTCGTGAACTGGCCGGGGCTCACGACCCGCGGGATCGACACCCACTTCGCCACGCGCTTCGACGCCGGACCGGGACAGGTTGCGCTGGCCTGGGACTCCACCCTCACGGTGGAGTACGACACGAAGGAGCTGCTGCTGGAGGGTTCGGACCTGACGCTCTATCCCGAGCGGAACGCGGCCGGCTACCTCAACTTTGCACACCCGATCGCGGTGCCGCTGCCGCGCTGGAAGAGCCGCTGGTCGGTGGCGTACTCCTGGAGCGACTTCACGTTCGCGAACTACGTGAGCTACGTCTCCGGCTACGAGGACCGGGGCGCCGGAACCACCGTCCCCTATATCGAACCATACGACTTCTGGGACATGAGCTTCCTGTGGCGCTTCCCGGACGCGGGGCTCGATCTCACGTTGTACGGGCTGAACCTGACCGGCGCCCTGCCGCCCTGGGTCAACATCGAGCAGGCGTACGACGGTTTCACGCACGACGCGAAGGGCCGCCGGTTCAAGGTGGCGCTGACCTACCGCTTCGGACGCTGACGGCGGACCGCCGGCAGCGTAGAATGGGCAGTCGGAAGCGTTGAAGAAGGGGCGTACGCCATGCCAGCGATCTGCCGGATCTTCGTTCTTGCACTGCTCGCGCCGCTGGCGGCCCTGCCGGCGGCCGCCGAGGTCATCCGCCTCGACATCACGTCGCGCCAGCCGCTCGGCGTCGACGTGCCGGGTCCGGTCGGCCCGTACGAGCGCCTCCGCGGCCGGGTGGTGTACGCGCTCGATCCCGACCTGGAGGCGAACGCGCGCATCGTCGATCTCGCCGCTGCCGCGCCGAACGAGGCAGGGCGCGTCGAGTTCTACGCCGACGTCGAGATCCTCGCGCCCGTGGATCGCGGCCAGGCCCGGCCGACCCTGCTGTACGAGGTCAACAACCGCGGGCGCCGGCTCTGGGGCTCCGATCCGTTCCTCCTGAGCAGGGGATATGTAGCGGTCGCGAGTGGCTGGATCGCCGAGGTGCCGGTGTCGCGCGACCTGCTGCGGCTGGAGGCGCCCGTCGCCAACGACGACGACGGCGTGAACGTCGTCGGCACGGTCCGCGCGGACTTCGTTACCGACGCGCCGGCCGAGCGCCTGCGGGTGTCCAACCAGCTCAGCTACGAGCCGGTCGCCGCCAGCGCGGTCGAGGCGACGTTGACCCGCCGCCTGCGCGAGAAGGACGCGCCGGAGCTGATCGCGCGCGACAAATGGCGCCTGCTGGTGACTGTGCCGCCGCGCGAGGAGGGCAGCGGCCTTGTGGAGCTGCAGGTCGAGCTCGACGGCGGCTTCGAGCCGGGCGTCATCTACGAGCTGATCTACGAGGCGCGCGGCTCGGTCGTGCAGGGTACCGGCTTCGCGGCCATCCGCGACCTGGTGTCGCTGCTCAAGCACGACACGTCGGCGCTGAACCCGCTGCGGGGTGCGGACGGACAGCCCCTCGTCACGCGGGCGATCGGCCTGGGCCTGTCGCAGAGCGGTCGCGCGCTGCGGATGTTCCTCCACGAAGGGTTCAACGCGGACGAGCAGGGCCGGCAGGTATTCGACGGTGTCATGCCGGTGATAGCCGGCGGGGGACAGGGGTTCTTCAACCACCGTTTCGCGTCCCCCACCCGCACGAACACCCAGCATACGGGACACCTGTACCCCGCCGACGTCTTCCCGTTCGCCTACGGCGAAGAGACCGATCCGTTTACCGGCCGGCGTGACGGCCTGCTGCGCCGCGCTGGGGCCTCGGGTACGCTGCCCAAGGTGATGCACCTGGACAGCGCGTCGGAGTACTGGCACCGCAGCGGCTCGCTGGTGGTGACCGACCCCTCCGGAGAGCGGGACAGCGTGATACCGCCGGAAGTGCGCGTGTACGTGTTCGGCGGGACGCAGCACGGTCCGGCTTCGCGTCCGCACGACCGCGGTCAGCTCGCGCCGAGCCCGACCCCGTTCCGGCCGTTCCAGCAGGCGCTGTTCCTGGCCATGGATCGCTGGATTACGGACGGGACGCCGCCGCCCCCGAGCGTGCATCCGCGGATCGCCGACGGCACGCTGGTGGAGTGGCAAGCGGAGCGGTCGGGCTGGACCCCGCTGCCGGACGTGCGCTATCCCGCGGTCATCCAGCAGCCGGAGCTGCTCGACTACGGCAAGGACTTCGAGAAGCAGCGCCGTATCGAACGGCAACCGCCGCTGCGCAGCGGCAAGCTGTACGGCGTGCGGGTGCCGGCGCTGGACGCGGACAACAACGAACTGGGCGCACTGCAGATGCCGTCGGTCGCGGTGCCGCTGGCCACCTTCACGGGATGGAACCTGCGCAACCCGGCCATCGGCGCGCCCGGCGAGCTCCTGCGGCTGACCGGCGGCCGCATTCCGTTCCCGCGCACCGCCGCGGACCGTGAGCGGACCGGCGACCCGCGGCGTGCGGTGACGGAGCGCTACGGCAGTTTCGAGGAGTACAAGGAGCAGTACATGGCGGCGGCGAGACAGCTCCAGGCAGCCGGATATCTGGTCGAGGAGCACATGGACGCGCTGGAAGCGCACGCGCAGTCGGCCCGCGCGCTGTTCGGGGGAGGTGTTCAGTGACGCAGCATGCTTGTCGCGCGGCGCGTGTGTCGGCCGCAATCGTTGCGGTCGGACTTCTATCGCCGGCTTTGGCGGCGGGGCAGGACCTGCCGCGCACGCCCTGGGGTGACCCGGATCTGCAGGGCATCTGGTCGAATACCACGACCACGCCGCTGCAGCGGCCCGAGGAATTGGCGGGGCGGACGACGCTGACCGACGAGGAACGCGCCGAGCGCGACGCCGAGCGGGCGGCGAACGCCGACCGGCCGCCGCCGCCGGGACAGACGGGCGCCTACAACAGCTTCTGGTTCGAGCGGGGCTTCACGGGTGAGCAGACGTCGCTCGTCGTCGACCCGCCGAGCGGGCTGCTGCCGCCGCTGACCCCGCCGGCCGCGGCGCGCGCCGACGCCATCTACGCCGTGCGCTACAGCGACCGGCGCGACTGGACGACCGACTTCCATCTCTACGATCGCTGCCTCACGCGCGGGCTGCCCGGCGGCATGATGCCGGGCTTCTACAACCACAATTACAACATCCTGCAGACGCCGGACCACGTGGTGATCCAGGTGGAGATGATCCACGATTCGCGGATCATCCCGCTGGACGGCCGGCCGCACCCCGCCCCGTCGATCCAGCAGTGGCTCGGCAGCTCCCGCGGCCGGTGGGAGGGCGACACGCTGGTGGTGGAGACGACCAACCTGAGCGCCAAGGCCGACGAGCAGCGGGTGGAGATGGCGAACGTCGTCTTCGGCATCAGCGAGCACGCGCGCATCGTGGAGCGCTTCACGCGGGTCGACGCACAGACTATCGACTACCGGATCACGGTGGTGGATCCGACGGTCTACCAGTCGGAGTGGACGGCGGCGATTCCGATGGTGGCCATCGAGGGGCCGCTCTTCGAGTACGCCTGCCACGAGGGCAACTACGCGCTGCGCAACATGCTCAGCGGCGCCCGCGCGGACGAAGCCGCGGCCGCCGCC